>NZ_JBMLSM010000102.1:0-7930 GCF_049240505.1 Novosphingobium sp.
TGATATCGCCAAAGCGGCAGCGGAAGAAATCGAGCAGGCGGGGGCGTTCGGGCATCCGGGGCAGGGCGGGATTATCGCCCATCATGAACACCGTTTTCGGGTTCAGTCGCCGCAGCAGTTCCTCTTCGTTGTCAACGAAATCGGTGCCTTTCCAGCCCACGGGCGAAGGGTAGATCAAGCGTTCGCGCCCGGCCTGCGGCCACGGGCGATCATTCTGGGCGTGTGGGCTGTTGTTCCTGTCCATGCTGGCGGGTGTAGGCAGCAGCGCGAGGGCAGGCAAGCAAACCGGATGCGCCATTTTCAACCGGTGGAACACGTCCAACGTTAAATCTAACCACGATGCAATCATAAATGATCACAAATCATCTTTACCAATCGATCATTTTTGATTATTCAGAAGGAGAAGGCCCGGCAAAGGGCCTCGATTCCATGAGGGGTGCTCTGAATGAAACGTGCAGATTCCATTCGCCTTTCCGCGTCTGTCGCAGCCGTCGCGCTGTGCGCATTGGCGGCTCCTGTCATGGCGCAAAGCGCGACCGAACAGACCGACGCCAGCGCCGAAACCGAAAAGCAGATCGTGGTGACGGGCGTGTTCAGCGCCAAGTCCATCGAAAACGCGCCGATCTCCATCGCGGCGGTAACGTCAGAGGAATTGTCGCAGCAGATCGCCAACAGTTCGGCCGACCTGATCAAGAACGTGCCCGGCGTGTTCGTGAACTCGTCGCTGGGGGAAATCCGCAACGTGGTGTTCTCACGCGGGGTTTCGGCCAACTCGCTCGATGGCGATGGCGGCTATTACTACGTTTCGATGCAGGAAGATGGGTTGCCGGTTGAGCCGGTGACGGTGGGCAACTTCGGCCCGGATTATTTTTCGCGCCCCGATATCATGCTGGACCGGCTGGAAGGCCTGCGCGGCGGCACCGCGACCGTGACTGGCAACAATGCGCCGGGCGGCATCTTCAACTATATCTCGCGCACCGGCAAATCGCACCCCGGCTTTGAAATTTCGGGCAAGGTCGGCCTCGAAGGCGATGGCAAGAACCCCTATTACCGCATCGATGCCTATACCGGCGGTGAACTGGGCAATGGCCTGTATTACGCCATTGGCGGCTTCTATCGTAAAAGCGATGGTTCGCGCGATCCGGGCTACGCGTTGAACAAGGGCGGCCAGATCCGCGCCAACCTGCTGTGGGATTATGGCAATGGTTCGGTCCGGTTCGATGCCAAGTATCTGAACGATCACAACGGCTGGTTCGAATTTACCCCGGCGTTCAACTATAACGATCCCAAGATCGCGGCTGGTTTCGACAACACCTCGTCGGTGCTGCCGCCTGCCAATGCGCACAGCTTTACCAATCCCGATGGTTCGACCGGATCGTGGGATGCCTCGGATCTGGTCCACGCCCGCACACTGTCGTTCGGCATGACGTGGGATCACGAACTGGCCGATGGCATCAACGTGCAGAACCGTGCGCGTTACAGCGAGAACAAGACCGACTGGAGCACCGGCGGCGTGATCTTCCCGCTGACGCTGGATGACTTCTTCCTGTCGATCCTGACCGGCACGCTGGGCCTGCCGGGGACGACCACCTACAAGGTGCGCGGGACCAACAATGTCGCGGCGCAGGTTCTCTCGTTCTCGGGCTTTGACCATACGGTTGTGGCAAATAACCTGCCGAACCAGAATGTTCTGCAGAACGGCGTGTTTTCGCAGGCTGCGCTTTCCAACAAGTACCAGTCGCGGACATTTCAGGATCAGCTTACGCTTTCGGCCAGCCTTGGCGATCACTCGCTTGCGGTCGGCGCTTCGTTTGCGCATTCGCGCTACAGGCAGATCGGCGGTTCTGCCGGGTTCGGCATATCGGGCCTGACCTCGCAGCCGCAGGTTTATGACATCACCCATACGCTGCCCAACGGCACGGTGCTGCAGGTTACCGATCCGGCAGGCTTTGCTTCGCAAGGCGGCGGCATTTTCGATGGCGACGGCGTAAGCGGAACGCAGCGCCAGATTTCGGTCTTCGCAGGCGACGAATGGCAGGTGACCGACCGTCTCTCGATCGATGGCGGCATTCGTTACGAAGACATCCGCTATGACGTGACGAACCTGACGTTGGGTGCTGCAGCCCCGGTCAACGGCGGCGCAGGTGCAGATGGCAATCCGCTGACGCTGTGGGACAACAACCGCAACACCTATGCCGCGCCGACGAACACCAAGCGCAACTTCCACTATCTGAACTACACCGGCGCGGTGAATTACGAGGTTAGCGACAACTTCCAAGCCTATCTGCGTTATACGCGCGGCAAGAAGGCGCCCGACTTCCGTGGCATTGCCGATATCGATTCCCCCAGCGAAATCGCCACGCAGTTCCCCGAACCGCAGGTGATCACGCAGATCGAGCTGGGCCTGAAGTATCGGGCGGGCGACGTGCGCGTTGGTGTCTTCCCGTTCTATTCTAAGCTCTCGAACGTGGGATCAACGCAGACGTTCACCAATCAGAACGGCCAGTTCTATACCCCGCCGACCGTTTATGGCGAGATCGAGACTTATGGCGTGGAAATCGATGCCGATGCCGATCTGGGAGACATGCTGAATCTGCGCACGGCCATCACCTTGCAGAATCCCAAGGCTTCCAAGTTCGGCCTGTGGCTGGCCAACACGCCAGATCCGGCAGACGATACGCTGCAATCGACGCCCAAGGGGGATGCGGACAACAACCCGAAGATCCTCACGCGCACCACGGCCACGCTGACGCCGGTGGACAGTCTCGCGCTGTTCCTGACGCACAGCTACACCGGCAAGCGTGCCGCAAACCGCGCCAATGCCTGGTATCTGCCGGGCTTCCACACGTTCGATTTTGGCGCATCGTATGAATTTGGCGCGGACAAGCGCTTCAAATTGCAGGCGAACGTGAACAACGTGTTCAACCAGTTCGGCATCATGTCGTGGGCGCGCGCTGGCGGGTTCCTCAACTCGCTTGACCGTCAGGGGCTGACCAAGGAAGCGGTGCAGGCCAATCCGAACCAGTTGCTGAGCATCGTGGCGATCCAGCCGCGCTCGTTCTGGCTGACCGGCACAGTGAAGTTCTGATCTGACATTTGCGGACATGAAAAAGCCCCGGACGCTGGCGCGTTCGGGGCCTTTTTTGTTTGGTATCGTCATTGCGAGCCTCGCGTAGCGAGGAGAAGCAATCCAGCGCGGTTTGGACCTACTCTGGATTGCTTCGTCGGCTTCGCCTCCTCGCAATGACGATATGTGTTTGCAAACTATACAATTGCTTTTTGTTTGTGTGATGCCGTCAGAGGACTTCGAACAGCCCGGCTGCGCCCATGCCGCCGCCGACGCACATCGTCACGACGACATGTTTCGCGCCGCGACGCTTGCCTTCGATCAGCGCGTGGGCGGTGCAGCGGGCGCCGGTCATGCCATAGGGGTGGCCGATGGAGATCGAACCGCCGTTGACGTTGAGCAGGTCATTGGGGATGCCCAGCTTGTCACGGCAATAGAGCACCTGCACGGCGAAGGCCTCGTTCAACTCCCACAGGCCGATGTCGTCCATCTTCAGGCCGAAGCGCTGCAGCAGCTTGGGGATGGCGAAGACGGGACCGATGCCCATTTCGTCAGGCTCCGTGCCCGCAACCGCCATGCCGACATAGCGACCGAGCGGGGTCAGGCCGCGCTTGGCGGCAAGGTCCGCTTCCATCACGATCACGGCGGCCGAACCATCGGAAAGCTGGCTGGCGTTGCCTGCGGTCACGATGCCACCTTCGATCACGGGCTTGAGCGCCTGAAGGTTTTCCAGCGTGGTCGAGGGGCGGTTGCCTTCGTCCTTGGTCAGGTGGACGTCCTGGAACGTAATCTCGCCGGTTTCCTTGTTCTGGACACCCATCGAACTGTCAGTGGCGACGATTTCGTCATCGAACTTGCCCGCTGCCTGTGCCGCTGCCGTCCGCTGCTGCGACTGCAGGGCGTATTCGTCGCAGGCCTCGCGGCTGATGCCATAGCGCTGGCCGACGATCTCGGCGGTCTGCAGCATGGGCATGTAGATCGCCTTGTGCATCGCCATCAGGCTCTTGTCCGGGGCGACGCGCATGTCCTTGGTCTGGACGAGGCTGATCGATTCCTGACCGCCTGCGGCCACGACATCCATCCGGTCGATGATCACCTGCTTCGCGGCGGTGGCGATGGTCATCAGGCCGGACGAGCACTGGCGGTCCATGCTCATGCCCGAAGTGGTGACGGGCAGGCCTGCGCGCAGGGCGACCTGCCGCGCGATGTTGCCGGCCTGTGCGCCTTGTTGCAGCGCGCTGCCCCACAGCACGTCATCCACTTCGGCCGGATCGATCCCGGCGCGCGCCACGGCGGCTTCGAGCGACAGTGCACCCAGCGTTGCGCCCGGCGTGGCATTGAAAGCGCCCTTGTATGCGCGTCCGATGGGCGTGCGGGCAGCGGATACGATTACGGCGTCACGCATGGGTTATACTCCTGCTGAAGATGGTGTTTTTTCAAGAGATGTTGCGGCGAAGATGGGGTTTCCGCCAAAGCGGTCACGCAGTTCGCGCTTCAGCACCTTGCCGATGGGGCTGCGGGGCAGTTCGCCCACCACCTCGATAGCGGAAATGCGCTGCGTCTTGCCAAGGCGGCTGTTGGCTTGCGCCAGAACGGCGGCGGGATCGGCGGAAGGATCGGCCAGCACAATCACGGCCAGCGGGGTTTCGCCCCATGCGTCGCTTGGCACGCCGACCACAGCGGCTTCCTTTACCGCGCTCTGCCGGGTCAGTTCGGCTTCAAGGTCGCTGGGGTAGATGTTGAACCCGCCCGAAATGATCATGTCCTTGGCGCGGTCCATCAGGATCAGGAAGCCGTCCTCGTCGAACTTGCCCACATCGCCGTGGCGGATGTAGCGGCGGCCTTCGGCGTCGAACCATTCGATCTCGCGGGTCTTGTCGTCCTTGCCGTGATAGCCGTTCATCATGATCGGCGAATGGCCTACGATCTCGCCCACTTCGCCCTGCGCCAGCTCGTTGCCGTCCTCGTCGATGATCTTCATGATGTGGCCGGGCGAGGGCTGGCCAACGGTGTGCAGCTTGTCAGGGTTAAGATGCGCCAGCAGAACGGCGGTCGCCCCGCCTTCGGTCATGCCATAACCATCGGTCAGGCCACCGGGCCAGCGCTTCAGCACATCGGCCTTGAGCCATGCGGGGAAGGGGGCGGACGTGCAGGACTTGAGCTTGTAGGACGACAGGTCGAAGTTGCCGAAATCGGGCAGTTCCATGATGCGGCGGTATTGCACCGGCACGAGCATGGCGTGCGTCACCCGTTCGCGCTCGCTCAATTGCAGAAAGGTGCGCGCATCAAACTTGCGCATCAGCACCACTTTGCCCCCTGCGGTAAGCGCGGGAAGGAAGCTGACCAACGTGGTGTTCGAATAGAGGGGGGTGGAGCAGATCACTGCCGTATCGTCGCCATAGCCTGCCGGAATGGTGCGGCGGGCATATTCGTGGCGCATCTTGTGGCTCTGCACGATGCCCTTGGGCGCGCCGGTGGTGCCGGAGGAATAGATGATGTTGAACGGATCGGCAGGCGCGGCGGGGCGATCTTCGGGCTTTGCGCCTTCGGGGGCCATCCATGTGCTGAACGGCTCTCCCGCGTCGCTATCGTCCAGCGCGATGCGCTTTACGCCAGCAGGCAGGTCCAGCCCGGCAATGCGTTCGGAAATGTCCTTGTCCAGCAGCAGTACACGACTGCCGCTGTCGGCCAGCATGGCCACGATAGTCTCGGGCGTGGCGGTTGAGGTGAGCGGGGCCGCGACCGCACCGGCACGGATCGCACCGAGGAAGGCGAGGCCGGTTGTCACCGCGTTCATCGCCGCGATGGCGACGGGTTCATCCTTCTGCACCCCTTCGTGCTGGAGAGCGGCGGCGATGCGGTCGATCAGGGCGTCCATTTCCGCCCACCCCACCGTGCGGCGTTCATCCGCCAGCGCCACCGCATCGCCCCGCCGTGCAGCATGGGCGCGAATGATGTCGCTGAGGGATGTGAACTCGCTTTCTACGATATCCTCGATCCGCATGGCCGCCGCTCCGATCAGTTGCCCATTCAATTGAACGTTTCGCCCGCCGCAGCCTTGCGTTCCAGCAGCGGAGCGACGGGAAGGCCGTGCTTCTTCAGGCCTGCGACGACCGTATCCAGCCCGATATGGTCCGCCCAGAACATCGGGCCACCGGTCCACGCGGGCCAGCCATAGCCATTGAGCCAGACGGTATCGATATCGCTAGCGCGCTGCGAAATGCCTTCGTCAAGGATCAGCGCGCCTTCGCTGATCATGGGATAGAGCAGGCGCTCGCGGATCTCCTCCTTGCCGATTTCGCGCTGGGCTTTGCCTTCTTTCGCGGCAAATTCCGCGATCACCGCCTTGACCTCATCCGACGGCGTGCGCTGGCGATTTTCGTCGTAATCATAGAAGCCCTTTTTGGTCTTCTGGCCCCAGCGGCCCCTGGCGCAGAGCGCATCGCGCACGCTTTCGATCCGGTTCGGGTCACGGTGCCAGCCGATGTCGAGGCCAGCAAGATCGGCCATCTGCCACGGTCCCATCGGGAAGCCGAATTCCAGCAGCGCTTCGTCCACGTCCCAGTAGTTCGCGCCTTCCATGATCAGCGCGTGGGCTTGCGCCTGCCTGGGGCTGAGCATCCGGTTGCCGATGAACCCGTGGCATACGCCCGAAACCACCGGCACCTTTCCGATCTTCACCGACAGCGCCATCACGGTGGCGAGTTGCGCCGCGCCGGTCGCCTTGCCGCGCACGACTTCCAGCAGCTTCATCACGTTGGCAGGCGAGAAGAAGTGCATTCCCAGCACCGATTCCGGGCGCGAGGTGACGCCCGCGATCTCGTCGATATCCAGATAGCTGGTGTTGCTGGCGAGGATCGCGCCGGGCTTTGCCACCTTGTCCAGCCTGCCGAACACGTCCTTCTTCACGTCCATGCTTTCATAGACGGCTTCGATCACCAGATCGGCGTCGGCCAGTGCATCGAAATCGAGCGTCGGCGTGAGGCGGGCCATTGCGGCCTGCGCGTCTGCGGCGTCCATCTTGCCGCGCTTGACGGTGTTCTCGTAATTCTTGCCCATCGTGGCAACGCCGCGTGTCAGCGCTTCCTGCGTCATTTCCACGATGGTCACCGGGATGCCTGCAGTCAGGAAGTTCATGGTGATGCCGCCGCCCATCGTGCCTGCGCCGATCACGCCGACACGGGCGATGGGCAGAAGCGCGGTGTCGGCGGGAATGTCGTCGATGGTCGCGGCCAGTTTGCGCGCAGCGTCGATGTGTTCCTTCGCGCCGGGGATGGGGTCAGACATCGGTTCTCTCCTGCTAAGGTTTTCAGACGCGGCTTTCCGCCAGCGCGCTGTAGATCAGCGTCTTCAACTGACGCCGGATGGGGTAGATGAACGAGGGGTAGAGCTGCGTCATGAAGACCATGTGCAGCTTCTCCACCGGGTCCACAAAGAAGGCGGTCGAAAAGATGCCGCCCCAGTAGAACTCGCCCGCAGAGCCGGGCACAAGCGCGCGCGCCGGATCGATCGTCATGCCGAAGCCGAGGCCGAAGCCCGCCCCTGCATTGTACGCTTCGCTGAACAGCGCGCGCGATACCTGCGTCAGGTCCGCGCCACCGGGCAGGTGGTTGACGGTCATCAGTTGCAGCGTCTTGGGGCTGAGCAGGCGTGCGCCATCGGCAGAGCCACCATTCACCAGCATCCGGCAGAAGCGGTGGTAATCCGCCGTAGTGGACAGTAGCCCACCGCCGCCGCTTTCAAAGCGTGGGACGCGGCGGGTGCCGGATTTCTCCGCCGGATCGAAGAGCTGCGGCGATTCGCCCTGTTGATGGGCAAAGGCATCGGCAAGACGGTGCGCCTTGTCATCCGGGCAGTAAAAGC
>NZ_JBMLSM010000102.1:7940-31612 GCF_049240505.1 Novosphingobium sp.
CCATATCCAGCGGATCGAAGATGCGCGCCTTCAGGAACTCGCCCAAGCTCATGCCTGAAAGCCGCGCCACGACCACGCCCAGCACATCGGTGCCGACGGAATAGTTCCAGCCTTCACCGGGGGCGAACTCAAGCGGAAGCTTGGCCAGTTCAGCAATGAAGTGATCGTTGCCCGGCAGGCTGGCGTGACCATCGAGCCTGCCCTTGCGATAGGCTGCATCGACATTGGTGCGGTTCTGGATGCCGTAGGTCAGGCCTGATTGGTGCGTGATCAGATCGACCATGCGCATGATCGGGGCAGGGCGGGCAGGAAAGAAATCCGCCTCACCGCCACCGCCGGAATAGACACCCAGCCCTGCAAATTCGGGAATGACCTTCGTGACAGGATCGTCCAGCGCGACCTTACCTTCCTCGACCAGCATCATGAACGCGACAGATGTCAGCGGCTTGGTCATTGATGCGATGCGGCAGATCGTGTCTGCGGCCATTGGCGTGCCGTCGGATCGAGCATTCCCGCTGGTGTGGCGATAGACCGCTTCGCCATCGCGGGCGACCAGCACATCAAGGCCGGGCAAGCGGCCCGTGGCGATGTACTGTTCGTCAAGGAATGCGCCAATGCGCGTCAGGCGGTCCGGTTCGAAACCCAGTGCTTGTGCGTCAGAAAGCTGCATGACGGTCCCTCAGCCGAAAATGGCGACGTTTTGCAGGCCGTGCATCACCTGCACGCCGTCTGCATTCCACATGCGCAGGGTTTCACTGCTGAAACCTTCGGCCATGTAGTTGGAAGCGGTTTCGAGCAGCCACCAGCCATCCCGCGTGGTTGGCGCATCGCCCAACAGGGTGAAGGACCAGTTGATCGAACTGATCGGCCCCATGCGCTCCATCGCGCGCATCGAACCGGGCGGCAGCGTATCACCGATCAGCACGAGTTCGCCGATGGGGTCCAGCCCGCTGCGGTCTTTCAGGCGCACCCAGCGGCGAACCACACCGGGGCGGCGGTCGTCTTTTGCCTCGCCTCGGCGGAGTTCGAAATTGGTGACGAAATGCAGGCCTTCGGGGGAGCCGAGTTCGGGCATATCCTCGTAAGGCGTAAAGCCTTCGGCCTGCGGTGCCGCCACGCCGCCGTTGGAAGGGCGAGCGCTGCCAAAGACCCACGCGGTGCGGTGGGCAAGAGCGCCGCCGCTTGTCAGGTCGGTCTGGATATTGGCCACGCTACGGCCTTCGCGCAGCACGCTGACCGTGATGTCCACATCAGGTCCGACCGGGGCGATGAAGCTGACCTGACCACCGCGCAGCGGTGGAAGATCGGGCCGGGCCTTGCGTGCTGCGGCATAGGCGAGGAACGATGACGCCCCGCCATACATCGTGCGGCCTTGCAGCCACCCATCCACGCCGCGCAGCGCGAACATGCCGTCCGCATCTGCTTTCATGCCGTCTGCGATGCTGCCGATTGCCAGACTGGTGGTCTGAGATGCCAACGTTCTCTCCCATTCCTGCGCGACTTGATCGGGGCAGGTTCGACTCTCGGACCGAGGCTAGTGGAAGTTTACGTAAAGGGAAAGGGGTGCGGCGCGGGGGATTTCGGCGCGGGCAGCGCTTACGCTACGGCATCGGGCATTCGTGCGGGCAAAAAAATTGGCCTCGGCTTCGGTCGTGAAACCGATGCCGAGGCCGCAAGTACCGGCTTGTGGCCGGGTGGATCAGATCAGTGCACGCTTTCGCTGGCCGCGCGGCGCAATACCGGTGCCTTGGCAGCGCTGGCGGCGAAAAGCACGAGCAGCGCGTAGCAGGCCAGCGGCACCAGAAACGCGGTGAAGATGCCTGCCGCGTCAGTTACTGCGCCAGCCAGTGCCGGGATCAGCGCGCCACCGATGATGCCGGTGCAAAGCAGGCCCGAAGTCGCTTCCTCGCTGGCGGAGGAACGCTCCAGCGTCAGCGTGAAGATCACCGGGAACATGATCGAGTTGAACAGGCCGATAGCCAGCGCGATGTAACCTGCCGGAACACCACGGGCGACGAACAGGTAGGCGCACATTGCGGCAGCAATGGCCGAGAAGATCACCATCAGGCGCGCGGCGGAAAAACGGGCGAGCAGCACCGTACCGATGGCGCGGCCTACCATCGCGCCGCCCCAATAGAACGACACAGCCTTGCCCGCTTGTTCAAGGGTGACGTTCCAGATCGCGGCGTTGTTCAGATAGAACGCCATTTGCGTGCCGACGACCACTTCCGCGCCGACATAGACGAAGATCGCACCAGCGCCCAGAACAGCCCAGCGCGATGCGAAAGCCTGCGCCAGCAACGCGCCCATCCCGCCCGTTGGCTGCGCAGGTGGTGATGCGGCAGAGATGCGTGCACGGTTCACGAAGAAGAAAACGAGCAGGACGATGAGCAGTCCGCAGATCCAGAAATAGGCGCGGTCGATCCCGGCCAGCGCGGCTGCACGGACCTCCGGCGTCAACGCCTGTCCATCGGCCACTTCCACGCCCTTGAGAAAGAGCGATGCCCCCAAAGCCGGTCCAAGGAATGTGCCGAAGGAATTGAACGTCTGCGACAGCGTGAGGCGGAAGTGGCTGCCCTCAGGCTTGCCCAGCGCGGCGGCAAGGGGATTGGCCGCCACCTGCAGCACGGTGATACCGGCGGCCAGCATGAACAGCCCGGCCAGTACCAGCGGATAGGACGCCATGTTGGCGGCGGCCAGCATGACGAGGCAGGCCAGCGTCATCGTTATCAGCGCCAGCAGAATTGCCGGAACCGCGCGCAACTTTCCGATGATGGCGGCGGCGGGAAAGCTCATCACGCCGTAGGCGATAAAGAACGCGAAGGCGGAAAGCTGTGCTTCGAGCGTGGTCAGCGTAAAGATGCCCTTTACCGCAGCCACCAGCGGATCGATCAGCGATGTGATGAAGCCCCAGGCGAAAAAGAGCACGGTAACGGCAGCAAAAGCCGCTTTTTGCGAACTTGCGCTTGCTGAACCTGTTGACGCGCTGATTGACACTTGGCTCTCCTCAACCGGTCGCTGACAGACCGTTCCGGTCATGATCTAACGCGGATTGTCAGCGATGTCATGGCATTCGCATAGCTATTTTTCGCGCAGGGCTAACCCTGCTTCATAGCGGGCAACAGTTCCCGGCGCAGCTTGTCGATCAGGCGCTGAACCTTGGGAAGCAGATGCCTTCGCTGAGGGTAGACCGCCCAGATCGGATCGACCTCGGGCCGGAAGTCTGCCAGCACTTCGACCAGTGAACCTTCCGCAATCGCCCGGCTCACATAGAATTCCGGCAACTGACACAGGCCCAGACCCGCGATCGCGGCATCGTACACCGCCGTTCCGTTGCTGCAACGCCAGCGTCCCCTCGGACGGACCGAGCGAACTTCGCCTTCGATCCGATAGCGCCATGTATCGGATGTGGCGGGGATGCATTGATGGGCTTCGAGATCGTCCACCGCTTGCGGGGTGCCGTGCGCGGCAAGATAGGCGGGCGAGCCGCAGGTAACGATCCCGCGCGTGGCGATCTGCGTGCGGATCAGGCGGCTGTCGGGCAGGGTGCCGGTGCGAATGGCAAGGTCATAACCTTCCGAAACCAGTTCGACCACGCGGTTGGACAGGTCCAGATCCACCGAAAGTTTGGGATATTCCTGCACATAGGCGCGCACGATCGGGGCCACGAAGCGTTCGCCCAGCGCGGTGGGGCAGGTGATGCGCAAATGGCCCTGCGGCTCTCCCTGCAGATCGAGCATGGCGATGGCTTCATCCCGCTCGGCAATCAGGCGGCGGAATTGGTCTACCAGCGTGCGCCCGGTGTCGGTAAGGCTGACCGCGCGGGTGGTGCGGTGGAAGAACTGTGCCCCAAGGCTCTGTTCGAGCCGTGCCACGGCGCGACTTACGTGCGATGTGGACGTGCCCAGCCGCTTTGCCGCCGCCACAAAGGTGCCCGCATCGGCCACCGCCACCACTTCGTCGATCCCATCCCAGCGATTGTTCATTGTTCTCGTCTTGCAACAGTGTTTCGCGTATCTCGCAATTTAACACTGACGTAGCAATTATGCTATCGCGCCGCCATTCTTAAGGGAGACCCGTGCAATGAAGACCCGCGCCGCCGTCGCTTTCGCGCCCAAGCAGCCGCTCGAAATCGTCGAACTGGACCTTGAAGGCCCCAAGGCCGGTGAGGTGCTGGTCGAAATCATGGCGACCGGCGTTTGTCACACCGATGCCTATACGCTCGATGGTTTCGACAGCGAAGGCATCTTCCCCAGCGTGCTTGGCCACGAAGGTGCAGGCGTGGTCCGCGAAGTCGGCCCCGGCGTTACTTCGGTCAAGCCGGGCGATCACGTGATCCCGCTCTACACGCCCGAATGCCGCCAGTGCAAAAGCTGCCTTTCGGGCAAGACCAACCTCTGCACCGCGATCCGCGCCACGCAGGGCAAGGGCCTGATGCCCGATGGCACGAGCCGCTTCAGCTACAAGGGCCAGACCATTTTCCACTACATGGGCTGCAGCACCTTTTCGAACTTCACCGTCCTGCCCGAAATCGCGGTCGCCAAGATCCGCGAGGACGCGCCGTTCCAGTCCGCCTGCTACATCGGCTGCGGCGTGACGACCGGCGTCGGCGCGGTGGTGAACACCGCGAAGGTGCAGGTGGGAGACAACGTGGTGATCTTCGGCCTCGGCGGTATCGGCCTGAACGTGATTCAGGGGGCGCGGCTGGCGGGGGCTGGCAAGATCATCGGCGTGGACATCAACCCCGATCGTGAGGAATGGGGCCGCAAGTTCGGCATGACCGACTTCCTCAACTCCAAGGGCCTGAGCCGCGAGGAAACGGTCGCCAAGGTTGTCGAACTGACCGACGGCGGTGCGGATTACACGTTCGACGCCACCGGCAACACCGAAGTGATGCGCACCGCGCTGGAAGCCTGCCATCGCGGCTGGGGCACCTCGATCATCATCGGCGTGGCCGAAGCGGGCAAGGAAATCGCCACCCGCCCGTTCCAGCTGGTGACGGGCCGCAACTGGCGCGGCACGGCGTTCGGCGGGGCCAAGGGCCGCACCGATGTGCCCAAGATCGTCGACATGTACATGACCGGCAAGATCGAGATCGACCCGATGATCACCCATGTGATGGGGCTGGAAGAGATCAACACCGCGTTCGATCTGATGCACGCGGGCAAGTCGATCCGTTCAGTTGTGGTGTTCTGAACCTGAACAGGTTTACGCGGTTTACACAGTCCTGAGCAAACATTGAAGGGGTCGGTCGAGCGGAGGTTCGGCCGACCCTTTCGTGTGTGGAAAGGCGCGCAGGCTGGCACTTTGCGCGTGTGTAGGACAGCGAATTTTCGTTCGCTGCCCCCCGTGAATGCGATCACATCGCTGATATTCCGCCGTCCAGTTTCAGTTCTGCGCCGGTCATGAAGCGGCTTTCGTCGCTGGCGAGGTAGAGAACGCCTGCAGCGATGTCGTTCGGTTCGCCCACGCGGCCCAGCGGGATCTGGCGAGCGAGCTTGCCCATCACCACGCCCTTGTCGAGGTTGGCGTTGGCGCTGATACCATCGAGGATGGGGGTGTCCACGAAAGTGGGGTGGACCGAATTGCAGCGGATGTCCCAACCGCGTTTGGCGCAGTAGAGCGCGACCGATTTTGTCAGCATCCAGACGGCTGCCTTGCTGGCATTGTAGCCGGGCATGGTGTCCGACGCGATGAGGCCTGCGATCGAACTGATGTTGACGATCGATGCGGGCTGGCTGTCACGCAGCAGGGGCAGGGCCTTCTGGCAGCCGAGGAACACGCTATCGACGTTGATGGCAAAGCCGCGATGCCATTCTTCCAGCGTGCAGGTTTCGATATTGCCGCGCACCCCGACGCCTGCGTTGTTGACGAGGACTGACAGGCCACCCAGCTTTTCGGCAGCGAGGGCAACGGCGGCGTCCCAGTCGTCTGCGCTGGTTACGTCGTGTTGCATGGCAAAAGCGGTGCCGGCCCCAAGTTCGGCATTGATCGCATCGGTCTGCGCGGCTGCGCCTTCACCATTGATATCGGTCAGCAGAACTTTTGCGCCTTCGCGGGCGAGCATCCATGCGTGTGCCGCGCCTAGGCCCTGTGCCGCGCCGGTGACGAGAGCCTTCTTGCCCTGAACTCTGCCCATCTTTCCCTCCCACCCCACTTTTTCGCTTACTATACAAAAAGCGCCTGCGCCCCCGCGAAGGCGGGGGCCTCAGTCGGTTTACGCAAGCATTACCGTACAAAAACCAGGCCCCCCCCCTCCCGGGGGAGCAACGATTGTTGGGGGTGAGGAACAACATGGCGCGCCTTGCGCAAGCGCCAGAAGTATCAGCCCAGAATGCCGGGGGAGAGCAGGAGCAGCATCCGCACGTCGATGGCATAGCCTTCTGCACGTTTCGCAGCCAGGAAGCGTTCGATTTCCGTAAGGGCAACCCTGTGAACAGTGATGCCTTCGCCTTCCACGCCGCCCCCTTCCGAAACTTTTTCAAGATCGTGTGCGCGGAACAGGGTGAAGGCCTCTGTCACCATGCCGGGAGAGGAATGGAACTCTCCCAGCGATTCGATACGGCCGGGACGATAGCCGGTTTCCTCTTCCAGCTCGCGCGCGGCGGCAGCGGATGCGTCCTCGTTCTCTGCGCCTGCCTCGTCACCGATCAGGCCTGCGGGCAGTTCGATGCAGGGGCGGCCCAGCGGCACACGGAACTGTTCGACCAGCAGGACATGCCCGTCTTCGATGGCGAGGATTACCGCCGCCTTTATGTTGCGTGTGCGACTGACATATTCCCAGCGCCCGCGCGTTTTGGCGATGATGAAGCGGCCCTCCCAATGGACCTGTTCGGGATGATCGCGGTACTCTTCTTCAAGGCTCATACTTCGATCAACCTGTCTGGCAGTTCGTTGGTGTCATCGTCGCTGCGGGGGAAGTGTTCGGCCAGAACCTTGCCCACTTCGGCCACCGCAGCGGCCATGCCTTGTGCGATCTGTCCTGCGCGCAGCGGATCGAGCATGGCTTTCATCGCATGGCCCCAAGTCTCCGGTGCGACTTTCGAGGCAATCGCGGCATCTGCAATGATTTCGGCGTGATGTTCATCAAGGCTGACGTAGATCAGCACACCGGTCCGGCCCGATGTGCGGCTTTCCGCGCCGACGCGAAAGCAGGTGAGCGCACGGGCGCGGACGCGGGCGTTGCGAACGAAACGCGGGGTGAGACACAGGCCCAGCGGCGTGAACCGCATCAGCAGATACATGCCGCCGAACTTGAGCGCGGCGAAGGTGAGTGCGACAGCCAGAACACTGCGCGGAGTCCATTCGTGGCCCCACAGGCCAAGAAGGCGCTCGACCAAAGAAAGATAGAAGCCCGGCGCGATTTCCAACGCCGATAGCGCGAGAAAGGCGACCAGCGCGGACCAGATCAGTGTCACGTCGTGATAGGCATCTGAACGTGGCGTGACGATGGTGACGATTTCACCGGCGCTGTGCGCTTCGGCAGCCGCAACGGCATCGGAAACAAGTTTGTGATCGGCAGTGGTCATTGCAAGTTTTGCCATCACCAGTCTCCCGAAGCGCCGCCGCCGCCGGAGTCACCCCCGCCGAAACCACCGAAACCGCCGCCTCCGCCCCAGTCGGACCCGCCGCCACCGCTCCAGCCCGAACCACGGTTATTATCCGAAGCGGCGCGGGCGATCTCGCTCAACCCCCACAGCACGATGCCGGGATCGATGCCACTGCGGCGCTGGACATAGCCACGGTTGCGGCGTCCGAAGATGGCGATGAGCACGACGATCAGCACGATCCAGAATATTGCGCTGGCAATGACCGAGCCGCCCGAACCCTCACCCTTGCGCGCGGCGGCAGCAGCTTCGGCCACGGCTTTGGCATCGGCAGGGTTGCGGCTGAGTTGGGTGAGTATCTGTTCCACCCCGGCGTTGATGCCCCCTGCATAATCGCCCTGCTTGAAGCGCGGGGTGACTTCGCCCGAGAGAATGCGCCCGGCCAGAACGTCCGGCAGATATTCCTCCAGACCATAGCCGACTTCGATCCGCACCTTGCGTTCGTTCGGTGCGATCAGGAACAGCAGGCCCTGATCTGTCTGCTTGCCCCCGACGCCCCATGCGCGGAACAGTTCGTTGGCGTAGCTTTCAACATCCTGATCATCGAGCGAGGCGATCGTGGCGACAACGACAGCGCGCCCGGTTTGCGCGTTGTAGGCAGAAAGGCGCTGCGTGAGGGCAGCTTCCTGATCATCGGGGATGATCTGGGCCTGATCCAGCACAGGGCCTTCGGGTCGCGCGGGCATTGCAGCGTGCGCTGTTCCTGCAATCAGCAGGAACAGCGTAGCGCAAAGTTGCCAGAAGGCGCGTGGCAAAGCCCCGGCAGGGCGGATCATCTTACTGGCCGGTTGCCGGAGCAGCGTTGGATGCAGCAGGCGCGTTCATATCGAAGTTAACCGTCGGTGCGACCTCGGAACCGGCAGCGGCCTTGAACGGCACCATCGGCTTTGCGCCGTGGATCAGCTTGGCGCCGATGGCGTCGGGGAAGGTGCGGATGGTGGTGTTATAGGCCTGCACCGCCTCGTTATAGCGCGTGCGGGCCACGCCGATGCGGTTTTCGGTGCCTTCAAGCTGCACCATCAGATCGGCAAAGCGTGCTTGGCTTTGCAGTTGCGGGTAGTTTTCCACTACGGTGCGCAACTGGCCCAGCGCTTGCGTCAACTGGTTCTGTGCGTTCTGGAATTTCTCGAACTCGGCAGGGTTCGAAAGATCATCGGTGGTGATGTTGATCGACGTGGCGGCGGCGCGTGCGTTCGTCACGTTGGTCAGGATGGTCGTTTCAGACGCGGCGGCACCCTTGGCCGTGGCGACCAGATTGGGGATCAGGTCGGCGCGACGCTGATAGGAGCTTTCGACATCGGCCCAGCGAGCCTTGGCCTCTTCTTCGGCGGCGGGGACGGAGTTGATGCCGCAGGCCGAAAGGCTGGCAGCGGCAACGGTGGCGAATGCGATCTGCGTAAAGCGGGTGGCGGCCATCGACGTGTGTTCCCCTTGAGTTGTTGGAGAAGAGATAGAGGCCCTGTGTTGCGGTTCAAGGTGTTGCGGTTCAAGTATCAACCGTTCTGCAACCGATTGAGTCTTGTGGTGCGAACGGTGCGGTGGCAACCAGTCGAACAGCAAAAATGGTTAATACATCAACGGGGAACCGATCGATATGCTCGGAGAATTCAAAGCGTTTATCGCTCGTGGGAATGTGCTGGATCTTGCTGTTGGCGTGATCATCGGTGCCGCATTCGGCAAGATCGTTTCGTCGCTGACGGATGACGTGATCATGCCGTTGATCAGCGCCATCACCGGCGGAATCGATTTCAGCCAGAAGTTCGTGGTGCTGGGCACAATCCCCGCCGACTACAAGGGCGAGATGACTTATGCTGCATTGAAGGCAGCAGGGGTTGCGATGCTCGGTTGGGGATCGTTCATCACAGCGATCATCAACTTCCTGATCCTGGCCTTCGTGATCTTCCTGATCGTGCGTCAGGCCAACAAGGTACTGGCCAAGCCTGCGGAACCGGCTGCTCCTGCTGGCCCTACCGAGGTGGAGCTGCTGGCGGAGATCAGGGATGCGCTGAAGAAGTAAGGCCAACCTTGCGTTTCGTCATTCCCACCTGCGCGGGGATGACGAATGTAGTGCTTGAACAGCGACGCGAGATGAAAGGGGCGGGTGCAAACCTGCCCCTTTTCATTTCCTGCGCAGTGCCTATATGCGTTCCTGCCGGTTTCGACCGGCTATGGTGATAAACTGCGGCGTGCAATAGGCACAGCGGACCCGGGGGCGGTACCCGGCGGCTCCACCATCACTACCGTTTCTTTGCGGAGGCGGGCCTTGTTGTCGCAAGGGTGTTGATGGGGCCGAACTAGGATCGACGTGTGTTGAAAAGCGCTGTTTTTGCCCAGGCTGAGTCACCTGTTATAGGCTCACAACTCACAAGTGCCAACGACAACGAAGCACTTGCTCTCGCTGCATAATTCTAGGGGCTAACGCCCTGAAGTTATAAGGTTAGAGCACGGTTCGGACCGAACCGGGTAACAGAATCGGAAACCGGGGGCTGGGGGCGAGCCTAGCAACAGAATCGCCCTATTATCCCCGTTTTTCTGGCGTTTCCTGGGCCTTTGATCCTTCGACAGGCTCAGGATGAGCGGGGCTGGGTGCAGATTTCAAAACCGCTCATGCTGAGCTTGTCGAAGCATGGCCCGCAGGCTCAAACCTTGGCTGCGCCTTCTGCCTGCGCGCGGGCCTGCTGTTCCATCCGCACTGCATCGAGAATCTTCGCGCCTGCGATGAACACCGCGCCTGTTGCGGCCAGAAACAGCATCTTGCCGCCAAAGCCGGGGTATTCCGTAAGGTACGCCTTGCCGCGCTCCACCGCGCCCAGTGACAGCGCATAGATCACCGCGAATGCCTCGAACCGGGTCTTGATGATGAAGAGGCGACCAATTTTGCGCAGCATCCCGAGCGGTATCCTTTTGTCCTGCCACTTGGCTCAGCAACGATCGTGCCAGATCAAGGTTTGCTGAAAAGCATCTGGTTAACGCGGGCTTCACTGTAAAGCGCGGCGACAAGCGGGCAAGCACCTTGCCCTCAGGATACGCGAAAGCGTTCAGATCAGTTCGGGCAATTGCACCATTTCGAGCAGCGTGGCGCGTGCTGCGATGACCGAGCGAGCGAGCGTTTCCCGGCCAAGATCAACGGGATCGATCTGTTCGGGCCAATGCGCCGCAACCACCGCCTCAACTTTTGCGACTTTCGTTTCGTCCAGCAGGAAGCGCGGATCGACGGTGGCAGGATCGGCGACAACGCGCAGGCGCAGGCAGGCGGGACCACCACCATTGGCCATCGACTGGCGCACATCGACTGGCAGAACGCGGCGGATAGGGCCGTTTGAGGCCATGTGTGCTTCCAGCCAGCCCCGTACCGAAGGCGTCTCCCATGCTTCCAGCGGGATGACGAGGGCCATTTCGCCTGATGGCAGCGTCAGGAGTTGGGCGTTGAACAGATAGCTGCGAATCGCATCGGCCAGGCTGACCGTGCTGGCGGGCACGACGACGATTTCCGCCTCGGGCAGGCGTTCGCGGATTGCGGCATACGTGCCATCGGGATCGGCAAAAGCCTGTTCGTGGGTGAACAGTACGCGCTCGTTGGCGACGGCGACGACATCGTTGTGAAATGCGCCCGCCGCAATGGCTTCGGGCGATTGTTCGATGAAGAGACAGCGTTTGGGAGCAAGGCCGTGAAGACGGGCGACGGCACGGCTGGCCTGTTCGTGCTGGCGTGCGGGAAACGCGCCGCCCGTGGTGCCATAGACGAAGATTTCGAGGCCGGGGGCTTCGTGGGAAGCGCACATGCGCATGTGATTGGCCGCGCCTTCATCCCCGAAGCAGGGGGGCACGGCATCGTGAACGACAAAAGCCTGAGCATTGGCAAATGCAAGGCGCAACTGGCGCAGGGTATCTGGCCATTCCTGCGATCGGTGCGGCATGGTGACGAGGTTGGCGGCGGTCAGGTGGCAGCGCCCGTCCAGCGTATCAGGCGCGGGGCTGACGGTGGCGGCGTTGGCGGTCCACATGGATGATGCAGACCATGCCGCCGCGCGCAGGCGGCGTTGGGCAACGTCGCTCTCGTTGATTGCGCCAAGGCCCAGTGCGCGCAGAAACACCGGGTTGGGTCGGGGGAGGGGCGCGAACAAGCCCTGTGCCAAGCCCAGTCCAATGTTGTGGCGCATCTTCGCCAGTCCCTGCAAAGCGGCGGCGCGAGGATATGAAACCTCGCCCGCATTACTGGCGGAGGCAAGGTTGCCGAGGCTGAGGCCGGCATAGTTGTGGCTGGGGCCGACGAGGCCATCGAAGTTGATTTCAACGAGGGGCATGGCGTTTCCTCAGCGCTCCACGAACCATACGTCATCGCCGGTGCCTGCGCCCAGAGCGGCTGCGGCGGCAGGATCGAGCGTCAATCCATCGGGCGTTTCGTGGATTTCTGCAAAGGTGCAGCGGTAGTCCGCAAGCGTGCCGCTGGCGACGAGCGCTTTGATTGCCGGGCCATCGCTTTCGGGCGCGCGGACGTGGGCGATGGGCAATTGCCTTGCCTCGCAGATCGAGCGCACGCGGTCGGTCCGTGCGGTCATCGTCGGGCCGCCATCGAAGATATCGACGTAGCCTTCGTAAGCGAAGCCCTCTTCCTCCAGCATCCGCATCGCCGCGCGGCCGGATGGGTGCGGCAGCCCGATGGCGGAGCGGGCGGATTCTGGCAGCATGGCGATATAAACAGGGTGCTTGGGCATAAGATCGGCGATGAACTGGTTGCCATTTATCGCGTTGAAGTAGTCCGCTTCCTGAAAGCTCATGCCGAAAAAGCGCCCGGCCACGCCATCCCAGAACGGCGAACCGCCGCGTTCGTCGATCACGCCGCGCAATTCGGCGAGGATCTTTTCGCCAAAGCGCTGGCGGTGCATGGCGATGAAGAGGTAGCGGCTGCGGGCCAGCAACATTCCAAGCCCGCCCGCGCGCTCGCCCGGATGAAGAAACAGGCCGCCGACTTCGCTGGACCCTTCAAGATCGGTCACGAGATTGAGCATTTCGGCGCGGAACGTGCGGTTCAGTTCCTTGGAATGCTGGGTCAGCGTGGCCATGCGATAGGAATAGAATGGCCATTGGCGGCCAACGCTGGTGAAAATCTGCGATGTGCCGCGCACTTCGCCGGTTTCGACATTTTCCAGTACGAAGAGGAACAGTTCATCCTTGGGGTTTTTCGGATCGCCCTCGTCGGTGTTGCCATAGGCTTCTGCCGCGCGGGCGAGCTTGGCCGTCAGCGCCTTGCGATCAGGCGGCAGGTTGGTGAAGCCGCCGCCGGTGAGCTTGGCCATTTCATAGAGTGGTTGCAGATCGTTCGCGCGTGCGGCGCGGATGCGGAAGGTCATCACATTCCCCCGGAAAGACGGTGCAGGACAAGCGCGGAAAGCGCGGCGCGCTCTGCCAGCGAAGGCACGATCAGGAACTCCTGATCCGAATGGATCGCCCCACCGCGTACGCCCATCGTATCGACCACCGGCACCCCGCAGGCTGCGATATTGTTCCCATCGCAGACGCCGCCCGATGCCTGCCAGCGGATCGGCTGGCCCAGCGCCTCGCCGCATTCACGCACGAGACCGAACAGCGCGGTGGCCTCAGCGGTGAGAGGCTTGGGCGGGCGCGAAACGCCGCCATGAAGGTGGATGGACACATCGTGCAGCCTCTCGATCACGCGGATCGCCTCGCGCAGGGCGGCGTCAAACTGCTGCGCCTGTTCGGGCAGGCGCGGGCGCACGTTGAAGCGCAGCACGGCGTGATCGGGCACAACGTTGTTGGCGCTGCCACCATCGATCCTTGCCGGGTTCACCGAAAGGCCCGACTCCTCCAACGACTTCAAGCGTAGAGCCAGATCGGCGGCGGCCAGAATGGCATTGCGCCCGTCCTGCGGATTGCGCCCGGCGTGGGCGGAGCGGCCCTTGATCATGGCGCTGTAGTTACCGCTGCCGGGGCGTTCGCCAGCTAACGTGCCATCGGGTAGGGCGGATGGCTCATAGGTCAGCGCTGCCGCTTTCCCCTGCGCCAGTTCCGCGATGAGCGGCGCGGATGAAATGCTGCCGGTTTCCTCATCGGAGTTGATCAGAACGTCATAGCCTACCGATGCTGCAACAGGGCAGGCCTCGAAAGCGCGCAGCGCGGCAAGGATCACCGCGATGCCGCCTTTCATGTCGGCTACGCCGGGGCCGTTCAGCGTTTCCGCGTCAAGCCATTGTAGCGTCTGGAACGGATGGGCGGGGCCGAAAACCGTGTCCATATGGCCGGTCAACAGATAGCGGCGCGGCGCTTGCGGACGCACTGACAACACAAGGTGCGCACCGTTTGGCGTTTCGCGCTCTGTGCCGTCCGGCGCGATGGCCTTGACCGGCGCGGGTTCGATCTTGCGAATATCCCCCGGCAGCGCGGCAAAGGCATCTGCAAGCAAGCCCCACTGGTGTTCAAGGCCGGACAGGTTGCCGGTGCCGGTGTTGATCGCACACCATCGTTCGACTTGCGTGAGCATCGGGGCACCATCGACGGGGGCGAGCAGGGCTTGTTCGGTGAGGGAAAGCTGTTGCATCTGTAACCAGTGTAGCGGGTCCGGCGCATTGGGTGAACCCCCTCAAGACTTTCGTATTGTTGCCAAGCCTGTTCAAAGCAGGCATAGGCCGGGGCGTTCCTCCCCAGGTTCATCGGATTCGGTGCAGGCGGTTTGTCCGTCGGCGCGGTTTATGCGAGCGTATGGACATGGGAATTATGAGCGAACGTATCGAGCGCAATGGCCTGCAGGTTGATGCAGACCTCGCCAATTTCATCGACAGCGAAGTTCTGGGGCCGCTGGGCCTTGAGCGGGAAACCTTTTGGCGGGGCTTTGCCGCGCTGGTGGACCGTTTTGCTCCGGTGAACCGTGCACTGCTGGTCAAGCGCGATGCGTTACAGGCACAGATCGATGCGTGGCATCGTGACCGTCGCGGCAAGCCCGTCGATGCGGCGGCCTATCGCGCGTTCCTGACCGAAATCGGCTATCTGGTGCCCGAACCTGAGGACTTCCTGATCGGCACCGAAAACGTCGATCCCGAAATTGCCACGATGGCAGGGCCGCAACTGGTCGTTCCGGTCCTGAACGACCGCTTTGTGCTGAACGCCGCCAATGCGCGCTGGGGCAGTCTTTATGACGCATGGTATGGCACAGATGCGCTTGATGCCGCGCCTGCAAAGCCAGGCGGCTATGACAAGGCGCGCGGGGCCGCGGTGGTTGCTGCGGGCCGGGCCTTTCTTGATGCCACATTCCCGCTTTCGACCGGTAGCTGGATCGACTGGGATGGTGCGGGCGATCCGCCGCTGGCAGACGCGGGGCAACTGATTGGCCGCAAGGCAGGGGGGCTGCTGCTGATCAACAACGGCCTTCATGTGGAAGTGGTGCTGGATCGTTCGACCCCGGTCGGCGCGGATGACAAGGCCGGTATTTCCGACATCGTGATGGAAGCGGCGCTGACCACCATCGTCGATCTGGAAGATTCCGTCGCAGCGGTCGATGCGGAAGACAAGTTGCTCGCCTATCGCAACTGGCTGGGCCTGATGCGCGGCGATCTGGAGGCGAGCTTCCAGAAGGGCGGCAAGACGCTGACGCGCGCGCTGGATGGCGATCGTGAATGGATGTCGACCAATCGCGAAAGCATGACCCTGCCGGGCCGCAGCCTGCTGTTCGTGCGCAATGTCGGCCATTTGATGACCAATCCGGCGATCCTGCTTTCCAGTGGCGCCGAAATCCCCGAAGGGATCATGGATGCGTTGATCACCAGCGCCATTGCCCTGTACGATTTGAAAGGGCTGGGCCGCCACCGCAACAGTCGCGCGGGCAGCGTCTATATCGTGAAGCCCAAGATGCATGGGCCAGAGGAATGTGGCTTTACCAACGATCTGTTCGATGCGGTAGAAGACCTGCTGGGCCTTGCGCGCCATACCGTGAAGGTTGGCGTGATGGATGAAGAGCGGCGAACGTCAGCCAACCTTGCCGCCTGCATCGCGGCGGTGAAGGACCGGGTGGTCTTCATCAATACCGGTTTTCTCGATCGAACGGGGGACGAAATCCACACCTCGATGCAGGCAGGAGCCATGATCCGCAAGGGCGCGATCAAGGCGTCTGGCTGGATCGCTGCCTATGAAAAGCGCAACGTTTGCATCGGCCTTGCCCACGGCCTTTCAGGCAAGGCGCAGATCGGGAAGGGCATGTGGGCCGCGCCCGACATGATGCGCGACATGATGGAGCAAAAGGTCGGCCACCCGAAGACGGGCGCGAATACGGCTTGGGTGCCATCGCCCACGGCGGCGACGCTCCACGCGATGCACTATCATCAGGTGCCGGTCTTCGCCTTGCGTGAAGGCATTGCGGCGGAACCTGTACCGGGTCTCGACGCGCTGTTGGCAATTCCGCTGGCAGACGGCGCGAACTGGTCGGAAGACGAAGTGCGCGAGGAACTGGACAATAATGCGCAAGGCCTGTTGGGCTATGTCGTGCGCTGGATCGATCAGGGCGTCGGGTGTTCCAAGGTGCCCGACATCAACGATGTGGGCCTGATGGAAGACCGCGCCACCTTGCGCATTTCCAGCCAGCATATGGCCAACTGGCTGCTGCACGGCGTGGCGACCAGCGAACAGGTCATGGACAGCCTGAAGCGCATGGCGGCCAAGGTCGATGCACAGAACGCGGGCGATCCGCTCTATGAGCCGATGGCCGGGCGCTGGGAAGAAAGCTTCGCCTTCCGTGCGGCCTGTGATCTGGTGTTCAACGGGGTTGAGCAGCCCAATGGCTATACCGAACCGTTGCTTCATGCGTGGCGGTTGAAGAAGAAGGCCGCGATGGCGAAAGTGGCGGAGCTGGCCTGAGCCGAGTTGACAAGCCGCCGAGTTGACAGACCGCCGAGTTGACAGGCCGGGGTCGGTCATGGTCACCTTCACACCATGACCGACCCTGCAATCAAAGGCCCTGCGTCCTACTTCCCATCGATTGAGAAGAAGTATGGCAAGCCGATAGAAGAATGGCAGGCGCTGGTTCGCGCGGCCTTACCGGCCAAGCACATGGAACTGGTTGCTATGTTGAAAGAGCAGCATGGCATGGGACACGGCCATGCCAATGCCATTGTGGCGCATATGCTTGCCGAAGTCGGCAAATAACTACTTCGTCAGCACCCGCGCGATGCTGACGAACTCCTCAACGCTCAATGTCTCGGCCCGGCGCTGTGGGTCTATCCCCAGCGCTTCAAGGGCATCGAGTGCGCCCGGCAACCCTTTCAGCGACTGCCGCAGCATCTTGCGGCGCTGACCGAAGGCTGCTTCGGTCACACGCTCCAGCATTCGTGCCGAAACGCCATCGGGCATCGTGCCGGGTTCGACATGGATGATCGCCGACATGACCTTGGGCGGGGGCGTGAAGGCGCTGCGGTGGACCTTCATCGCGATGCGCGGGGTGCTGCGCCACTGGGCCAGTACGGCAAGACGGCCATAGGCGTCGGTGCCGGGCTGCGCCACGATGCGTTCGGCCACTTCCAATTGGAACATCAGCGTCAGCGATTTCCACTGCGGCGGCCAGTCCTGCCCTGAAAGCCAGCCGGTGAACAATTGCGTGCCGACGTTGTAGGGCAGGTTCGCCGCCACATGCCACGGCCCGTCGAACAGGGTTTCGGGCGCGATCTTGGTGGCGTCGCCCTCGATCACGGTCAACTGGCCGGGAAAGGCTTCGCCCAGTTCAGCCAGCGCGGGCAGGCAGCGCTTGTCCATCTCGATCGCGGTAACGTTCGCTCCGGCACGCAGCAGCGCGCGCGTAAGGCCGCCTGGACCGGGGCCAACTTCCAGCACGTTCTCACCCTTGAGCTTGCCCGGCACGCGCGCGATGCGGTCCAGCAAATGCTCGTCGAACAGGAAATTCTGCCCCAGCGCCTTGGTGGCGAAAAGACCGTGGCGGTTTACGACATCGCGCAAGGGCGGAAGATCGGGAAGGTCGGTCATGCTGATGCCCTTCGTGCGGCGCACTGGCCTGCCATGCGCAGGGCGGCGATGGTCGGTCCGACGCGCGCGGTGCCGGTGCCTGCGATGCCAAAAGCGGTCCCGTGATCGGGCGATGTGCGCACGATGGGAAGGCCGAGCGTGACATTGACGCCCGCATCGAAATCAAGCGCCTTCAAGGGGATCAGCGCCTGATCGTGATACATGCAGATGGCCACATCGTACCGCTCGCGCGCTTCGGTGTGGAACATGGTGTCTGGCGGGAGTGGGCCGAACGCTTCGATCCCTGCATCGCGCAAGGCGGTGATTGCCGGGGCAACGATAGCCATGTCCTCGCCGCCCATGCGCCCATCTTCACCTGCGTGGGGATTTAGGCCAGCAACGGCAAGGCGTGGATCGGCTATACCGTAATCGCGGGCAAGCGCGGCGGCGGTGATCGCGGAACGGCTGCGGATCAGGTCTGCGGTCAGCAGGTCCGGCACGGCCCGCAGCGCCACATGAACGGTTATCGGCACAACCCGCAGGCTCGGCCCAGCCAGCATCATCACGGCGTTTTCGGGCGCAATGCCACAGGCCTCGGCCACGAACTCGGTCTGGCCCGGATGGGTAAAGCCAACGCGGGCAAGTCGGCTTTTGGCGACAGGCCCGGTGACCAGCGCCGAAGCCGCGCCAGAACGGACAAGACCGGTTGCCGTGGCCAGCGCATTCAGTGCCAGTTCCGCACCGGCATCGTCAGGTACGCCCGGTGCATAGGGGAGGTCCGCCAGATCGAGCACGGGCAAAGACCCGGCGAAGCAATCGGCCACTTCATCGGGCGTCTTTACCGTGCAGACCGGCACCGTGATCCCCCGCCTGCGCGCCGCTTCGGCAACTACGCGGGCCGATCCGACAACGAAGAACGGCGGCAGCGCTTCGGCATCGCTCAATGCCCAGGCGGCCGCAGCCAGTTCAGGGCCGACACCGGCGGGATCGCCGATGGAAAGGGCAAGGGGGGGCAGCATGATCCAGCCTTACGCCGTTCGTTCGAGCGTGGCGAGCCGTTCGAGCGCGGGCACCAGCTCGTCGAAGTGATCGATCACCGCATCCGCGCCCAGTTCATGTGCGGGCACATCGTTGAAGCCAAAGCGCACCGCAACCACTGGCAGTTCCGCCGCGCGTGCTGCGCCGATATCGAACGTTGTATCGCCCACGAATGCAGCCAGGCCGCCGCCGCAACGCCGCACCATCTCGTGCAGCATGTCGGGCTTGGGCTTTGCCCTTTCGCGGCCCAGCGTATCGCCCCCGATCACGCAGGCGAAGCGGTGCAGGATGCCCATTTCCTCGAACAGGCGGACGGCCAGCGATTCCTTCTTGTTCGTGGCGATGGCGATCTTCACGCCGCGCGCGTCCAGCGCATCGAGCATCGCCTCACCACCGGGGAAGAACGCGGTGTGGTGCGCGATGTTCTGGGCATAGAACTCCACCAGCCGCGCCTGCAGCCCGTCGAACGCTTCCTCGTCGACGCCGCCCGATTGCATCAGGGCGGAACGCAACATCTGCGCCGCGCCGCCGCCAATGTGGCGGGTCGTTTCCGCCAGCGGCACAGGCGGTCGCCCGGCCAGCGCCAGCGCATGGTTCAGCGCTACGCCCAGATCGTGGCTGGTATCGAGCAAGGTGCCGTCGAGATCGAATCCGACAATGGTATAAGGAAAAGCCGCCATGATGTGCGCAACTGGCCCGGCGTTCTGGAAAGCGCAAGATTTGTCTGGCAAGGGTGCGGGCATGACCGAAAATACCCCTCTCGCCGTGATCGTCCTCGCCGCCGGAAAAGGCACCCGCATGAAGAGCGACCTGCATAAGGTGCTCCACCCCATCGCGGGCAGGCCCATGCTCATGCACCTTCTGGCAAGTGCGGCAGAGCTTGAACCCGCGCGACAGGTCGTCGTTGCCGGGCATGGGCGCGATCAACTTGAAAAAGCGCTTGGGGAAAGCGCAACGATTGCCGTGCAAGACCCGCAGCTGGGCACCGCCCATGCGGTGCAGCAGGCCGAAACCGCGCTGGCGGGCTTCGATGGCGATGTGCTGATCCTCTATGGCGACGTGCCGTTCGTGCGCACGGCCACGATGCAGGCGATGATCGCGCGCTTGCACCATGCTGATAGCCCCGCTGCCGTCGTGCTGGGCTTCGAACCGATGGACGCGCTGCAATATGGCCGTGTGATCGCGCAGGATGGCCGCATCCTGAAAATGGTCGAACACAAGGACGCGACCGATACGGAGCGCCAGTGCCGCACCTGCAATTCCGGCCTGATGGCCCTGCGCAGTGCTGATCTGTTCGGCCTGCTGGCTCGTGTGGGGAACGACAACGCGCAGGGCGAATACTACCTGCCCGACGTGGTAAACATCGCCATTGCCGATGGCCGCACTTGCGCGGTGGTGGTGACGGACGATGCCGATGAAGTTGCCGGTATCAACTCCCGCGCAGAACTAGCTCAGGCCGAAGGCCGCTGGCAGCAACGTCGCCGTGAGGCGGCAATGGCCGGTGGCGCGACGCTGACGGCGCCCGAAACCGTCTGGTTTGCATGGGACACCGTGCTGGGCCGCGATGTGCTGATCGAACCCAACGTGTTCTTCGGCCCCGGCGTGACCGTGGCCGATCACGTCACCATCCATGCCTTCAGTCATCTGGAAGGCGCAACGCTGGCAGAAGGCGTGCAGATCGGCCCCTATGCCCGCCTGCGCCCCGGCGCGCGGCTGGAAGAAAAGGCCAAAATCGGCAACTTCGTCGAGGTCAAGAACGCCACCCTGCGAAAGGGCGCCAAGGCCAACCACCTTACCTATCTGGGCGATGCAGACGTGGGTGCGGGCGCCAACATCGGCGCGGGCACGATCACCTGCAACTATGACGGCTATTTCAAGCACAAGACCGTAATTGGTGAACGCGCGTTCATAGGCTCGAACAGCGCCCTGATCGCTCCCGTCAAGATCGGCGCTGACGCCATCGTCGCCGCTGGCAGTGCCGTATCGCGCGATGTGGGCGATGGCGAACTGCGCATGGTCCGCGCCGAACAACTGGTAAAACCCGGCTGGGCCGATCGCTTCCACGATGCGATGAAAAAGAAGAAGGCTGAAAAGAAAGGCTAATGATCAGCTATCCTGCCATCTTTTCCATGAACTGCTGGGAAAAGATGGTGGGCGCGACAGGGATTGAACCTGTGACCCCACCCGTGTGAAGGGTGTGCTCTACCGCTGAGCTACGCGCCCGTCTGGGCAGGGCTGAAAGCCGCTGCCTGACGTCTGACCGAAGTCAGGGGCGCGCCTCTACGACGAGTTGGTTTGATTGACAAGTGGGGCAATCAAGATATTTGCGCAGGCCATGACCGACGAAACCATCCAGCCCGAATCCGCTCCCGAAGCGCCTGTTGCTAGCAGCGGAGCAGACGTGCCGCCCGATCACCTTGCCATCAATCCGCGCAGCCCGTTCTTTGACGCAGACAAGCTGCGTCGTGGCGTGGGTATCCGCTTCAAGGGCACAGTGCGTAACAATGTCGAGGAATACTGCATTTCCGAAGGCTGGGTGCGCGTGCAGGCCGGCAAGACGATGGACCGCAAGGGCAATCCGCTGACGATCAAGCTGACCGGCCCGGTCGAGGCGTGGTACGAAGACCTGGGCGAAGATGCTCCGGTGGCAAAGGCCTGAGCAACAAATCCTCCCTGCCTTTGCAAAGCATAGGCGGGGAGGGGGACCGCCAGCGTAGCTGGTGGTGGAGGGGTAAGAGGAAGAACCCCTCCGTCATTCGCTTGCGCGAATGCCACCTCCCCATTTGCGCGTTCCGCGAAAACGGGGAGGAGTTCTTACCGCGGCAACAGCCGCCCTCGCTCGCGCGCGACCAGCGCTGTCAGCCAGTCCTTGAACGCCCGCACCCGCGCCAGATTGTGCGTGTCCTTGTGTGTCACCAGCCAGAACGAGCGGGTCACGCGCCGGTCGGGCAGTACCGGCACCAGCCATTTGTCGGCATCGCCAATGAAGCAGGGCAGCACACCGATTCCAGTGCCCGCCGCGATCATGCGGTGCTGCGCGATGATGGATGACGAGCGGACGTTGGCGACAAGATCGGGCTCGATTTCCGCCAGATAGCGCAGTTCAGGCGCATAGAGCAGGTCGGGGATATAGCCCACCAGTCGATGCCCGCGCGCCAGTTCGGCGGGCCGTTCGGGCAGGCCCTTCTGCGAAAGATAGCCGCGCGTGGCATAGAGGCGCAGCGCATAGTCCGACAGCTTCCCGGCAATGACCGGCCCAGCGCGCGGGCGCGAAAGCGTGACTGCCAGATCGGCCTCGCGCTTTGACGGGCTGAGAAATCCCGACGACGCCACGAGATCGACCACGAGGCGCGGGTTCGCCTCGACGAAATCACGCAGGGCCGGGGCCACGATCCAGCTGCCCAACCCTTCGGAAAGACTGACGCGCAGCGTTCCTGCGATTCCGCCACCACCCGCTGCATGTTCGGCAATGCGGCTGGCGGCCTGATCCATTGCTTCGACTTCTGCCAGCATGGCTTCGCCCGCCTCGGTCAGCACCTGACCTTCGCGTGTCTGTTCGAACAATGTCGCGCCGACTCGCGTTTCCAGACGGCGCAAACGGCGACCGATGGTGGTGGCATCCACGCCCATTGCAGCCGCGGCGCGCGCAAGCTGTCCAGCGCGGGCCACCGCGATGAAAGCCTGAAAATCGTTCCAGTCGGTCGATTGCATCCGATCACCTGCAAAATTGCAGGTTAACCTCGCATATTCACCTGTTGCCTGCAATCATTCGTGAGCGCATCACCCTGTCACACGAATTCTGGCGGAAGAGGATTTTCATGCGTCTCGTAGACCATTTCATCGTCGGCGGCCCCGGTGGCGCTCCGGCGCGCAAGGGCGACATTTTCGATCCCAACAACGGTGCCGTGCAGGCGCAGGTTGCGCTCGGCACGGCAGAAACGCTTGAGCGCGCCGTGCAGGCCGCGCTGAAGGCGCAGCCCGCCTGGGCCGCAACCAACCCGCAGCGCCGCGCCCGCGTGATGTTCCGTTTCAAGGAACTGGTCGAAGCGAACATGGATGCGCTGGCGCACATGCTCTCGTCCGAACACGGTAAGGTCATTGCCGACTCAAAGGGCGATATCCAGCGCGGCCTCGAAGTGGTCGAATTCGCCTGCGGTCTGCCGCACGTCATGAAGGGTGAATACACGCAGGGCGCAGGCCCCGGCATCGATGTCTATTCCGTGCGCCAGCCCATCGGCATCGGCGCGGGCATCACGCCGTTCAACTTCCCCGGCATGATCCCCCTGTGGATGAGCGCGATTGCCATCGCCACTGGCAACGCCTTCATCATCAAGCCCAGTGAGCGCGATCCTTCGGTGCCGGTGCGCCTGGCCGAACTGTTCATCGAGGCGGGTCTGCCCGAAGGCATCTGTCAGGTCGTCCACGGTGACAAGGAAATGGTCGATGCGATCCTTGATCATCCGGCCATCGGCGCGGTCAGCTTCGTCGGCTCGTCGGACATCGCGCATTATGTCTATAACCGTGGCGTAGCCGCTGGTAAGCGCGTGCAGGCGATGGGCGGCGCGAAGAACCACGGCATCGTGATGCCCGATGCCGATCTTGATCAGGTGGTCAACGATCTGTGCGGCGCGGCCTTCGGTTCGGCGGGCGAACGCTGCATGGCGCTGCCCGTGGTGGTGCCGGTGGGCGAGGAAACCGCCGAAAAGCTCAAGGCCAAGCTGATCCCTGCGATCAACGCCCTGCGCGTTGGCGTGTCGACCGATCCCGAAGCGCACTATGGCCCGGTGGTAACGCAGGCGCACAAGGAAAAGGTAGAGGCTTGGATTTCGAAGTGCGTCGATGAAGGTGGCGAACTCGTCATCGATGGTCGCGGCTTCACGCTGCAGGGTCACGAAAACGGCTACTTCGTCGGCCCGACGCTGATTGATCATGTGACGGCTGACATGGACAGCTACCACAATGAAATCTTTGGCCCGGTGCTGCAGATCGTGCGTGCCAAGGACTTCGAAGAAGCGCTCGCGCTGCCTTCGAAGCACCAGTACGGCAATGGCGTGGCCATCTTCACGC
>NZ_JBMLSM010000103.1:0-10547 GCF_049240505.1 Novosphingobium sp.
GCCAGCCTCGCGCCCGAACACATCGCCGATGCGGTGATCCACGCGATCGACCAGCCTTGGGGCGTGTCAATTTCGGAAGTGACCGTTCGCGCGGCAGGCGATCACTTCGTGTTGTAGTCATGCATCCTTCGACAGGCTCAGGATGAGCGGAGCGGGAACAGTAACCCAGATCCGCTCATGCTGAGCTTGTCGAAGCATCAGGCCAAAACCTCAGCGGATCGGGCAATCCGGTGACAGGCGCATGTCGAGGTAGTTGTCTACCGCACGCATCATGTCGTCCATTTCGTTTTCGAAGAAGTGGTTCGCGCGGGGCACTTCATCATGGTGGATGGTGATGTGCTTCTGCGTGCGCAGCTTGTCGACCAGCTTCTGCACGGCGTTGGGCGTGACCACTGTGTCCGCCGTGCCCTGCACGATGATGCCCGATGCGGGGCAGGGCGCAAGGAAGCTGAAATCGTACATGTTCGCAGGCGGGGCGACCGAAATGAACCCGCGAATTTCCGGGCGGCGCATCAGCAACTGCATACCGATCAGCGCGCCGAACGAATAGCCCGCGATCCACGTCGTGCTGGCTTCGGGGTGGATCGACTGCACCCAATCGAGCGCGGCAGCCGCATCGGACAGTTCGCCGATTCCATTATCAAACGACCCTTGCGAACGCCCGACTCCACGGAAGTTGAAGCGCAGCGTGGCAAAGCCGCGCGCGACGAACGTCTTGTACATCGCCTGCGTGATGCGATCGTTCATCGTTCCGCCCGCCTGCGGGTGCGGATGCAGGATCATGGCGACCGGTGCGCGCGGGCGTGTGGCGGGCTGGAAACGGCCTTCGAGGCGGCCTTCGGGGCCGGGGAAAATGACTGCGGGCATTGCCTGTCCGGTAATCCTGTGGTCTGGCCGCGCGGCACGAAATGCCGGGGCTGGGAATTGCGTTGATGGCTATATAGAAACCAACCCTTCGAAAGCAATCTTTCCACGCATTTCCGGGATTCAAGTTGCCAGCAAATCCGATCTATCTCGATCATGCCGCCACCACGCCGCTTTTGCCACAGGCTCTGGCGGCGATGCAGGAGGGGTGGCGGATGTGGGCAAATCCATCCAGCCCCCACGCGGCCGGACGCGCGGCGAGGGCGGCGCTGGAAAGTGCACGGGCGAGATTGAAGACTCTGCTCGGTTGGCAGGGCGAAGTCATCTTCACCAGCGGGGCGAGCGAGGCTCTGGCGCTGGCTATTGGGCGCGCAAAGTGCGGGCAAGTACTTGTTTCCGCAGTGGAACATGATGCTGCCTTGCGTGCTGCGGGGGATGCGCAAAGGCTGGAAGTGGGGCCGGATGGGCTGCTGATCCTGAACAGCACCAAGATGCACCTAGATGACACTAGGCGACCGCGAGTGGTGGTTCAGCAGGTCAATAGCGAGACCGGCGTGGTGCAAAACGTCGCTGACATTGCCGAGGCCGTCCACGCTGCCGGAGGGTTGCTGCTGTGCGATGCCGCGCAGGGGGCGGGCAAGTTGGACATTCCCGCCGAAGCCGACATGGTGGTCCTTTCGGCGCACAAATTTGGCGGGCCGGTGGGCGTCGGTGCGCTGCTGGTGCGTGACTGGGGTCTGCTTGAGCCGAGCGGCGGGCAGGAGCGCGGCTATCGCGGCGGGACCGAGGCTGTGCCGCTGGTGCTGGGAATGGTGGCAGCGCTGGAGGCGGGGAATCAATGGCTCAAGCCCGCTTCAGCTTTGCGGGAATCGTTGACGAATCAACTGCTTGAAATCGGGGCGGAAATCGTTGCTGGGGCTTCGCTGCGCAGCCCGACAATTGCAGCCTATCGGATGCCCGGCAAATCGAGTGCGGCCCAACTGATCCGCTTCGATGGCGCAGGCATTGCCGTTTCGGCGGGCAGCGCCTGTTCATCAGGCTCGTTGAAGGCCAGCCACGTGCTGACGGCGATGGGATATGCCCATCCCGGCGAAGTGATCCGCGTGTCCATCGGGCGGGAGACGACAGCGGGGGATATCGCGCGGTTCGTGGCGGTGTGGAAGGAGATACGGGGTTGATATACCTCGATTATCAGGCGACGACCCCCCTTGCGCCGGAAGCGCGCGAGGCGATGCTGCCCTGGCTCGGCGGGCCGGGCGAACCCGGTTTCGCCAACCCGCACAGCCCGCACCGCTATGGCCGCGCGGCGGCGGCGGTGGTGGAAGTGGCGCGCGCGCAAGTCGCGGCGCTGCTGCCGCCGGGCGGGCGCGTGGTGTTCACGTCCGGCGCGACCGAGGCGATCAACCTGGCGCTGATCGGGTCTGGCGCGAAACGTCTGGCGGTGAGCGCGATTGAACACGCGGCCGTGTTGGATACCGCGCGGTTCCTTGATCCCGATGTTTCGGTGCTGCCGGTCGGGGACGACGGGCTGGTCAATCCCGATGCCGCGTTGCCCGAAGAGTGCGGGCTTGTAGCCGTGATGCAGGTCAACAACGAGATCGGGACCGTGCAGCCGATTGCGGATCTTGCCCGTCGTGCGCATGATGCGGGCGCACTGTTCCTGTGCGATGCAGTGCAAGGCGCCGGGAAGCTTGCGGTTCCTGATAGCGCCGATCTGATCGCCCTGTCGGCGCACAAGCTTTACGGCCCCAAGGGAATCGGTGCGCTGTGGGTGCGCGATGGGGTTGAGCTTGCGCCCCTGATCCACGGCGGCGGGCAGGAGGGTGGATTGCGGTCGGGCACCTTGTCCCCCGCGCTCTGCGCCGGGTTCGGGGCTGCTGCTGCCCTGTGTACAAGTCTGTTGGAAACCGATCAGCTTCATGTGGAGAAGCTGTGGACCAAAGCGTTGGCGCTGTTCGAAGGGTGGACGCTGAACGGTAGCGCCACCGAACGCTGGTATGGGAATCTCAATTTGCGTCTGCCCGGTCTGGACGTGGGCCGACTGTTGTCGGATTGTCGCACCGTCGCATTTTCAGCAGGTTCCGCCTGCGCCAGCGGCTCTGGCAGGCCAAGCCATGTCTTGCGCGCGCTGGGACTTTCGGACAGGGATAGCAAAACGGCGATCCGCATCGGTTTCGGACGCTATACAGGGGATGATGAACTGGAACAGGCTGCAGCGGCGATCAATGCCGCGGCTCGGGCGCAGGGAGTCATTTAGGCATGGTCAGCATCACATTCGTCACCACCAAGGGCGAAAAGATCGTGACGAAAGGCGAGGCTGGGCAGCGCCTGCTGGAACTTGGCCAGAACGCCGGGATGCCGCTGGAAGGCACCTGCGAAGGCCAGATGGCCTGTTCCACCTGCCACGTCATCGTTGCTCCCGAATGGTTCGACAAGTTGCTGCCTGCCGTGGACGACGAGGAGGACATGCTCGATCTGGCCGCAGGCGTGACCCGCACCAGCCGACTTTCCTGCCAGATCGAGCTGACCGACGCGCTTGACGGGCTGGTCGTCCACGTACCGGATGAAGCGCGGGATATGCAGGGGCGCTAATTCGGGAACCTGCCGCGTCCTGAGGCTTTCAGGACGATATGCAAGTTTCTCCGCGTCCTTCGACTTCCGCGTTTTCCGCCAATCCTGAACTTCTTGTTGCCGAAACCAGCGGCTGGATTGCCGAGAACTGGCTGCGCATCGCGATAGCTGCAGGCATTGCTGCAGCCATCGTTCTCGTGCTGCTGACCGTGCAGAAGATGGCACAGCGGCTGTGCCGCGAAGGCGATGCGCTGGTGAGCTGGCGCACGATTATTGGCCGTGTGGCCGCACGCACCAAGTTCTGGTTTCTGGTGATTCTGGCGGCGAAGATCGTCGATAACTATGCCGAGGCACCGCTCTGGCTGGATCGCACGATCACCTTCCTGTTCACCATCGGCATGACCGTGCAGGCCGCCATCTGGGTGCGGGAAGTTGTGCTGGGCGTGGTGGAGCATCGCGCAGGCGGGGCGCAGCACGCCAATGGCGCGCTGACATCCGCCATGAGCATCATCCGTGCGCTGGTGACGTTTCTGGTCTTTGCCATCGCGCTGGTGCTGATCCTGGGCAATCTGGGCGTGAATGTGGCTGGCCTTGTCGCCGGTCTGGGCATCGGCGGCATCGCCATCGGTCTGGCTGCGCAGGGCATTTTCTCCGATCTGTTTGCGGGGGTTTCGATCCTGTTCGATCGCCCGTTCAAGGTGGGCGACAATATCGGCTGGGGCGAAACCAGCGGCACGGTGGAGCAGATCGGGATGCGCACCACGCGGGTTCGGCTGTTCACGGGTGAACTGCTGATCGTTTCGAACAAGAACCTGCTGGACAAGGAAATCCGCAACGTGACCGTCCGAGATCACATCCGGCTGAGCTTCATGCTGGGCGTTACCTATGAGACGAAGCCGGAAACGCTGGCTCGCATACCGGCAATGCTCAAGGAAATGGGCGAGGCCGAGAGCGTCAAGGTTGCGCGCGCTGGCTTTGAAGCTTTTGGCGCCAGTTCGCTGGATTTTTCGTTCATTGTCGACGTGCCGGGCGCGGATTGGAACGTGGCCCATCCCACGCGGGACCGGCTGCTGGTGGCAATCATCAAGCGGTTTGCAGCGGAGGGGATAAGTTTGGCCTATCCCACGCAGACGTCTTACACTGCGGCGCCAGACGGGACGCTGATCATGCCTTATCCTGAGGATGCAGTGGTGCCTGTGCAGGCCGATACTGTGGTGCAACCGTAAGCGTTGCGCCCCCGCCCCTCGACAAGCTCAGGATAAACTCCGGCGAAGCCGGAAGGCGGGGGCCTCAGTCGTTTTACGCTGACCTTCCGTAACAACACCGAGGCCCCCGCCTGCGCGGGGGTGCTGGGTGTAGCTAGTGGGAAGGGCCGCTCTTTTGCCAGCGCTCTTTTGATAGCTTGTCCGGACACGCATTTTGCGGTCGGATAGGGCAAGGCTTGAAAAGAGGGTGCAAATGGCGGCGATCAATCTTCCGCGTATAATCAGGGTTGGTGGCGGCGCGCTGGCGGAACTACCGGCAGCGATGGCGCAGTGCGGCTATGCCCGACCGTTTGTGGTGACGGATGGCTTCATGGTTCAAAGCGGCATGGCCGAACAACTGACCGCCGTCCTAGAAGCGGCGGGAATGCCGGTGACGGTGTTTTCGGACACCGTGCCCGATCCGACCGTGGCGGTGGTGGAAAAGGCGCTGGACGCGCTGGTGTGGAGCGGCAGCGATTGCGTGATCGGCTTTGGCGGGGGCAGCCCGATCGATACGGCCAAGGTCATTGCCGCGCTGGCGCTTGATCCGCGACCGATCCCTTCGCTGAAGGCTCCGGTTCAGACCGATGACGGCGGCTTGCCGATCATTGCCGTGCCGACCACAGCGGGCACAGGATCGGAGGCGACCAAGTTTACCATCGTGACCGACGAGGCGACGAGCGAGAAAATGCTCTGCGCCGGGCTGGCGTTTCTGCCGACCATCGCCATCGTCGATTTCGAACTGACGATGGGTAAGCCCGCGCGGTTGACGGCGGATACCGGGATCGATTCGCTGACCCATGCCATCGAGGCTTATGTCTCGAAAAAGGCCAATCCCTTCAGCGATGCAATGGCGATCTCTGCCATGAAGCTGATTGCGCCCAATATCCGCACTGCCTGTGCCGATCCGGGCAATCGCGCGGCGCGCGAGGCGATGATGGTGGGGGCGCACCATGCGGGGATTGCATTCTCCAATGCCAGCGTGGCGCTGGTGCATGGGATGAGCCGCCCGGTGGGCGCGTTCTTCCATGTGCCGCATGGGCTGTCCAACGCCATGCTGCTGCCTGTGGTGACCGCGTTTTCTGCGCCCGCCGCGTTGGCACGCTATGCCACATGCGCGCGGGCGATGGGTGTTGCGGGCGAAAGCGAAGGCGATCAGGCAGCCGTGGCGCGTTTGCTGGAGGAACTGGAGGCACTGAACCGCGATCTTTCCGTACCGACGCCGCGCAGCCACGGGATTTCGCAGGAGCGGTGGTTCGAGGTGGTGCCGGAGATGGCGCGGCAGGCGATTGCGTCTGGATCGCCGGGGAACAATCCGCGCTTGGCGGACGCGGTCGAGATCGAGCGGCTTTATGCTGAGGTGTTTGGGTGAGGTGAGAGTTTGGTTTTGAAATCCCCCACACCCAACCCTCTCCCCTGAAGGGGAGAGGGCTTTTCGAGGCCGCGCTCAGTCCGCCAGCGCCTTGATCAAGGCCTTTGAAAACGCAGGGATATCATCCGGGTTGCGGCTGGTGATGAGGTTGCCGTGGACCACGACTTCCTCGTCCACCACATCGGCCCCGGCATTGGCAAGATCGACGCGGATCGAGGGCCATCCGGTGACGGTGCGGCCATCGACGATATCGGCTTCGACCAGCAGCCACGGTGCGTGGCAGATGGCGGCGATGGGTTTGTCGAGATCGTCGAAATCATTGACCAGATCGATCACGCTGTCCTCCATGCGCAGGATGTCCGGGTTCATCTGGCCACCAGGGAGCAACAGGGCATCGTAGTCGGCAGCTTCCACCTCATCGATGGTCATGTTGACCGCAATGGCATCGCCCCAGTTCTTGTCCTTCCAGCCGGTGATCGATCCGGGTTTCAGGCTGGCGACCACGGTTTCGATGCCCGAGTCTTCGAGCGCCTTCTTCGGACCTTCGAGTTCCGACTGCTCGAAGCCGTCGGTCGCGACGATGAGGACGCGCTTGGTCATGGGGATCTCCTTTGTTCAGAATATCCCTACAATTGCCGGGGACTGTGGATGTTCCTTGGCTTTCGTTCGGGCAATCGTGTTGCTAGGACGTTCCAGCCATGCCGATCGACACGACAGAACCCGATCCGTTCGACGCCATCGTCGATGCCCCGTTCGATTCCGCATTGTCGGAGCGCTATCTGGTCTATGCGCTCAGCACGATCACCGCGCGCTCGTTGCCAGACCTTCGTGATGGGTTGAAGCCGGTCCACCGCCGCCTGCTGTGGGCGATGCGGCAGTTGAAGCTGAACCCGACGGACGCCTACAAGAAATCGGCGCGCGTGGTGGGCGATGTGATCGGCAAGTATCACCCACATGGCGATTCGAGCGTTTACGATGCGATGGTGCGTTTGGCGCAGGATTGGTCGTTGCGCTATCCGCTGGTCGAAGGGCAGGGCAACTTCGGCAATATCGATGGCGATAATGCCGCCGCATACCGATACACCGAGGCACGGCTGACGCGCACGGCGATGCAGCTTATGGCCGGGCTGGACGAAGGCACGGTGAACTTCGTGCCGACCTATAACGGTGAGGATGAGGAGCCGGAAGTCTTTCCGGGCCTGTTCCCGAACCTGCTGGCCAACGGGTCCAGCGGCATCGCCGTGGGCATGGCCACGAACATCCCCAGCCACAACGTGGCCGAGATTATCGATGCCACGCTGCTGCTGATCGACAACCCGCACGCCGAACATGCACAGTTGATGGAAGTGTTCCACGGGCCGGACCTGCCGACAGGCGGCGTGATCGTGGATAGCCCGGCGGTGATCGCCAATGCCTATGAAACCGGGCGCGGGTCCATCCGCGTGCGCGGGCGCTTTTCCACGGGGCGCGATGATGCAGGTGTCTGGGAAGAGACCGGGATCGAGAAGCTGGGCGGAGGGCAGTGGCAGCTTGTCGTCTCCGAAATCCCCTACATGGTGCAGAAGAGCAAGCTGATCGAACAGATCGCGCAGCTTATCGCCGACAAGAAGCTGCCGATCCTTGAAGACGTGCGCGATGAAAGCGACGAGCAGATCCGGCTGGTGCTTGTGCCCAAGAGCCGGAACATCGATCCCGAACTGCTGAAAGAGTCGCTCTACAAGCTGACCGATCTGGAGACGCGGTTCGGCCTGAACCTCAACGTGCTGGATTCGCATCGGACGCCGGGCGTGCTGGGGCTGAAGCTGGTGCTGCAGGAATGGGTGATCGCGCAGATCGACATCCTGCTGCGCCGTTCGCAGCACCGGCTGGACAAGATCGCCGCGCGGCTGGAACTGCTCGAAGGCTATATCATTGCCTACCTCAACCTTGACCGGATCATCGAGATCATCCGCACCGAGGATGAGCCGAAGCCGGTGATGATGGCCGAGTTCGAGCTGACCGACCGGCAGGCCGAGGCGATCCTCAACATGCGGCTGCGTTCGTTGCGCAAGCTTGAGGAAATGGAGCTGCGCAAGGAGCGTGATGCGCTTCTGGCCGAGCAGGACGAATTGCAGAAGCTGCTCGACAATCCGGCGCGGCAGCGCACGCGGCTGAAGCGCGATCTGAACGCGCTGCGCAAGGAATATGCCGAGGATACCGCGCTGGGGCGGCGGCGCACGACGATTGCCGAAGCCGCACCGACGCGCGAATTCAGCATGGACGCGATGATCGAGAAGGAGCCGGTGACGGTGATCCTTTCGGCCAAGGGCTGGATCAGGGCGGCCAAGGGGCATGTCCCATTGGACGGCGATTTCAAGTTCAAGGAAGGCGATGGCCCGGCCTTTGCGTTCCACTGCCAGACCACGGACAAGCTGCTGGTGGCGGTGGACAACGGGCGGTTCTATACACTGGGGGCCGACAAACTGCCCGGCGCGCGCGGCTTTGGCGAACCGATCAGGACGATGGTGGACATCGATTCCGATGCCCAGATCGTCAGCGTCACGGTCTACAAGCCGAAGGGGCAATTGCTGCTGGCGGCCAACACCGGGCGCGGCTTTGCCGCCGAGATGGACGAACTGCTGGCCGAAACCCGCAAAGGACGCGGCGTGGTTTCGACCAAGCCGGGCGTGAAGCTGGCCGTGGTGCGCGAGATTGCGCCTGAGCACGATCACGTGGCGGTGATCGGCGAGAACCGCAAGCTGGTGATCTTCGCGCTGTCCGAAGTGCCGATCCTCGCCAAGGGGCAGGGCGTGACACTGCAACGCTACAAGGACGGCGAAATGGCTGACGTGATCACGCTGCGGCTGGAAGACGGGCTGACGTGGGCGATGGGCGGTGACAGCGGGCGCACGCGGGTGGAGAAAGACCTGCTGCCATGGAAGGTTGCGCGCGGCGCTGCGGGCAGGCTGCCGCCGAATGGGTTTCCGCGGGATAACAGGTTTTGAGGGGTGGGGGGTGTCCCCTGCACTGAACCACCACACCACGTCACCCAGGGCTTGACCCGGGGCCCCGCTCCTTCCGCCCAAGGTGGGCGATCCGGCTGATGGCCAAGACAAAAAGCGGGACTCCGGGGCAAGCCCTGGGTGACGGCTGGTTTTGGGCAATTTGAGTTTGCGGTTGAGCGGCTGATTTTGGGTGGATTGCTGAAGGACGGCTCTGCGCCTGTAACGGTTGCGCAGGACAAGCAAACATGCCCGCCACTCCACCTAATCCTTTAAGCGGACGATGCGGACTCAGGAACCCAACTGCCTATGTCAACAAAAGAGGAACATAAATGCAAGGAGCCACGCCCGCGCTGCGATAGCCCAGAGGATGTATAGGGGGATTTCCGTGCGTATGAGGTCAGGGTGACCCCTTAGCATGGGAATGTTGGATTGCAGTCGTGGAGTGTCGAGTTAATCTAAATACCGCAGTGAAACTCGTTCATAATCATTAGTTTCTCTCAAAAATGGTGGAGGAGCATCATACCTCTTTACAGCAAGCTCCTTCTCTTCATCGGGCCGCAAAACAAGTGTCTCTATGCTGGTGGTCTCGACTGGGAGATTCCCTCCTCCGAACTGTCGACATCTTCTTCTGAGAACTAGCTCCGCTGGCTTCCTTATGGGCCTATTATTGGTATCGTAAGTCAGCATATGCTTAATAAACTGACGCGTTATAAACGTGGGAGGAGTATTTTCTTCAACAAATCGACCGTTTATTATCGGCAAAGTTCGGGTACCGTCACCGCCTTTTTTGTCTTCCATAACACCACTCCTCTAAAGGGCTAGGGTCAGATTGAGCGCCAGTGAAATGAACGCAGCGCATCAGGCCATGTTAGCCGCATCGGGAATGTCCGCAACGGGGTCTGCTGAACGGCAGCTTGTACTCCCAAAATCCGCAAAGCCGCCCTCTCACAAAAAGTTGTTCGGCCAGATCATCGTGCGCCACATGTGGGCTGTTGGTGAACCGTCGAAGCCCAGGCCTTCTTCCGGTTCGCGGAAGGTGCGGGCGATGACGTCTTGCAGGGCTTCGGGTTCCACCATCGGGAAGTCGTCGAAGAAGTAGGTGTCGTAGAGCGTCACCTGCCGCGCGGTCATGTACCATTCGTGGCTGCGCGCATATTCGGCATCGCGGAGCAGGTATTCCGGCACCTGGTAATCGGGGCCGAAGAACTTGTGGTAGCTGTCCGGGTAGGCATAGCCGACGCTTTCATCGGGCACATAGCGCAGCGCCTGATGGTACTTCACCGCAAAGGCCACTTCGGGATCGACATAGGGCGCGATCAGTTGCGCGCTCCAGTATCCGTGGTCCGCGCGCACAAGGCAGCCGTTGGAAATGTCATGCAGCAAGCAGGCGATCACCACCTTGTCCGGCAGGCCATCGTCCAGCGCGCGTTTGGCGCTGACCAGCAGGTGCCGCACGGTGATATCGCCAAAGCGGCAGCGGAAGAAATCGAGCAGGCGGGGGCGTTCGGGCAT
>NZ_JBMLSM010000104.1:0-34917 GCF_049240505.1 Novosphingobium sp.
GACGGCTCGCCGGGAAGACTGGTAGGGGCCTGTCTGACCGACGAGCAGGGCGATGGCCTCTCGATGATCTACAGCTTCTACGATCCACAACACGAGACGCGGGCCGGGCTTGGAACTTTCATCATCCTCGACCATATCCAGCGCGCCGCGCGCGTTGGGCTGCCCTATGTCTATCTCGGCTATTGGGTCGAAGGATCCGAGCGGATGCAATACAAGGTCCGCTTCCGGCCTATGGAGAAACTGGGCCGTGATGGCTGGGAACGGTTTGAGCCTGCTGAACAGGCCGTTGCGATCGGACGGGCCGTTGCCTCGCTGCACGAACGCGGTGGGGTGGAAAACAGCGTTGAGGGCAGCCTCAAGGACGGCGTTCACGGCGCGCAGGGGCGCTACGCCCACACCTGAATCGCCGCTCACGCGGATCATTGCTGCCGTTCTGGTGTTCACACTGCCGGGGCAGGCTTTTGCGCAGTCGATGAACGCAGATCAGGAACTGGAAGCGCTGATCCCCGATTCGGCGGTGCAGAATGCTGATGCCTGGGCGCTGGATACCGATGCCGCGCGCACCGGGGCGCCGACCGAGGCGGAAATCGGTGAGATTGCCACCGATGTGGAAATGCCCGAACTGCCGGGAATCACCATCCCCTGGCCCGATGGCAGCGAAATTCCAGAGATCGAGCCGCTGTCTCCTGATCCCGATATCGACGTTGCCGAACAGACGACCGATGCAGCGGTCGAGGCTTTGCCCGGTCAGGAAGCGGCGGAAACCAACCCACGCTTGGCCGATGCAGATGTGGATCGGGTTGGTGATCAGGTGGAAGTGGCGTTCCCGCGCGGCGAAGGCGCGGTTGCCGATCAGGACGCCATTGTCGAGCGTTTCGCCGGACTTTCCAGCCTCAAGACCTACAAGGACGACGAGGACAATCTTGCCCAGATCGTTCGCCGTGCGCGCACCGACCGCGAACTGCTCGAAGAAATCATGCGCGTCTATGGCTATTACGATGCCAGCGTGTTCCAGTCGCTCGGCGGGCTTGGCCAACGGGTCGAAGGTGAAGAACGGGGGCCGATCGATATCAGCAAGGTCGTCGTCCGGTTTGATGTTCAGCCGGGGCCGCAGTACAAGTTCGGGGCGCTGGCCTTTGGCGATCTTCAGGCCACGGGCAAGAACTTCGACGTCCTGCGCGGAGCGTTCAAGCTGAACAGTGGCGATGCGATCAATTCCGACCGGATCGTGGCTGAGCGTGTAAATCTTCAGTTGGCGCTGGGCGAGAACGGTTATGCCTTTGCCAAGGTGGGCGAAACCGATCTGCTGATCGACCACGAACGGCGCGAGGGCGATCTGACGGTGCCGGTCACGCCCGGCGGCGTCTATGCGTTCGGCAAGGTCAATTCGTCGCGAGACGAATTCCTTAGCGGCAAGCATCTGCAGCGCATCGCCCGCTTCGATCCGGGCGATCTTTATCAGCGTTCGGATGTGGACGATTTGCGGCAGGCGATTCTGGCAACCGGTCTTGTCTCTTCAGTCACGGTCGAAGCGCGCGAAGTGGCCAAGCCTGTGGATGGCGCGCCGGGGACCGTGGACGTTGATGTGGCACTCACCCCAGGGCCGCTGCGCACCGTTGCAGGGCTGGTCGGTTATTCCAGCGGCGAAGGCTTCCGTCTGGAGGCGAGCTGGGAACATCGCAACTTCTTCCCGCCCGAAGGCATGGTGCGCGTGCGCGGTGTTGCGGGCACGCAGGAACAGCTTGCAGGCGTTACGTTCCGCCGCAACAACTTCCTCACCCGCGATCTGGTGCTCAACGCCGATCTTTATGCGCGCAAGCAGGTCAGCAGCGCGTTTCAGGCGCGCACCGTATCGTTCACCGCCGGGCTTGAGCGGCAGCAGACGCTCCTGTTCCAGAAGCCCTGGGTCTTTGCGGCGGGCATCGAAATCCTTGCCACGGGCGAGCGCGATGCAGCGGCGATCCTCGCCAACCAGCCGCGCAAGACTTATTTTATCGGGGCCTTACCGATGCGAGCTGCTTACGATGGCAGCGACGATCTGCTCGATCCCAAGCGCGGGTTCCGCGTGGGGCTGCGTGCATCGCCCGAAGTTTCGGTGCAGGATGGTGTCAGGTCGAGCTATGGCAAGATGCAGTTCGATGCCAGCTACTACCAGCCGATGGGCGAAAAGCTGGTCATTGCATCGCGCGTGCGGCTTGGCACGATCCTTGGCACTGACATTACCAACATCGCGCCTTCGCGTCGGTTCTATGCTGGCGGCGGCGGCTCGGTGCGCGGCTATGGCTTCCAGTTGATCGGCCCGCGCGATACCGCAGGCGAACCCAGTGGCGGCCGTGCATTGAGCGAGTTCTCGCTGGAAGCGCGCGTCAAGACCGGGCTTATGGGCGGCGCAATCAGCCTTGTGCCCTTCGTCGATGCGGGTGCCGTGGACACCACCAGCACGCCGCGTCTGCGCGACATCAAGGTGGGTGCAGGCATCGGTCTGCGCTATGAAACGAACTTCGGTCCGATCCGCATCGATCTTGGTACACCGCTCAATCCCTCGCCGGGGGACAGCCGCATTGGTGTCTACGTGGCGCTGGGGCAAGCGTTCTGATGGCGGACGATCTGCCTCCCGCACCTGAAGCTGCGCCTGCCCGTTCGCGCGGGGCGGCGGTTGCACGCGGCTTGGCAAAACGCCTCGTCATTCTGGCGGTGGCGGGCGTAGCGCTGGTGCTGGCGGCGCTGGTGGTGCTGGATTCATCGCTGGGCCACCGCCTTGTGGCAGATCGCATCGCGGCCATCACGCCCGGCTCAGGTCTGCGGATCGAGATCGGGCGCATCGATGGATCGATCTATGGCGCGGCCAAATTGCGCGACATTCGTGTCAGCGATCCTGAAGGCATCTTCATGACCGTGCCCGAGGCGGAACTGGACTGGCGGCCGCTTTCATGGCTCAAGACCGGGCTGGACGTTCGCCTTCTCTCGCTCCATCGCGGCGTGCTGCGCCGTGCCCCGCGCCTGCGGCCCAGCGAAGATCCCAACGCCCCGATCCTGCCCGATTTCGACATCCGCATAGACAAGCTGGTGATCGACAACCTGACGGTATCCGAAGCGCTGGCGGGGCAGAAGCGCCGCGTCGATGTGCTGGCCAAGGCCGACATTCGCGCAGGACACGCCATTGTCGATGTGAACGGCGTGTTTGGCGGCAAGGACAAGATCGTGTTCCGCCTTGATAGCGAGCCTGATCGCGACAAGTTCGATCTGCGACTGGTCTATGACGCACCGAAAGATGGCGTGATCGCCGTGATGGCTGGCGTGCAGTCCGATATCAAGGCGCGTGTGTTCGGCAGCGGTGGGTGGAAACGATGGGATGGCATCGCCTATGCGACAGAAGGCGGGCGCAGGCTGGCCGCGTTTCAGCTTGGCAATCGTTCCGGCAACTATCGCCTTGCCGGGCAGGCTTGGCCGGGCGCGCTGCTTACCGGAATGCCCGCGCAGGCCGTGGGTGAAACGCTTTCCGTGCTCTATGATGGCAGGTTTGCTGACAATGCCTTCAACGGCACGTTCCGCACGGCGGGCGCTGCGTTCAAGGCTTCTGCCGAAGGCGGGCTGGACCTTGCGAACAATCAGGCGGATGCGCTGCGCGTGAAGGCCAATCTGTTGCAGCCGCAGCGTTTGCTGGCAACGCCCGAACTTGCAGTCGTTGATATCGACGCCACGCTGGACGGCGCGTTTGACGACCTGACGATTGAACACAAGGTCGCCGTTGCGCGCCTGAAGCTTGGCACGTTGGATGCGCAGGGGTTGCAAACTGCCGGAATCGCCACGTGGGACGGCAAGCGCTTTATCCTGCCGCTGGCGGTAACGGCGCGGCGCGTGGTCACTGGAAACGCGATGATCGATCCGCGTTTTCCGGGCGCGCGGCTTGGTGGCAATCTGGTGTTCGAAGGTAGTCGGCTCACGTCGGACGACCTAACGCTGACCATGAAGGGCCTTGGTGCGCGGCTTTCCCTGCGCGGAGATATGGCACGCGGCGGCTATGCGCTGGCAGGCCCGCTGGTGGCGCGGGGGTTTGCGGTAGAGAACCTTGGCGCGGTGGATGGTACTGCCAAAATCCTGTTCAAAGTGGGCAGCGGCGTGCCGTGGACGCTGCAGGCGAACCTTGCCGGGCGGATGACCCGGATCGACAATGCTACCCTGCAAACGCTGACCGGGGGCGGCGTTCGCTTTGCCGGTGGCCTTGCGCTGGGTGAGCGCGTTCCGGTGACCTTCCGCAAGGCCACGATCAATTCGGCCAAGTTGCAGATGGCGCTGGATGGCCGTGTGCAACCGGGCGGCGCGGCTTCGCTGAAAGGCAGCGGTCGGCACACCGAATATGGTGCCTTCACGGTCGAAGCGGCGATGACGAACGACGGGCCTAACGCGGTTCTGGTGCTGGCCAGCCCTTTGCCTGCTGCTGGACTGAAGGATGTGCGCGTTGCGCTTGCTCCGATTGCTGATGGCTTCCGTATAGAGACGGAGGGCCAGTCCGCGCTTGGCCCCTTCAACGGCACGTTCGGGCTGTTCATGCCGCCAAAACAGCCGACGCGCGTGGATATCGAACGGTTCCGGGTGTGGCAGACCGACGTGACCGGCGGCGTTACGCTGGGTGATGACGGCGTGTCGGGCCAGATTGCATTGGCGGGGGGCGGGCTGAACGGCACGGTCCAGCTTGCGCCGCGCGACGGCGGGCAGGGCTTTGATGCCGACGTTACGGCGCGCAACGCCAAATTCGGTGGCGCAAGGCCCTTGTCCATCGGTAATGCGCGCATCGACGCGAGCGGGCTGATCAAGGACGGCCATTCCACTGTCGAAGGCAATCTGCTGGCCGAAGGCATCGGCATGGGCAAGGTTTTTATCGGGCGGCTGGCAGCGGCGGCTTATGTGCAGGATGGCAGCGGGTCGGTCACCGCGTCGGTGGCGGGGCGCAGGGGCACACGCTTTGACCTGCAAGGCACGGCGGCATTCTCGCCCGATCAGGTCATCGCTTATGTCTCTGGCGAATATGCCGGACGGCAGGTTTCCATGCCTCGCCGCGCGGTGCTGACGCGCGAGGGCGAAGGCGACAATCGCGGATGGCGACTTGCGCCAACACAGATCACGTTCGGTCGCGGTATCGTGATCGCCGAAGGGCGCATGATGGGCGGGCCGACACAACTACGGCTGCAACTGGCGCGGATGCCGCTTTCTGTGATCGATATCGTGGTGGCCGACCTGGGTCTTGGCGGCACGGCTTCGGGCATCGTCGAATATAGCAATGATGGGCAGGGCGCGCCTTCGGGCAATGCGGCGCTGATGGTGCGGGGGCTTTCGCGCTCGGGCCTCGTGCTCACATCGCGGCCTGTTGACGTTGCGCTGCTGGCTCGGCTTGATCCCGATGCAGTGCAGATGCGCACGGTGTTCCGTGAAGGCGGCGCGGTGCGTGGGCGCTTGCAGGCGCGGGTTGGCGGATTGCCGCGCGGCGGTGCTTTCATGGAGCGTCTTTCCGCAGGCCAGCTTGCCGGGCAACTGCGCTATTCGGGCGCGGCAGAGGCGCTGTGGCGGCTTTCGGGCGTGGAGATTTTCGACCTTACCGGGCCGGTCGGCGTGAAGGCCGATATCACCGGCACGATTGCAGCACCGGTGCTGCGTGGCGCGGTGTCCTCCACCGGGTTGCGCGTGCAGAGCACGCTGACCGGCACCGATGTGCGCGATGTGACGATGGCAGGGACGTTCAACGATTCCTCGCTGCAACTGGCGCGGTTCAGTGGGGTGACGCCCAATGGCGGGCGGGTTTCGGGCAGTGGCAGCATTGGACTTGCCGAGCTTTCCCAACATGGTCCGACCATCGATCTGAAGCTCTCTGCGCAGAACGCGCAGATGATCAGCCGCGATGATATGGGAGCCACCATCACAGGGCCGCTGCGCATTGTCAGCAACGGAGTTGGCGGCACGATCGCGGGGCGGGTGCGGATTGAACGTGCGCGCTGGGCGCTGGGGCAAGCCGCAGCAGTTACCGAACTGCCGACGATTGCAACGCGCGAGATCAATACGCCTGCCGATGCCGCTCCGCCCCGCGTGGCAGCATCGCCGTGGCGTTTCATGATCGATGCTGCAGGCATGAACCGTATCGATGTGCGCGGGCTTGGGCTGGACAGCGAATGGGGCGCCGACATCCGTCTGCGTGGCACCACGGCAGCGCCGCAGATATTTGGCACGGCGGATCTGGTGCGCGGTGGCTATGAATTTGCAGGCAAGCGCTTCGAGCTCACGCGCGGGCGCATCCGCTTTGCCGGTGAAGTGCCGGTCGATCCGCAGCTTGATATCGTGGCGGAAGGCGATGCCAACAATATCAACGCCAAGATATCGATCACCGGCACGGGGACGAAACCGGTCATAGCCTTCTCCTCCACACCTGCGTTGCCTGAAGAGGAACTGCTCAGCCGCATCCTGTTCGGTAGTTCGATCACGCAGATTTCCGCGCCGGAAGCGGTGCAGCTTGCTTCCGCACTCGCCAGCTTGCGCGGCGGTGGCGGGCTTGATCCGATCAATAAGCTGCGCGCAGCGATAGGGCTGGATAGGTTGCGGATCGTGGGGGCTGATCCAACGGTCGGTTCGGGCACAAGCATTGCCGTGGGCAAATATCTTGGACGGCGTGTGTTCGTAGAACTCATCACCGATGGCGCGGGCTATAATGCCACATCGGTCGAATTCAGGATCACCCGCTGGCTTGCTCTGCTGGGCACGGTATCGACCATCGGGGACGAAAGTCTCAACTTGCGCGTCAGCAAGGATTATTGATCGGCGGCTGTCACGCAGGCTTAATCTCGTCCCGAAACTGACACGATGGCGTGGCCTCTCGGCGGGTATGACCAAGCCCGCTGCGCCCATGCTCATCTGCGACCTCACCCAAAGCTATGCCCCGCACGGTGGCGGCGGCATCGGCACGTATCTGCGCGAAAAGCGCCGATACGTGATCGACGAAACGCCGCACCGATTGCTCCAGATCGTGCCAGGACCAGAGGACCGCGTTGTCGAGGATGGGCGGCACATATGGGTGGAGGTTGGCGCAGAGCAGGTGCGGGGAAGCCCGAACTACCGCTTCATCATGCGCACGCGGATCGTGCGCGATGTGCTGGAACGATTTCGGCCAGATCTTATCGAGTCGCAGTGTCCGTGGGTGTTGCCCTGGACGGCGATCAACTATCGCCGCGCCTTTCCGCATACGGCGCTGGTGGCGGGCTATCACACGGATTTCCCCAATGCACATGTCCACCGCGTGGGATCGGAACTGTTCGGTGAGTTTGTAGGGCGTGGACTTCGGCGTCTCGCCACAGGCTACGCGCAGGTGACCTATCGTGAATTTGATCGGGTCTATACGCTCAGCACGATGATGGCCGATGTGCTGCGGGAATACCGGGTGGACCACGTTGATGTGCTGTCGCTGGGCGTGGACACGGCGTTGTTCCATCCCGATCGGCGCGACATCGGGTTTCGCCGGGAACTTGGACTGACGGCGCTTGGTCCCCTGCTGGTCTACGCCGGACGGATCGACAACGAAAAGCGTGCCGATCGCGTGCTGTCCATGTTCCGCCAGCTTCCGCGCGCGCTCGATGCGGCGTTGGTGATGATCGGTGACGGCAAGTTGCGCGATGCGCTGATGGCCGAAGCGCAGGGGCTTCAGGTGGCCTTTCCGGGCTTCATGGCTGACCGGGATAAACTCGCCCGCGCGCTCGCATCATCGGACATCTATGTGTCAGGGATGGCCGACGAAACGTTCGGGATTTCGATTGTCGAAGCGCAGGCCAGTGGCCTGCCTGTGGTCGGCGTTGCATCGGGCGCCATGACGGAAAGGATCGTGCCCGGCACCGGGCTGCTCGTCGGTGTGGACGATACGGCGGCAATGGCGGCAGCGGTCGCGCAGATATGGCATGGGCCGCGCGCGCAGATGAGCAAGGCCGCGCGCGATCATGTGGCAGGGCGCTTTGAATGGCGGCAGACGTTCGAGCGTTTGCTTGGCGAGGTTTACCCACGGGCGCTGGCCACTGCGCGGGCGCGCAACGAAAAAGGCCGCTCCGGTATGGGAGCGGCCCTTTCCTTGCTTCCGCGTGGCGCCTTCAGGCAGGCCAATATCAGGCTGGAAGGCCGCTGATCGCCTTCATTTCCATGAAGTCCTTCAGGCCGTAAAGCCCGCCTTCGCGTCCGTTGCCCGATTGCTTGTAACCGCCGAAGGGGGCACCGGGTGTTGGTCCCCAGTTGTTGATCGCCACCATGCCTGCGCGCAATGCCGGAGCCACTTCTGCAGCCTTTGCCGGATCGCCGGTGATGCAGGCCGACAGGCCATAGGCAGTGTCGTTGGCGATTTCGATGGCCTGATCAAGGCTTTCATATGCCATGATCGTGGCAACCGGGCCGAAGATTTCCTCCTGCGCGATGTGCATGTCTGGCGTGACGCCGGAGAATACGGTCGGTTTGATGTAATAACCACGATTAACGTTGGATGGCAGGTCCGGCCCACCCGTTTCCAGTTTCGCGCCTTCATCGATGGCAGACTGGATCAGCCCGCGAATTTTCTCGAACTGGGCCTTGTTTACTACTGGGCCAAGATGTTGGCCTTCCTGCAAGGGATCGCCAACCGGCGTTGCGGAATACATCGCAGCGACGAATGCGGCGGCTTCGTCTTCGCGCTCCTTGGGCACCAGAATGCGCGTGGGCGAGATGCAGGATTGACCGGTGTTAACCAGCGGACCCGAAGCTGTGGAGGGCAGATACTTGGCGAAATCGGCGTCAGGCAACACGATGTTGGGTGATTTGCCACCCAGTTCCTGATGTACGCGCTTGACCGTATCTGCCGCAGCCTTGGCCACCAGAATGCCCGCGCGGGTGGATCCGGTAAAGCTCACCATGTCGATCCCGGGGTGGGAACTGATTGCCGTGCCCACACCGGGGCCATCGCCCTGGATCAGGTTGAATACGCCGGGTGGCACACCTGCGGCATCCAGAATTTCGGCAAAGATCACAGCGTTGGTGGGGCATTCTTCCGATGGCTTGAGGATCATCGTGTTGCCAGCAGCGAGCGCGGGAGCCACCTTCAGCGCGATCTGGTTCAGCGGCCAGTTCCACGGCGTTATCATGCCCACAACGCCGATCGGCTCGTATGCTACGGTATAGGCGCCATTGTTCTCGGTAAAATCGAAGTTTTTCAGCGCAGCCATCGTGCCAAGGAAACCGCCTATTCCTGCACCGACCTGCGCGGTTCCGGCAAAGCTCACCGGTGCGCCCATTTCCTCGGCCATTGCCACGGCCAGATCGGGTGCGCGCTTCTTGTATTCCGCAACGATACGATCAAGCAGGGCCAGACGCTCTTCGCGTGAAGTCTTGCTGAATGTCTTGAAAGCCCGCTGGGCGGCGGAAACCGCCTTGTCTACATCGGCCTGCGTGCCAAGCGTGATCGCGCAAATGGCTTCTTCGGTTGCCGGGTTGATCACTTCGTGGCGCTTGCCACCTTCGCTATCGACCCACTGACCGTCGATATATTGCTGCAGTCTTTCACGCATGTCTGAGTCTCCCAAGGCCGCCAGCGACGCTATCTGGGAGGGAGGCTAGGCACCTGCATTACAGTCTGCAACCCATGTGCCTTACCAGATTCTGTCAGGATCAGATTCTTTCAGGGCCAAACTTCCGTCAGACCCGTCGCCCCCGGAACAACTGAACCAACCCAATGACGAGCGCAGCGATCAGCACGAGATGGATCACGCCTGCGGTCACCTTGAAGGCAAAGACGCCAAGCGCCCAGAGGACGAAGAGAATGAGCGCGATAGTCAAAAGCATTTCGAATCTCCGCAAATTCCCGCCCCGTTGCGCGTTTAATCCGCGAAGCTGAGGACGGTTCCGCCGCCGGAGATGAAGCAAGCCTTTCGATGAAAGAGATTGCGGCGCGTATTCTTTGATAACCATTTCTTTGCAACCGCTTGGTAACCCAACAAATATGGGGAAGAGACCCGTTGCCAACGCCGGAAGACGGCACGATTCCGGCGCAGCCAATGTCGGCTGGATTGTCGTGGCGACCTTTCTTGCCCTGCTTGCGCTCACTGCTGCGCTCGTTGCGGCTTTCCGCAACTCCACCGATATCGCCGATCAGTTCGCTCGCGCAGAAGAGCGCCGCCTGGCGCATCGCTTTGTCGAACGCAGCGAACGACAAATTCTGGAAGCGGCCAAACTCCAGCTTGTGTGGGACGATGCGGTCGTCCGACTGAATGCGCCTGGCGCGGAAAGCTGGGCACGGAACTTTATTGCCGGCTATTTCTGGGGCAGCCACCGCATCGATCGCATCTATCACGTGCGTTATGCGGGCAACCTCGTCCGGTGCTGGCAAGGGCCGAAGTTGACGGGTGATTGTCGCTATGATCAGATCGAGCGCACGGTCCGCGATCTCATCAACACATCTGTGCGCAAGACCCCGCCGGGTGGCCCGGTCAAGGAATGGCACAAGCACGGCGAGGTGATGTGGCCCTATGATTCCAAGGGCCTGCCGATATCGCAGGGCGCGTCCGCGCTGATCAGTTTCAACAGCCAGCCAACCATCATCGCTGTCGCTCCGGTCCTGCCTGACGTCACGCCATCGCTGCTCAAAGGCGCTCCTGATTACGTCGTTGTCGTCCGGATGCTCGATCAGCACATCCTGGCCGATTTGCAATCCTCGCTGCTGCTCGACGATGTTCGTTTCAATCATTTTCCCAATACCGTATCAGCGCGCAACGATCTTGCGCTGACCGACATGCGAGGCGGCACGGTGGGTTGGCTGTCATGGCGTTCCAAGCCACCGGGGCCTGCCATTCTGCGCCAGACGGCACCTTTGCTGGCAATCTACATCCTGTTCTTCGTCGGCGTCGTTGCGGGCGGTGCGATCATCGTGCGCCGGATGCGGCGCACGACCAGCGAACTTATGGCAAGCGAAGCCCAGGCGCAGCACAATGCCATGCACGATGCCATGTCGGGCCTGCCCAACCGGACGCACTTCATGCAGCGCCTGCGGCAGGAACTGGCAACCTGCGTTGGGCATCGCGAACTTGGGGACGTTTTCGTCGCCTATGTCGATATCGACAGGTTCAAGGTGGTGAACGACACGCTCGGCCATCATGTGGGTGATGAACTGGTGCGTCAGGTTGCACTTCGCTTGCGGCGCTCGCTGCCTGCTGGCGACTTTCTGTCGCGCTTCGGCGGCGATGAATTCGTGCTGATGCGCCGCAGCACCGGCGGGCGTGTGTCGGCCGACATGCTTGGCCGCCAGATCATGGCCATCGCGCGTGATCCGTTCGTCATTTCGGGCCACAGTCTTGAGGTCAGCCTGTCATGCGGGATCAGCTGGGGCCCGGAACAGAGTGAAGACCCCGGTGAGTTGTTGCGCCGCGCGGACATTGCGCTCTATCGCGCCAAGCAGCGTGGGCGTGCGCGCTATCGCCGCTTCACGCGCGATATGGACGCATCGGTCAAACTGCGCCGCGAAATGGAGATGGAACTGCGTCGCGCCATCGCGCGTGACGAACTGACGCTGGCCTATCAGCCCATCGTCAATGCCGCAGACGGTGCCATCGAAGGCTTCGAAGCGCTGCTACGCTGGCCGCATCCAGAACGCGGCGCGATCCGTCCGGGCCTGTTTGTGCCTGTGGCGGAGCAGGCGGGGTTGATGATGCCGCTGGGCGAATGGGTGCTGCGCCGGGTCTTTACCGAATGCCAGAACTGGCCGGGTTGCGACATCTCGGTCAATCTTTCGCCATTGCAGATCATGGCCAGCAATTTTCTGCAAACCATCGACGATCTGCTGCGTGAGACCGGGGCGGACCCGCGTCACTATGTTCTTGAAGTGACCGAAGGCGTAATGCTCGATCGCAGCGAACATGTGGTCGAAGTGCTGAAAGGTTTGAAATATCGCGGATTCCGTATCGCCCTCGACGATTTCGGGATCGGCTATTCCTCGCTCAGCTACCTGCGTTCATTTCAGTTCGATCGGATCAAGATCGACCGCTCTTTCGTGCAGAATATCGAAGCCGATCTCGACGCGCATTCGATCCTGCGTGCGATCGTTTCGCTCGGCCACACCCTGCGGATGAAAGTCGTGGCGGAAGGTGTTGAAACGCCCATGCAGCGGGCGCTGGTTCAGGCCGCAGGATGCCAGATGATTCAGGGCCACCTGTTCTGGCAGGCCATGCCCGCATCAGAAGCACGCGGCCTGCTGAAGCCCGAAACCAACGCGCAACAGGTAAGTCTCAGCCGCGTGGCGCACGGCTAGATCCTGAACCTTGGTATCGCGGCGTTTCAGCCCTTGGCGGGCGTTGCAGCTTCGACCTTGGCGGTCATCGTATTGGGATAGATAAAGCCCTTGGCCGGGCTGGCGCGGAGGCCGACCGACTTGGTGGGTGCGTACCAGACGCGCACTTCGCTCCAGTCGCCCGCAGCCGAAACGTCCACGGCCACAACGCCGCGTTCAACCATGCCGGGGCGCGACCAGTTGGCGTGATCAATCAGGATGTGGCGATCATCCACGATCTTGCGGACGACTGCAACGTGACCGTAAGGCATCGCGCGCGTGCCGCTGAATGCAAGGACCGCACCTGGCTTCGGTTCGTCGCCGCGCTCATACCGGCCTTCGGCATTGCCCCACCACTCGCGTGCGTTGCCGCTGATCTGAACTTCAGAAACCTGACGCGCATAGGTTACACACTGCAGCCGGGCATGGGCTGCCGAGGGCAGCGCGGCGAAGGAAACCAGTGCGAGAAAAGTGGCGACCATGTTCTTTAGCATGTGCAGCATGACTAGAGATTTCGGCGGATTCGGGGAGTCCCGGGCGCTTCCGTTCATCCTGCCGCAATCTCGGTTCACCTCGGTTCATCGCAAACTGTGGAAAAAATCACGCAGTTGTGTGTTGTCCGTCATAGACGGCGTTCGGGCGACGTCGGTGACAAGCCGCTTTGAACTCTGGCTGGAATCTGTAATCTCTGCTGCTGACAATGATGTGAGCAGGGGGTGCCAGTGGTAATCAAGACGATCTTCATCACCGGTGGCGCTTCGGGCATCGGACGGGCCGTCGCGCAGAGGTTTGCGCAAGGTGGCTGGTTCGTGGGGCTTGCCGATGTGAATGAAGCGGGCATGGCGCAAACTGCTGCTCTGCTCCCTGCCGGGCAAAGCTCCTGCCATAAGCTGGATGTGCGTGAAAGGGCTTCGTGGGATCAGGCTTTGGTCGATTGCGCAAACTCGGCGGGCGGGCGGATCGACGTTGTGTTCAACAACGCAGGCATTCCGATTGGCGGCGCGATTATCGATCTGACAACGGATGAGATCGAGCGCACGCTCGACATCAATCTCAAAGGTGTGATCTTTGGCGCGCAGGCTGCGCATCGCTGGTTGAAGGCTAGCGCGCCGGGATCGTGCCTGCTCAACACGGCCAGCGCAGCGGGCCTCTATGGTTCGCCGGGGGCATCGGTCTATTCCGCAACCAAGTTCGGCGTGCGGGCCATCACCGAATCGCTCGACGGCGAATGGGCAGAGGATGGCATCGCGGTGCGCGACCTGATGCCCAGCTTCATCGAAACCCCGTTGCTCGACCACGCCCCCAACCGCGCGAGCAACGAAGACATCCGCACCCGCGTGCTTGGTGCAGGGCTTGAACTCACGCCTGTCAGCGAAGTGGCAGAAGCGGCATGGGCGGCGGTGCATGGTGACCGGCTGCATACTGTTGTCGGAAAGACTGCGCGCCGACTGGCCTTCGCCTCGCGCTGGATGCCGGGCGTGTTGCGGAAACAGATGCGTGGTTCGGCAAAGCCGATGGGCAAGTAGGGCCTAAACAAACCCCTCCATCGCCCGCGCCATCGCCGCATCGCGTGCAGACAGCCCATCGGCATCGTGCGTCGTCAGTGTCACTTCGACGCGGTTGTAGACGTTGAACCATTCGGGGTGGTGGTCGGCCTTTTCGGCATAGAGCGCCACGCGGTTCATGAAAGCCCAGCTTTCCGAAAAATCACCGAAACGGAAGGTACGGACCATCGCCAGCCCATCTTCGCGCAATTGCCATCCCGGCAGTTCGGCCAAAAGGGCTTCGCGTTCGGCGTCAGTCAGGCGGGCTACGGTCATCCTTCGTCCTCGTTCTTATTGCTATCCTTGGCAGGTGCAGCGCTTTCCCCTATCGCGTGCCCCTATGCAAGAGTGCGGTCTGGTCGCCACGGATATTGCCTGCAGGCGCGGGGACCGGATTCTGTTCCGGGGCCTTTCGCTGTCTTTGGGCGCGGGTGGCATCGTGCATCTGGCCGGCCCGAATGGAATCGGCAAATCCAGCCTTATCCGCATTCTGGCGGGCCTGTTGCGCCCCTATGCCGGATCGGTGGAGCGTGCCGGGGCTGTGGCGCTGGCCGATGAACGACTGGCGCTTGATGGGCATCAGCCGTTGGGGCAGGCGCTTGCGTTCTGGCAACGGATTGATGGAGCAGCGCGCGAAATAACCGATTTCGGGCTTGCCGATTTGCTCGACGTGCCGGTGCGCTATCTCTCCACCGGCCAGCGCAAACGTGCGGCACTAGCGCGCGTTGCGGCCAGCGCCGCGCCGATCTGGCTGCTCGACGAACCGCTGAACGGGCTTGACGCCTATTGGTCGTGCAAGGCGCAGGCGGCGATCCATGCCCATCGCCGGGACGGAGGTGCGGTGGTGATCGCATCGCATCAGCCCTTGTCGCTCGATGGCGTGAACGTGATCGAATTGCTGGATTTCAAGGCATGATCCGCCGCCTCTGGCCGATCTTCACGCGCGATCTCGCGCTGCTTACGCGCGGCGCGCAAGGGCGAGGCGGGGCGGTGCTGCCGCTGCTGTTCTTCCTTGCCGTGGCGATGCTGTTTCCGTTTGCGGTCGGCCCGGATGCGCGGTTGCTGGCGCGGACCGGGGCGGGCGTGATCTGGGTTGCGGCGCTGCTCGCGGCGATCCTGCCGCTGGACCGCTTGGTCGAACCCGATGTGGACGCCGGGCTGTTTGACCAGTGGGCCTTGCGCGGTATTTCAGAAGAGGCGCTGCTGATGGTGCGCATTGTGGCGCACTGGTTGAGCTTTGGCGTTCCACTGATGCTGGCGGCACCGATTTCAGCCGGATTGCTTTCGCTCGATGCGCAGCAATTGTGGACGGTTGAAGTGGGGCTGCTGCTGGGCACGCCGGGGCTGGCCGCGATCGGCGTGACGATCGCGGCGTTGACGGCGGGGATGCGTGCGGGCGCGGCGCTGGGCGGACTGCTGGCCATACCGCTGGCCGTGCCAATGCTGATTTTTGGTGCGGGATCATTGCAGCCGGGCGGTGAGGGCGGACTTGCGTTGCTGGCGGCGTGCAGCCTTGTCGCTCTTGCGGTCGCACCGTTTGCAGGTGGTGCCGCCATCCGGGCGGGCCGGGAGTGATTGGGCGCGCGTAATCGGGCTTTTTGGCAGGCAAGCGCAAATTCGTTGGCAATTGCCGAAACTGCCCCTACCTCCGGCTCCATGATGTCTCCAGCGATTGCACCCGATACTATTTCCCTCATCGGCAACACGCCGCTCGTCCTGCTGAAAGGGCCAAGCGAAGCGGCTGGGGCTGAAATCTATGGCAAGTGCGAATTTGCCAACCCTGGCGCGTCCGTGAAGGATCGGGCGGCGCTGTGGATTGTGCGCGATGCTGAAGAGCGTGGGGTCTTGAAGCCCGGTGGCACCATTGTTGAAGGTACGGCGGGGAATACCGGTATCGGCCTTGCGCTGGTGGCCAATGCGCGCGGCTACAAGTCGGTCATCGTGATGCCCGAAACCCAATCGCGTGAGAAAATGGACACGTTGCGCGCCCTCAGGGCAGAACTCGTGCTGGTGCCCGCCGCGCCGTTTTCCAATCCAGGGCACTTCGTTCACACCTCGCGCCGCATTGCCGAGGAAACCGAAGGCGCGGTCTGGGCAAACCAGTTTGACAATATCGCCAACCGCCGTGCGCATATCGAAAGCACCGCCCCCGAAATCTGGGAGCAGATGGAGCGCCGCATCGACGGGTTCACCTGTGCGGCGGGCACCGGCGGGACGATCGCGGGCGTCGGTCTTGGTCTCAAGGCGTTTGACGAAAGCGTCACCATCGCTCTGACCGATCCGCACGGCGCCGCGCTCTATAACTACTACGCCAACGGCGAACTGAAGGCCGAAGGGTCTTCAGTGGCGGAAGGCATTGGGCAGGGGCGCATTACCGCCAACCTTGATGGCGCGCCGATCGACACGCAGTTCCGCATTTCTGATGAGGAAGGCCTTTACTGGGTGGAACGCCTGCTGGCCGACGAAGGCCTGTGCCTTGGCCTGTCGAGCGGGATCAACGTGGCAGGTGCTGTGGTGCTGGCAAAACAGCTTGGGCCGGGAAGTCGTGTGGCCACGATCCTGTGCGACACGGGCTTCCGCTACCTTTCCTCGCTCTACAACGCGGAATGGTTGAAGGCAAAGGGGCTGCCGGTGTTCCCTTGGCTGGCGTAATGCGCTAAAAGGCCCGTTATGGCGCTTTTTGGCTCCCGATCGGCAAACACGGCTCCCGCTGATATTCTGGCGGAGCAGATCGCTGCTGAACATGCTGCAACGGCCAGTATGTTGGCATACGTTCCACCGGGACGCCGTGAACTGCGGGCGCAGGCGGTGCACCGTTTGCAGGTGGGCCTGTTCGGTCTGGCCGGGATGCTGCTGCTCGTCAGCCTTGCGAATGTCATCATGGACCGCGCCAAGTTTATCGATGCCAGCGCAGTGAACACCGGAGCACCGGTGGTCGAGGCCAGCGAGACTTCGGCTAAAGACCCGCTGGCCGACATGGGCGTCGCCCCGCAACTTCCCGTGACCACCGGTGAAAAGCCTACAGTGACGATTTCCCCCGCACCGCCACCTACGCCAGCGCCCACGGTGCGCGCGCCCAAGCCCTGATGCGTCTGTCTCGCCGCAAGGCGTGGTGGATTGCCCTGTCCGCCGCTGCCGTTCTGGCTGCTGCGCTGTGGTGGCGGACATCATCGCCTCTCGCCCAGCCGGATCGCCGGATAGGCCTGTTCACCAGCCTGCCCATCCTGTGGAATGAGGCGGCGGCGCTTGATGAGCTCGTCGATACGAAAGACGAGCCGCATTGGGCGCGTGCCGTGTTGGAAGATCGCGGCACCGTGGTTCCGCTCGATACCCTTCTTCGCGTCGCCAATATTGATATGCTGGTGATCGCTCAGCCGCGTCCGCTGACGCCCGAGGAAAACGTAGCGCTGGACGCATGGTTGCGGGGCGGGGGCAAGCTGCTGCTTTTTGCCGATCCCATGCTGACCGAGGACAGCGCATTTTCGCTGGGTGACCGCCGCAGGCCGCAGGATGTTGTGCTGATTTCACCGATTTTGGCGCGTTGGGGGCTGGTGCTACGCTTTGACGACGAGCAGCCGCTAGGCGAGCGGGAAAGTGCGGGTGAGCGTTTACCTGTCAACCTTCAGGGTGAATTTACCCTCGCGGGAGGCGGCCATGATGCGGCCTGCGCCATCGGCCCAAATGGCCTGATCGCGCGGTGCAGGGTGGGGAAAGGACGTGCGGTTCTTGTTGCGGACGCCGCTTTGCTTGAGCGGGAAGCAGACAGCGATTCCCGGATTTCCGCACTTCGCCGCCTGCTTGACGAGGCCGCGAGCGATTGAGCCGACGCGCTTGGCGGGAAATTGCGGGCAAAATCTGAACCAATCTGGCCCTCAAATCAAAAACATCGCGATTCCAAGGCTTTTGCCTGCCACTGTTTGCGGCAGGTTATGGTTACTGGTCCGATAAGGAATAGAAAAAATGCTACGGAATCATAACTAGTCCGCAAAATCCCGCATTTTCCCCTTTTCGCCCGCACACTCCCGCGTTAGTAATATGGCTCATCGGGACGAACTCCAGTCGCATCCACGGGGGATGAGTCGGCTTCGCGCGAAGGCGCGGGGCTGAATGAAGGAGTTTTGCGTCCGCGAGCGGGGTGTCCAGCGTGGCGGGAGGGCCGGTAAATCTGGTAGGACAAGGCTTTTCGCCACGTGGCGAAAAAGGCCGCTTCGTCCTGCCTGCCGACTTTCGCGCGGATATCCATGCTGCCTCATCGAATCAGCGCATCCTTTGCCTCGACAAGCATCCCCGCCTGCCTTGTCTGACCGGGTTCGGCCTGTCCCGCCTTGCTGACTTTGCTGTCGAGATTGACCGCGAGGAAGAGAAGAAGCTGCGCCTTGGCCTCGATTTCGACCGTGATATGGCCGAAGCGCAGGTTTACGGTTTTTACCGCGCCAGCTTCGATGAGAGCGGGCGCTTTGTCCTGCCCGATTACCTGTCCGAACTCGGTGAAGTTGAGGACGGCCTCTATTTTCACGGTGGCGGTCGCCAGATCACCATCTGGAATCCTCGCAAGCTGTTCGAACAGGGTGCGGGCTGGGAAGGCGCGCAGGCTGGTTGCCGCGCAAAGATGGCTGAAGCTGCAAAGGGGAAGCGCAAGTGACCGCTACCGTCTCTGCACCCCTGTCCGGCTCTGCACTCACGTCTGGCCCCGCCAAATCTCCTCATATTCCCGTTCTGCTCGATGAAGTCGTTGCCGCGCTCGATCCGAAGCCAGGTGATCTGATCATCGATGCCACCTTCGGCGCTGGTGGCTACACTCGCCGCCTGCTGGATGCGGGCGCGACCGTCCATGCTTTTGATCGTGATCCCGATGCGATCACGGCTGGACAGCTCTGGGGAGAAACCTGTGGAAAAGATCCGCGCCTGGTTCTCCATCCGCGCCGCTTTTCCGAACTGGCAGAAGGACTTGCGGATGCCGGAATCGCGGGCGTTCAGGGCGTGGTCTTCGATATCGGCGTCAGTTCCATGCAGCTTGATCAGGCCGCGCGCGGGTTTGCGTTTTCATCGGACGGGCCGTTAGACATGCGAATGTCACAGGACGGTCCAACAGCGGCGGATTTCCTGAATGAAGCAGACGAGGGGGAGATAGCAGACGTCCTCTATCGCTTTGGTGAAGAACGCCAATCGCGCCGGATCGCCCGCGCGATCGTTGCTGCCCGCCCGCTGACCACCACGGCCCAGTTCGCCAATGTCGTGCGCAAGGCGCTCGGCTATCGCCCCGACATGAAGGGGCCGAAAGCGCCCAAGGATCCGGCCACCCGCAGCTTTCAGGCCGTGCGCATCCATGTGAACGGCGAACTGGACGAACTGATGGAAGGTCTGGCCGCAGCGGAAAAGGTGCTGGTGCCGGGAGGGCGCATCGTGGTGGTGAGCTTCCACAGTCTTGAGGACCGCATCGTCAAGCAGTTCCTGCGCGAAGCTGCGGGCGCATTGCCTGCCGGATCACGCCACTTGCCGCAGCTTGCGGCAAAGCCCGTTGTTGTTTTCGAAAAGCCGTCCGGCGCTATCCGTCCAACAGCGGAAGAGGAGACGCGCAATCCGCGCGCCCGCTCCGCTACGCTGCGTTGGGCAGTGCGCACCACCGCGCCCGCGCGGGCTTTTGGTGGGAGGAGCGCAGCATGATTGCTTCGGCCAATCGCCTCCGCTCGGTCGGCTGGCTGGTGCTGCTGGGCTTGTGCTTTGCGCTGGTGCTGGTGCTGGCGTTCCGCGTCAATGCGCTGCGCAGCCAGATCCACCATGCCGAGGCGCGCATCGTCGCGCTCAAACAGGAAAAGCTCTATCTCGAGACCGAGTTTGAAACCCGTTCCAACCAGCAGCAGCTCAAAGTCTGGAACGATGTCGAGTTCGGTTATGCCGCGCCTGTTGCAGGGCAGTATCTTGAAGGCGAACGACAGCTTGCTGCATTGAGCGTTCCCGCCGTGCCGGATGCCCCCGCGCCCATCCGTGTGGCCAGCGTGGACGATAGCGTGATCGCATCGGCAGGCTTTCCTGCAATGGTGTCGCCGCTGTCGGGTAAGCAGCTTGACGATAAGCCTGCGGTTCGCACTGAAGCGAAAGTGACCAAGGTTGATCACGATGAGGCGGTCGAGACTCTGAACGAGCGCCTTGGCAAAGTCGTGGATTCGCGTCCGCGCAAGCCGGTGCGCAAGGAGACGGCTTCCGAGAAGGAAGTCTCCAAGAAAGCCGCGCCAAAGAAGATGGTCACGGCCAAGCCTGTCGCCAAGAAGCCTGAAAAGGGCGGCAAGGCCGTCGCAGTTGCGGATAAGTCCAAGGCGAAGGCCGCCAAGCCGGTCACGGCCTCTCGCACCACCAAGGGCAAGGAGGCTAAGGCAGCTACGTGAACGCACTTACTGCTTCAGCCGCCATTGCCTCCGGCCGCGTCAAGCTCGCCAATGTTCGCCAGCGCTCGCTGGTCGAGGCCAAGATGCGCGTGCTGATTGTCGCGTTCTTGTTCCTTTTCGCAGGCGTTGCCGCGTTTGTTCGCATCCTGCAACTCGGCTTTTTCGAGGATGCGCCGGAACGCCGTTCGCTGGCCGAGGCGCTGCTGCCGCCGCGCGGTGAGATTACGGATCGCAATGGCGTCCCGCTGGCACGCGCGTTCCCGGCCTATGCCTTGTGGTATAACCCCAAGGCGTTCGGGGCGAGCGGTCAGCCCCTCGTCAAATCGCCCGAGGAAGTTGCATCGGCGCTGATGCAGATTTTCCCCGACGCAGATTACAACGATCTTCTGCGCCGCCTGAAGTCCGACAAGCCCAGCTATCTGATCCGCCGGGTCATGCCCGAAGAGGCGAACCGCATTTTCGCGCTGGGTGAACCGGCGCTGGAGTTCCCGCGCGAAAACCAGCGTTATTATCCGCAAGGATCGCTCGGCGCGCACGTACTTGGCTATGTTGATGGTGAGGGTAAGGGCCACGTCGGCATGGAGCAGGTGCTGGAAAAGCAGTTGCTCGATCCGGCGCAGCGCGGGCAGCCCGTTTCGCTGTCGATTGATATGCGCGCGCAGGGTGCGCTTGAAGACGAACTTGGCCGGGGCATGATGGAAACCGAAGCCAAGGGCGCGGCAGGCGTCGTGCTCGACGTCGATACGGGCGAGATCGTCGCGCTTGCCTCGCTGCCTTCGTTCAATCCGAACCGTTCGGACATGGCCTACAACGATCTGGTGTTCAACAAGGTCACCAATCAGGTTTACGAACTGGGTTCCACATTCAAGCCATTGTCGGTTGCAGCGGCGATTGATGCCGGGGCCGTAACCGATCTTTCGGTCCGCTATCCCGCCAATCGTCCGCTCGAAATCGGCGGCTTTCGTATTCGTGACAGCCATACGCTTGGCGCATCGCTGAACGTGCCTGAAGCACTGATCCATTCATCGAACATCGTCACCGCGCAAGTGGCCGACAAGCTGGGTGGACCGGGCCTGAAAAAGACGATGGCGGCACTCGGCATGAACGAGCGCCCTTATATCGAACTGCCTGCGCGTGGTTTCCCGCTGTGGCCGCGCGGCCATGAAAAGACGGGTGAATGGGCGCGCATCACCACGATGACGGTCAGCTATGGCCACGGCATCGCGGTCACGCCGTTGCATCTGGCCGCAGCTTACGCGGCGATGGTCAACGGCGGGGTGTGGCGTCCGGCAACGTTGTTCAAGGTCGATCCGGCCAAGGCACCTGCCGGCCGCCGCGTGTTCAAGGCATCGACCAGCGCCCGGATGCGCCAGTTGTTGCGCATGATCGTGGTGGATGGCACTGGCAAGACGGCGAACGCACCTGGCTTTCGCGTTGGGGGCAAGACCGGCTCGGCTGAAAAGCCGGGCGGGAAAGGCGGTTATAACCGCACGTCGCTGGTCGCCACCTTCGCTGCCGCCTTCCCGATGGACAAGCCGCGCTATGTGGTGATCGCAATGCTTGACGAACCGAAGGGCACGGCGGCAACATCGTATCAGCGCACGGCGGCGTGGAATGCTGCGCCGATCGTCGGACGTGTGGTGCCGCGTATCGGACCGTTCCTTGGCGTGGTTCCCGATGATACGCGCGATATCGATATCTCCGATCTTTCTCCGCTGGTCGGCAAGGGAGGCGGTGAATGAAGCTCGCCACCATTCTTGAAAAGACGGGCCTGCCGGTTTCCGGTGTTGATGCCAATGTAACGGGCTTTGCCATCGATCACCGAAAGGTCGCTCCCGGCACGGTGTTCGGTGCGTTTCCGGGCGCGCGTTTCAATGGCGAGGATTTCATTGCCGATGCGGTGAAGGCAGGCGCGGTGGCGGTTGTTGCCCGTCCTGAAGCGCGTGTGGAAGGTGCGGTTCATGTTGCTGCGGCAGAACCGCGTCAGGCCTTTGCCGCGCTGGCTGCGCAGTTCTTCCAGCCCGTGCCCGAAACCGTGGTGGCAGTGACGGGCACCAACGGCAAGACCTCCACGGTGGAAATGACGCGCCAGATCTGGCGCATGGCCGGGCGCTCCGCCGCATCGATCGGCACACTGGGCGTGACGACGGCAGACGAAAGCGTTTCGACCGGGCTGACCACGCCCGACATCGTGACGTTCCTTTCGAACATGACCGGTCTTGCGCGCGAAGGTGTGACGCACGTCGCCTATGAAGCGTCGAGCCACGGCCTGTCGCAATTCCGCAACGAAGGCCTGCGCGTTGTTGCAGGCGCTTTCACCAACCTCAGTCGCGATCACCTCGATTATCATGCGACGATGGAGGATTATTTCGCGGCCAAGATGCGCCTGTTCGATCACGTCGTGGCCGATGGCGGCACGGCGGTCGTCTGGATGGATGACGAATGGTCGGAACGCGCTGTGGCTCACGCGCGGGCACGGGGACTGGAACTGTTTTCCGTCGGTGGCAGTGGCTCGTCGATCCGTTTGGTTGGCCGCACGCCGACCCAGCTTGGTCAGACGCTGGAAATCGAATGGCAGGGCAAAGCACGCAAGATCGCGTTGCCACTGATCGGGGCCTATCAGGCCGCCAACGCACTGGTTTCGGCAGGCCTCGCCATTGCTTCGGGAAGCGATGCCGAACAGGTGTTCGATGCGCTAACCCGGCTGCAGCCGGTGCGCGGGCGGCTTGAGCGCGCGGCAATCAACCGCGCCGGTGCGCCTGTCTATATTGACTATGCACACACGCCCGACGCGATTGAGGCTGCGATTGCGGCGCTGCGTCCGCACGTCAACGGGCGGTTGATCACCGTGTTCGGTGCGGGTGGAGATCGGGACGGGGGTAAGCGGCCGGAGATGGGCCGCGCGGCCTGTGCCGGGTCCGACGTGGTAATTATCACGGATGACAATCCGCGCGGCGAAGATCCTGCTGAAATTCGTGCCGCCGTGTTGGGCGGCTGTGATGACAAGGCGCGTGAGATCGGGGATCGCCGTGCTGCCATCGCCGCTGCAATTGCCGAGGCAGGGCGCGACGATATCGTGCTGGTTGCAGGCAAGGGCCACGAACAGGGCCAGATCGTGGGGAGGGGAGAAGCCACCCGCGTGCTGCCGTTTGACGACGTTCAGGTCGCCAGGGAGTGTACGACATGACCGCTCATCCTGCTCTGATTGATTGGCCCGAAGACCCGTCCGATGCGGCGGGTCTTGCGCTGTGGACGAGCCATGAAATCGCGCGCGCAACCGGCGGCCGTGCCAGTGCGCAGTTCGCGATTTCAGGCGTTGAAATCGATAGCCGTGAAGTGGTTGAAGGCGATCTGTTTTTCGCCCTGAAAGGCGAAAGTTCGGACGGTCATCGCTATCTGGAAGGCGCTTCCGGGCGTGGTGCGGCTGGCGCTGTGGTCGAACACGGCACTTTCGGCCCGCATGTCATTGTGCCCGATACGATGGCTGCCCTGGAAGCGTTGGGTCGCCACGCGCGTGCCCGTGTCGATGCCGGGATCATCGGGGTGACCGGCTCGGCGGGTAAGACCGGGGTCAAGGAAGCGCTCTATGCCGCGCTTGACCGTGCCAGCAGAGGGCGAGCACATCGTTCGGTCAAGAGTTACAACAATCACGTTGGCGTTCCGCTCAGCCTGGCGCGGATGCCTGCGTCCACCCGCTTCGGTGTATTCGAGATGGGCATGAACCATGTGGGCGAACTGGCGGCACTGACCCGCATGGTCCGTCCGCATGTGGCCATCGTCACGACAATCGCGCCTGCCCACATCGGCCACTTTTCCGGCGAGGAAGCCATTGCCGACGCCAAGGGCGAAATCTTCGAAGGTCTTGAACCGGGCGGTGTGGCGATCATCCCGGCGGACAGCCCCCATTTTGAACGGCTGCGGACAAAGGCGGCGCAGCACGCCGGGCGCGTGGTCGCTTTCGGGCACAATGCCGATGCGGATGTGCGATTGCTGGATGCCGTGCCCGCATCAGGCGGGGGCACGCTGGTGACCGCCGATCTGGGCGGGCGCAAGGTGTGCTACACGATTGCACAGCCGGGCGAGCATTGGGTCACCAATTCGCTGGCGATCATGGCGGCGGTCGAGGCAATCGGCGGTGATCTGGGAGCGGCGGGCCTTGCCCTCGCCGAGATGGAAGGGCTGGCGGGGCGCGGTGCGCGCCATATCATTCCGGCCAGCGGCGGTGATGGTTCGGGAAAGGCGCTGCTGATTGACGAAAGCTATAACGCCAATCCAGCATCGATGGCGGTAACCCTGTGCCAGCTTGGCCAGACTCCGGCCAAACGCCGCGTCGCCATCCTTGGCGCAATGCGCGAACTTGGAGCCGAAGAGGCACGTTACCACGCCGAACTTGCCGTTCCGGTGGCTGAGGGCAAGGTGGACAGGCTGATTCTGGTAGGAGCCGAAATGGCGGCACTTGCCGATGCCTTGGGGAAAAGCGGCTCTGCCTCGCTTGCCGGTCGAATCGATGTGGCGCATGTGCAGACAGCGGCCGACGCGGCGGAATGTCTTGCGGCCGATGGCGTGCGCGGGGGTGATGCCCTGCTCGTCAAAGGGTCGAATTCGGTGGGACTGGGCGCGATCGTGCGTTCGCTTACCGCCAGGGAACAGTGAATGCTTTACCAGCTGGCCGAATGGCTGAACTTTGAAGGCTTCAGCAACCTCGTCCGTTACCAGACGTTTCGAGCGGGGATCACGCTGCTGACCGCGCTGGTCATCGGCCTGATCATCGGGCCACGCTTCATCAACATGCTGCGTGTGCGTCAGGGCAAGGGCCAGCCGATCCGTGAGGACGGGCCGCAATCGCACCTTGCCAAGCGCGGCACGCCGACGATGGGCGGGTTGATGATCGTCACATCGCTGCTGCTGTCGCTACTGCTGTGGATGGATGTAACCAGTCGGCATCTGTGGGCCTGCATCGTCGTTACATTGGGCTTCGGTCTGATCGGTTTCCTTGACGATTACGACAAGGTTACCAAGTACGCGCACAAGGGCGTTCCGGCCAAAGTACGTCTTGCTGGCGAATTTGTGGTCGCCGCAGTGGCCGCATGGCTCGCCGTGGGCGAGACCAACCTTTACGTGCCGCTGTTCAGCAACCTCTATGTGCCGCTTGGGCCGTTCTATTACCTCTTCGCGATCTTCGTGATTGTGGGGGCGGGCAATGCCGTGAACCTGACCGACGGGCTTGACGGACTGGCGATCATGCCGGTGATCATCGCGGCAGGCACATTTGCGATCATTGCCTACCTTGCGGGCCGCGTGGACTATTCCTCATACCTTGGCATTCCGCATGTGAAGGGAGCGGGTGAACTCGCCATTTTCTGTGCAGCGATGATGGGGGCGGGGCTTGCTTTCCTGTGGTTCAACGCACCTCCCGCTGCTGTATTCATGGGTGATACCGGCAGCCTTGCGCTGGGTGGCGCGCTGGGCGTTATCGCGGTTGCCGCGCATCACGAGATCGTCCTTGCGATTGTCGGCGGTCTGTTTGTGATGGAAGCCGTTTCGGTGATCGTGCAGGTTGCCGTCTACAAGCGCACCGGCAAGCGGGTGTTCCGCATGGCACCGATTCACCACCACTTCGAACAGCTCGGCTGGAAGGAATCGACCGTCGTGATCCGCTTCTGGATCGTGTCGATCGTGCTGGCGCTGATCGGCCTCGCAACGCTGAAGGTGCGATGATCGTCTCGCCCGCCTTTGCGGACAAGCGGTTTGCGGTTCTCGGCCTTGCCCGTTCGGGTCAGGCGAGCGTCGAGGCGCTGCTGGCAGGCGGGGCGGAGGTCACCGTGTGGGACAGCCGCGAGGAACCGCGCGCTGCCTATGAAGGGCGCTGCCAGATCGCCGATCCGCTCGGCATCGACCTGACAGGGTTTGCCGGTGTGGTCGTCAGCCCCGGCGTTCCGCTCAACCGGCATCCGATTGCGGCGCATGCGGCGTCGTTCGGTGTGCCGGTGATTGGCGATATCGAACTGTTTGCGCAGGCTCGCGCCGATCTTCCAGAACATCGCGTGGTCGGGATTACCGGCACCAATGGTAAATCGACCACGACCATGCTGGTGCATCATATCTGCAAATCGGCGGGGCTGCAGGCGCGGCTCGGTGGCAATATCGGATTGCCGATTCTGGGGCAGGAGCCTCTGCTTGAAGGCGGTGTCTATGTGCTTGAACTGTCGAGCTACCAGATCGACCTGACACAGGGCCTGGATTGTGATGTAGCGGCGCTGATCAATCTCAGCCCGGACCATCTTGATCGCTATGATGGCTTTGCGGGTTACGCTGCTGCCAAGGCCCGTCTGTTCCAGATGCAAAGCCCAAGCAACCATGCGGTGTTCGGCTGTGGTGACGAGCATACGCTGGTCATTGCGCATCAGGCATCTGCAAGGCACGCCGCAGGTTACGTCCACGTGGTGCAGCCTGAATTGCTGGAAGGGCAAAACGCCTGGCCATCGCTGCAGGGGCCGCACAATTTGCAGAATGCGGCAATTGCGGTCGAAATCGCGCGGCAACTGGGCATTGCTGAAGACGTGTGGCGTCCTGCGTTGGCCAGTTTTGTCGGGTTGCCCCACCGCATGGAACGCGTTGCTCAAGCGAATGGCGTACTGTTCGTGAACGACAGCAAGGCAACGAACGCCGCCTCCACTGCGCCAGCACTCGGCGCCTATCCGCGCATCCACTGGATTCTGGGCGGATTGCCCAAGAGCGACAATCTTGACGAATGTGCACCCTATTTCGGCAATGTCGTTGCGGCCTATACCATTGGCGAAGCCGGGCCGATGTTTGCCAATATTCTTGAACCGGTCATGCCCGTAACGCGCAGCGAAATGATGTGCGATGCAGTGCGGCAGGCTATGGAAGCGGCGCAGCCAGGTGATGTCGTCATGCTTTCGCCCGCCTGCGCGAGCTTCGATCAGTTCCGCGATTTCGAAGCGCGGGGCGACAGTTTCCGACAGATCGTGGAAGCGCTGATCGAGGATCGTGACTCTCCTTGTCCGCCGGGCACCGGAGCATGAGTACCGCGCCCACGCCAACCCGTCTTGTCACCACGACCACGCCCGATGGTGGCGTGCGCGTGGTGGGACATGGCGCGCGGTTCCGGCGCAGCCGTCGCAGCGAACTGCTGATCTGGTGGCGTGAGATTGATCGCGTTCTGCTCACGCTGATCCTGTCGCTGGTGGTCATCGGTTGTATTGCCGTAGCGGCATCTTCGCCCGCCAGCGCGCATCGCTTGTCTACAGCCAAGAAGGCGTTGGGCGATCTCTACTTCTTCTGGATTCATCTCCGCTGGGTCGCTGTGGGCATGGTGGCGATGTTCTTCGCGTCGGTCTTGCCCAAGGAGGCGGCGCGGCGCGGGGCGATCCTGCTTGCAGCGGCAATGGTGGTGGGACTGTTCCTGGTGCCGCTTGTCGGTAGTGAAGTTAAGGGCGCGCGGCGCTGGCTGTGGCTCGGCTTCAGCTTGCAACCGTCGGAGTTTCTCAAGCCCGGCTTTGCCATAGCAATGGCGTGGGTGCTGTCATGGCGCGTGCGTGATCCCAACCTGCCGGTCATTCCGATTACGGTGGCCATGATGGGACTGGTGGCCGCATTGTTGATGGCGCAGCCGGATTTCGGATCGACCGTGCTGTTCGGCGGGGTGTGGTTCGTGCTCGTGCTGCTTTCGGGCCTGTCGTTCAACAAGATCCTCTGGTCGATGGGGGCAGGCGTGTTGGGGCTGATCGCCGCCTATCTTTTCTACCCCAACGCAACGCACCGCATCGACAGCTTCCTGTCGGGCGGCAGTGAATTCGATCAGGTCGACTTGGCGATGCGCACGCTGACGAATGGCGGGTGGAGCGGAACCGGTCTGTGGCTGGGCAGCCGCAAGAATGCACTGCCCGAGGCGCATACCGACTATATCTTTTCGGTGATCGGTGAGGAATTCGGGCTGATTGCCTGCGCAATCATCGTGCTGATCTATTGTGCTATCGCGCTGCGCGTGCTGATGCGCCTGCTTGACGAGGACGATCTGTTCACCATCCTCGCCGCTGCGGGGCTGACCGCGCAGCTGGTCGGGCAAGCGTTCATCAACATCCTTGTGAACCTGCAACTCTTCCCATCGAAAGGCATGACCTTGCCGTTGATCAGCTATGGTGGATCGTCGACCATTGCACTTCTCCTTGGCGTGGGGCTGCTGCTCGCGATCACGCGGCGCAACCCCTATCTCTCGCGCGAAAAGTTCGACGTGACCGATCTGGTGCGCAAATGACGGTTGTTTCCAGGCACTACGTGCTGGCAGCCGGGGGAACTGGCGGGCACCTTATTCCCGCATTCGCTCTTGCGGACGAACTGGTAAAGCGCGGGCACCACGTTGCGTTGGTGACGGACGAACGCGGCGCGAAGATTCCGGGCAAACCGGATTTCCTGCCAGCGCACGTACTTCCTGCAGGGCGCTTGGCGAAAAATCCGGTGGCGCTGTTCAAGGGGTTGCGCGCGATCTGGCAAGGTCGCGCAATGGCGCTGCGGTTGTTCGAAAGCTTCCAGCCTTCCTGCGTGATCGGCTTCGGTGGCTATCCCGCGCTGCCAGCGCTGCTCGCGGCGCGGGCGGCCAAGGTTCCGACTGTGATCCATGAACAGAACGCGGTGCTGGGTCGGGTGAACCGCTATCTTGCAGGCCGCGTCGATGCCATCGCGACCGCTTATGCCGAGATCGACCGGCTCGATCCGAAATTGTGGGGCAAGGTTCATCGCGTCGGCAATCCGGTGCGGCCCGAAGTGCTGGCGCTGCGGGGTGAGGCATTCCCGGAATTTACCGATGACAGCCTTTTCCGGGTGCTGGTGACTGGCGGCAGTCAGGGGGCTTCGATCCTGTCCGAAGTCGTGCCCGACGGTCTCGCCATGCTGCCACCTGCGCTACGCCATCGTTTGCAAGTGACGCAGCAGTGCCGCCCCGAAGACCTTGAGGCGGTGCGCGCGCGCTATGCTGCCCATGAAATTCCGGCTGAACTGGGCACCTATTTCGAGGATATGCAGACCCGGCTTGCAGGCGCACACCTGTTCATCGGGCGCGCAGGGGCTTCGACCATCGCGGAACTCACTGCCGTGGGCCGTCCCGCCATCCTGATCCCGCTGCCGATTGCGACGGATGATCACCAGGCCGCCAACACGCGCGAGATGGTGGCGGCAGGCGGCGCACGCGCGATCCGTCAGTCGGGCTTCACGCCCAAGGAACTTGCCAAGCAGATTCAGGTCATGGCCCAACATCCCCAAACCCTTGCCAATGCCGCCCATGCCGCCTGGAACTGCGGCTTGCCCAACGCCGTCAGCGACCTTGCCGATCTGGTCGAAAGCTTTGGCGGAGAGCCGATCATGGACGTGATCCGTGTGGATACGCGCAGCAGTGCCGCTGCCGGGCAGGAGCAACTGGCATGATCCTTCGACAAGCTCAGGACGAGCGGACTTGCGCTGTTAACCCAACCCCGCTCGTGCTGAGCTTGTCGAAGCACGCTTGCGCAACGAGAGATGCGAAGTGAAGGGCGTCGGGACAGAAATCGGTACGATCCACTTTGTCGGCATCGGCGGCATCGGCATGTCGGGCATTGCCGAAGTCATGCACAACATGGGCTATGCGGTGCAGGGATCGGACATGGCGGAAAGCTATGTCGTTGATGGTCTGCGCCAACGCGGCATCAAGGTGATGATCGGGCAAGCCGCGCAGAACGTCGATGGCGTGGCGGTGGTCGTCACCTCTACCGCTGTGAAGCGTGACAATCCCGAGGTTGTCGCTGCACTGGAAAATCGCATTCCCGTGGTGCGCCGGGCCGAAATGCTGGCCGAACTTATGCGGCTGAAGAATACCGTGGCTGTGGCTGGCACGCACGGCAAAACGACAACAACGTCGATGATCGCCTGTCTCCTCGACGCTGGCGGGGTGGACCCCACGGTGATCAACGGCGGTATTATCAATTCCTATGGCTCTAACGCACGGTTGGGCGACAGCAATTGGATGGTGGTCGAAGCTGATGAGAGCGACGGTTCGTTCCTGCGACTGGACGGCACGCTGGCGGTGGTCACCAACATCGATCCCGAGCATCTCGATCATTACGGCAGCTTTGATCGGGTGAAGTCCGCCTTTGTCGAATTTATCGAGAACGTGCCGTTTTATGGCGCGGCAATGCTGTGCATTGATCACCCGGAAGTGCAGGCGATCATCCCCAAGGTGCGCGATCGCCGTGTTGTGACTTATGGCTTTTCGGCGCAGGCCGATGTGCGCGGCGAAGCGGTTACGCCAATTCCCGGCGGCAATCGCTTCAATGCCATGTTGCGGCAACGCGATGGCTCTTTCCGCACCATTGAAGGCATCGAATTGCCGATGCCCGGCCGTCACAACGTGCAGAACGCGCTGGCTGCCGTTGCCGTAGCGGTGGAAATGGGCGTCTCGGATGATCTTATCCGGGGGGGCTTCGGCAAGTTCGGCGGCGTGAAGCGTCGCTTCACCAAGGTGGGCGAAGTGGACGGCGTGACGGTGATCGACGATTACGGGCATCACCCGGTCGAGATTCGCGCCGTGCTGGCTGCAGCGCGCGAAGGCGTGCAAGGCCGTGTCATCGCCGTGGTTCAGCCGCATCGCTTTACGCGACTGCGCGATCATATGGAGGATTTCCAAGGCGCGTTTAACGATGCCGATGTGGTCTATGCCGCGCCAGTCTATCCCGCCGGCGAACAGCCGATCGAGGGCATCGACAGCGCGGTGATGGTCGAAGGCATCAAGGCGCGTGGCCATCGCAGCGCACATCTGACGGCGGGTGCCAGTGCATTGGCAAAGGAACTCGCTGCCACCGCACAGGCCGGAGATATGGTCGTCTGCCTCGGCGCTGGTGATATTACCAAGTGGGCGGCGGGCCTGGCCGATGCGATTGCGACCGAGAGGGGGCAAGGGTGACAACCATTGCTCTGCCGCAAGTGCGTGGCAAGCTGACCGCCAATGCGCCGCTTGCCCCATTGGTCTGGTTCAAGTCTGGCGGCACGGCTGACTGGCTGTTCGAACCCAAAGACGTTGCTGATCTTCAGGATTTTCTTGCAGGTCTTGCACCAGACGTTCCGGTGATCGCGCTCGGCCTTGGTTCCAACCTGATCGTGCGCGATGGCGGCGTCCCGGGTGTTGTCATCCGGCTTGGCAAAGCCTTTGCCAAGGTCGAAAAAACGGATGCGGTCACACTCAACTGCGGCGGTGGCGCCAGCGGCATCCTCGTGTCATCGACGGCGCGTGATGAGGGCATTGCAGGGCTGGAATTCCTGCGGTCGATCCCCGGTACAGTCGGAGGCTTCGTGCGCATGAACGGCGGCGCCTATGGCCGCGAGGTGAAGGACGTGCTGATCGATTGTGATGTTGTGATCCGATCGGGCGAGATTGCGACCCTGCCATTGAGCGAACTCGGTTACACTTATCGCCACTCGGACCTCACCGATGGTTGTGTGGTGGTTGCCGCGCGCTTTCGGGGTGAGCGGGGCGATCCGCAGGCGATCCAGGCCGAAATGGACCGCATCAGCGCTGCACGCGAAGCTTCGCAGCCGTTGCGCTCCAAGACCGGAGGGTCAACGTTCAAAAATCCCGATGGCGGCAAGGCATGGGAGTTGGTCGACAAAGCTGGTTGTCGCGGGCTTCAGATCGGCGGTGCCCAAGTCAGCGAAAAGCATACCAACTTTCTCATCAACACCGGCACCGCCACCAGCACCGATATCGAGGAACTGGGCGAGGAAGTTCGGCGCCGTGTCAAGGACAGCGCAGGCGTGGACCTTGAATGGGAAATCAAAAGGATCGGTCGCAAGTGACTTTGCCCAAACTTCATGTTGCCGTCTTGATGGGCGGCTGGTCAAGCGAACGCCCGGTGAGCCTGATGTCCGGCGAGGGCGTGGCAAAGGCGCTTGAGTCCAAGGGCCATCAGGTGACCCGCATCGACATGGACCGCGATGTTGCTCTGCGTCTTGCAGACGCGAAGCCCGATGTCGTATTCAACGCGCTTCACGGAACGCCGGGCGAAGATGGTTCGATTCAGGGCCTGATGGACATCATGGGCTTGACTTACACCCATTCGGGCCTCGCCACCTCGGTCATCGCGATCGACAAGGAACTGACGAAGCAAGCGCTTGTCCCCCACGGCATTCCGATGCCGGGCGGACGGATCGTGCGCACGGATGAGCTATACAAGAACGATCCTCTGCCGCGCCCTTATGTGTTGAAGCCCGTGAACGAAGGTTCGTCGGTCGGCGTGGCTATCGTCATGGCAGACGGCAACTATGGAAATCCGATCAGCGCCGACAGCAAGGGGCCGTGGCAGGAATTCGACGAACTGCTGGCCGAACCCTTCATTCGTGGGCGCGAATTGACCACTGCAGTCATTGGTGACCGCGCGTTGCTGGTTACCGAGTTGCGGCCGAAATCCGGCTTCTATGATTTCGATGCCAAGTACACCGATGGCATGACCGACCATATCTGCCCCGCGGAAATCCCGGACGAAATCACCGAAGCGTGCAAGCAGATCGCCCTGCGCGCGCACCAGTTGCTGGGTTGCAAGGGCACCAGCCGTTCGGACTTCCGTTGGGATGACGAACAGGGCGTCGAAGGTCTGTTCCTGCTCGAAGTGAACACGCAGCCGGGCATGACACCGCTCAGCCTTGTTCCCGAACAGGCGCGTGCCTTGGGTATGGATTATCCCGATCTGGTCGAGGCGATCATCGCTGAGGCGCTTCAGGACGCAGGAAAGGTCTGACACGATGGCGCAGACGATCAAGCGTGGTGGAAAGGGCGTGCGGCGCGCTGCGGCTGCCCGCACGACCCAGCGCAAGGTCCAGACTGCGCGCAAGCAGACCGGTTCGCTGTTCGACAGCGTGATGGCATGGATGCCGTTCAGCGAGGAAACGCTGCATCGGATCGTCATGGCGCTGATCCTTGCCGTGGCGGCGGCCATCGTGTGGACCGTTGCAGTGATGGCGGGAATTCCTGCGCTGGCTTCGGAACAGGCCGCGCTGATCGCATCGGATGCCGGGTTCAAGGTCAGCCATCTTGAAGTGCGCGGCGTTAACCGCATGAACGAGCAGAAGATCTATGAGAAGATCCTCGGCCAGAATGACCGGGCGATGACAACGCTCGATCTTGCTGCTCTGCGTGAAGAACTGAACGGTATTTCGTGGGTCAAGGATGCGCGCGTTTCGCGCAAGCTGCCCGATACGCTGGTGATCGATATCGTCGAACGCAGCCCGCACGCGGTTCTGCGCAAGCCCGATCGGCTGATGCTGATCGACGATACCGGCGCCGAACTGGAAACGGTCAAGCCGGATCGTGCCAAGGGCATGTTGGTGCTGACCGGGTTGGGTGTGGGCAAGCGAGTGCCGGATCTTTCGCATTTGCTTGACGCTGCGCCTGCACTGAAACCCCAAGTTGCGGAAGCCGAATGGGTGGGCAATCGCCGCTGGAACCTGACGTTCAAGACCGGACAGGTGCTCGCGCTGCCTGAAGGGGATGAGAAGTCAGCAGGCGCGCTGCTCAGCTTTGCCCGTATGGATGGCGTCAATCGCCTGCTTGGCGGGAAGGTTGCCGCGTTCGACATGCGAGCGGGTGATCGCATATACATGCGCGTGCCTGGCCATGCCGAGGAGCAGGCCGAAGCCAAGCGTGCGGCTGCTGCCGCCAAGGCGGAAGCCAGGCGCATTGCCGCTGCCGCCCGCGCGGACGAGGGTTGATCGCCTGCAATGGCCACTCCGCGCATCACCAAGGTTTTTGCCGCCGTCAACATCGGCTCGTTCCGGGTTTCCGCTATGATCGCGGGGCTTTCGGAGACGGGTGAAATGGTCGTGCTCGGGTCCGGTCATCGTGCCGCGCAAGGGATCAAGCGCGGCTATGTAACCGATATGCAGGCCGCCACGCATTCGGTGCGCGATGCCATCGAACGTGCCGAGAAAATGGCCAATATCGGTATCCAGAAGGTGTGGATCGGCTGTTCCGGCGCAGGGCTTGCCAGCACCACCGCCAAGGTCGAGGTTGATATCGGCGGTCGTCGCATCGAACAGGATGATATCGAACACTTGCTGGTCGCCGGGCGTGAAGTGATCGAACCCGATGGCCGGACTGTGCTGCACGCCCAGCCTGCGCACTATACGCTGGATGGCGCGCATGGCGTGCCCAATCCCAAAGGCCTTCATGCAGAGCGGTTGGCCGTGGATATCCACGTCATGCTGGCCGATGGTGCGCCGGTGCGAAACTTGCGCGAAGCGGTGCAGAACGCGCATCTCGATGTGGAAACGGTCGTCGGTTCTCCCATCGCTGCCGGTCACGCCTGCCTTACCCCCGAGGAGCGCGAACTCGGCGTGGCACTCGTGGAATTCGGCGCGGAAGTGACGACCGTTTCGGTCTATGCTGCGGGCATGTTGCTGGGGATGCAGGTGATCCAGTACGGTTCGGGTGACATTACCGACGCCATCGCTTCGGCCTTTGGCATCCGCCGCTATCAGGCCGAACGCCTGAAATGCATGTCCGGGTCAGCTATCGCCAGCCCGGCTGACCATCGCGAGATGATACCGGTGAATGCACCGGGTGACCCCGAAGGCGGGCCTGTCGCCCGCCATGCTGACGACAAGAACCGGATTCCGCGGGCCGAACTGATCTCGGTGATCACGC
>NZ_JBMLSM010000105.1:0-25280 GCF_049240505.1 Novosphingobium sp.
CGCCAAAGACAGGATCTCCTCTATCAGCGCGCGCGGGACAGGCTTGTCGAGATATCCCCGTATCGACCGGCGACCGAGGACAACTTCGTCGAAGGACGGAACCGACATGCACTCTCCCGATTTTTAATTGATCGGTTAAGGCTAGCGCGGTCAGCGCGAAAGGCAAGCCCCACGAAAAAGCCCTCCCGGATCAGGGGAGGGCCTTGGATCGTTACGAGACGCCGCTTCAGGCGGCCTTCTGGATTTCCATTTCCATCCGCTGCCAGATCTCGACCAGCGCTCCAGCCAGTTCGTCCATCATGGCCTGCGTGTGCGAGGGGCCCGGCGTGAAGCGCAGCCGCTCGGTACCGCGCGGGACGGTGGGGAAATTGATCGGCTGCACATAGACGCCGTATTCCGCCAGCAGGATGTCGCTGATCTTCTTGGCGCGCACCGGATCGCCCACCATCAGCGGAACGATATGCGTGGTCGATGGCATGACCGGCAGGCCAGAGTCGGCAAAAGCCTTTTTCAGATAGGCTGCGGCGGCCTGCTGCCCCTCACGCTCAGCGCTCGATGCCTTCAGGTGGCGGACCGAAGCGAGGACGCCCGCGACCAGCACAGGCGACAGCGAAGTGGTGAAGATAAAGCCCGGTGCATAAGAGCGGATCACGTCGATGATCTTGCGATCTGCTGCGATATAGCCGCCCATCACGCCGAAAGCCTTGCCAAGCGTGCCTTCGATGATGTCGATGCGATGTGCTGCTTCGTCACGATCGGTAATGCCGCCGCCGCGCGGGCCATACATGCCAACGGCGTGAACCTCGTCGATATAGGTCAGCGCGTTGTACTTTTCGGCCAGATCACAGATCGCGTGGATCGGCGCGACATCACCATCCATCGAATAGACGGATTCGAAAGCGATCAGCTTGGGCAGAGCTGGGTCGGTTTCGGCCAGAAGCTGTTCAAGATGCTCGATATCGTTGTGGCGCCAGACCTTCTTTTCAGCGCCCGAATTGCGGATGCCTGCGATCATCGATGCGTGGTTCAACTCGTCAGAGAAGATCACGCAGCCGGGCAGGATCTTGGCCAGCGTGGAAAGCGTTGCGTCGTTCGAGACGTAGCCCGACGTGAACAGCAGCGCGCCTTCCTTGCCATGCAGATCGGCCAGTTCGGCTTCGAGTTCGATATGGTAGTGCGTGTTGCCGCCAATGTTGCGCGTGCCGCCGGAGCCTGCACCAACATTGTGCAGCGCCTCTTCCATTGCGGCGATCACCTTGGGGTGCTGGCCCATCGCAAGGTAATCGTTCGAACACCACACGGTGATCGGCTTGGGTCCGTTGTGACCGGCAAAACAGCGCGCATTGGGGTAGGCCCCCTTGTTGCGCAGGATATCGATGAAAACGCGGTAGCGGCCTTCGGAGTGCAGACGCTCGATCGCAGAATCAAAAACCTGATCGTAATTCACCCCGCCGCTCCTTCCTGCAACAGGGACACCAACTTGTTCCATTGGTCCGTCCCCTGGCCCGATCCCTTTGGGCCACTCGGCGAATGGGCGGCTTCTACGCCTGTTCAAACCGCAATGCCAGCGCGATTTGGGGTAACTGTCCGAAAGGCGGACTTAATTGCCAGTAGGTGCGAGCCGTGCGGTTGAAGCGCGCGAAATATGCAGTGCGGCAGCGTTCGTGGCCAGCCAGTCTGCGTCATGGGATGGCAGGAGAATTAACGATTTATTTCGGTCTTTCAGCGCTTTAAGGCCTTTGAGCCAACCGATTGCGGCGGGTCGATCTTCCGGCGAAAGGATATCGGCTACCAGCCTCGAACGCGGCGTTGCCCGCTCAAAATTGGGGGCGAGCGAGGCAGTGTCACCAGTCAGGATATACTCCCGCCCGTTGGCGAGTTGCACATAGATCATCTGCGAAGCAGGGGTATGACCCGGCGTCTGGATCACCACCACGCCGGGGGCAACCGCTTCGATCGGGGCGAGCTTGCGCGTTTTGCTGATATGGCTGCCGTTCTCGCGCCAAAGCGCATTGATGCCGCCCAGCATTCCCGATGTAACCAACGCCTTGTCGGCTATGGCCGCGAAGTGCGGATGGTCGAGGAAACGCCCGACATGATCGACATGGGCGTGCGTGAACAGGATGAGTTCGGCATTGTCCATCCAGCTATCGACCAGTGCCATTGCTGCATTGTTGTAGTGCGAAAAGCCCATAGCCTTGGCATCGGGTGGAGAAAGGCCGGGATCGACCACGATGCCGCCATCGGGTGTTTCAATGTGCCACGCGATCACGCCGGAGTTGATCTGCCGCAGCCCGGTGCCTGCTGCGAGCGTTGCCGAAGGGATTCTGCGCGTGGCCAGCGTGACGAACCGGATCGCTGTCGGCTTTGCCCCGGGCTTTGCATCGGCGGCGGCGCGCAGAGCTAAAAGATCGAACGGCCGGGCTGGAATGCCCGCCGGTCCGGCGTTTACCAGCAACCAGTAGTAGGCAAGTCCCGCCAGAATCAGCAGGACAATGATCGCTTTAGAAAAACGCCCCAACGCTTGCCCCCTGCTGCCCGCATTCAGCATCAAAATGTCGCGATACGGCCAAGGCCATGTGCTTCGAGCGCTGCTTCTAGCCGGTTCACTTCGCTTCCGCCACGGGTGAACAGCGCCAGATCGGGTTCCCGGCGTTGCCACGCCTGTCCTTCGGTCAAAAATGCGATGCGTCGTGCGATGCCATCCGATCCGTCGACAAACGATACGCCGGGGCCAAACGCTGTGGAAAGTTCAGCTTCCACCAGCGGGAAGTGCGTGCAAGCCAGCACTACCGTGTCGATCGCATCGCCCCCCGGTTGCTCCCGCAGCGCGGCAGCCGCGCGGGCATAGACTTTCGGGTCCACAGCGTCACCGCGCAACTTTGCCTCGGCGGCGGCGACCAGTTCGGGCGCGCCGTGGCGCAGCAGTCGCTTGTCGGCAGCGAACTCGGCTTCCAGTCGATCGACATACCCTTGGCGGATCGTTGCTTCGGTCCCCAGAAGTCCGATCACGCCGGTTCTGGTCATGGCCGCCGCCGGCTTTATCGCCGGAACCGTGCCGACAATCGGCACTTCCAGAACTTCGCGTACCGACGCCAGCGCGATGGTCGATGCTGTGTTGCAGGCGATACAGACAAGCCGTGGGGCAAGGCGTTCGGTCAACCGGCCAAGCAGGCCGGACACGCGCGCCGCGATCTGCGCTTCGGATTTGGCACCATAGGGCAGGCCTGCATTGTCAGCGACATAGATCACGGGCGCTTGCGGCAGGATCTTGCGAACCTTGCGCAAGACCGACAATCCGCCAACCCCCGAATCAAACAGGAGCAGAGGGGCGGCCGGATCGACCGGCGGAACTGGCGTATGTGGGGCAGGAGCTGTCATCTGACAGGGCTTGTATCGGGATTGGCGGCAAATTGAAAAGTGGCCTCTTTCGCTTTCGGGGCCGATGCGGATATGAACGACCTCGTGGACACACTTCTTCCCCTGCTCGTCGGCTATCTGCTTGGCTCGGTGCCCTTTGGCCTCATCCTTACCCGCTTGACCGGCGGGGGCGATCTGCGCGCGATCGGTTCGGGTAACATTGGCGCAACCAATGTGCTGCGGACTGGCAAGAAAGGCGTCGCTGCTGCAACCTTGCTGCTCGACATGGGCAAAGGGCTGGGGGCCGTCCTGCTGGCCCGCCATTTCTGGCCGGGGAGCGAAGGACTGGCAGCACTGGCTGCCGTTCTGGGCCACTGTTTCCCGCTTTGGCTGAAGTTCAAGGGCGGCAAAGGCGTCGCAACGATGATGGGCGTGTCACTGGGCCTCGCTTGGCCCATCGGGCTTGCCTATGCTGTGGTCTGGCTCGGCGTGTTGTTCGCCAGCCGCATTTCCTCGCTCGGCGGGATGAGCGCGGCGATTGCGGCCCCCGTTGCGGCGCTGCTTTTTGGTTACACCGCCTATGCCCCGGTGCTGGCCCTCCTGGCCTTGCTGGTGCTATTCCTGCACCGTGAAAATATTGTCCGCCTTCGCGCCGGAACAGAGCCGAAGGTCGGCAGCAAGAAGTGAACGTCGCTGCACCGGCCACGCTTACGCGCGACGAAGCATTCGCCCGCATTCGCCTGCTGCGCTCACCCAATATCGGGCCGGTCAGTTACAACCAGTTGCTGCGCCGCTTCGGCACGGCAGCGGCTGCGATCGAAGCGCTTCCCGATCTCGCCGCACGAGGGGGGGCGCCTTATCGCCCCGCATCAGTTGATCGCATAGAGGCCGAAGTTGCAGCCGTGCGAAAATCTGGCGCGCGCTATCTTTTCCACGACGGGCCAGATTACCCGAAACTGCTTTCGGCGCTCGAAACCCCGCCGCCGATCCTGACCATGCGCGGCGATCCTGCGTTGCTATCGCGCCCATCGGTTGCCGTGGTCGGCGCGCGCAATGCCTCGGCGGCGGCAGTCAAACTGTCCCGCGATTTTTCCACGGCGCTGGCGGGGCGGGGCTACGCCGTCATCTCAGGGCTGGCGCGCGGGATCGATGCTGCGGCGCATCGCGGCGCGCTGGCCGCTATGGCCGATGGCGGCGGCACCGTGGGCGTCATCGCCAGTGGCATCAACATCGCCTATCCGCCTGAGAACGCCGAACTGCAGGAGCAGGTTGCCAGCGAGGGCCTGCTGATAGCCGAAATGCCGCCGGGCACCGAACCGCTGGCACGGCACTTTCCCCATCGTAACCGCATCATCGCCGGGCTGGCCACGGGCACGCTGGTGGTTGAGGCTGCGCCAAAGTCAGGCTCGCTTATCACCGCGCGCCTTGCGGCTGAGGCTGGGCGAGAGGTCATGGCCATCCCCGGCTCCCCGCTCGACAGTCGCTCGCATGGCTGCAACCAGTTGATCCGCGATGGCGCTGTCCTTGTGCAGTCACCCGATGATGTGATCGAACTGCTCGTCGGCTTCGAAGGGCAGCCGCGCTCCACCTTCTGCGAAAGCGGGCCTTCCTTCACGCAGGACGTTGGTGATGAACCGGCTGACATTGCCGGACTGCTCACACTTGCGCCGGTCGCCGTCGATGAATTGATCCGCCAAAGCGGGGCCAGCGCCGGTGCGGTGCAGATGGCGCTGCTCGAATTGGAACTGGCGGGCAGGCTCGTCCGCCATGCCGCTGGGCGCGTCAGCCTCTCGTCGAATTGAACGTGGGCGCTTGACGAATGCCTGCCTCCGTCCCCACCCTCGCGCACACGTACACGTAAGGACTGCTTTTTCACACCATGCAGCTTGTCATTGTTGAATCGCCGGCCAAAGCCAAGACCATCGAAAAGTATCTTGGACCCGGCTTCAAGGTTCTCGCCTCATACGGTCACATTCGCGATCTTCCCGTGAAGGACGGTTCTGTCCGCCCGGACGAGGATTTCGCGATGGATTGGGAACTTTACGGCGACAAGCAGTCGCGCGTGAAGGCTATTACCGATGCGGCCAAGGAAGCTGACCGCCTGATCCTCGCGACTGACCCTGATCGCGAAGGAGAGGCAATTTCATGGCACGTCAAAGAGTTGCTGGCAAAACGTCGCGCGCTTCCTAAAGAGGTTGAGCGCGTAACCTTCAACGCGATCACCAAGCAGACGGTGACAGACGCGATGAAGCGTCCGCGTGAACTCGATCAGGATCTGATCGATGCCTATCTGGCCCGGCGTGCGCTGGACTACCTGTTTGGCTTCACCCTTTCGCCGGTCCTCTGGCGCAAGCTGCCCGGCGCCAAATCGGCAGGTCGCGTGCAATCGGTGGCCCTGCGCCTGATTGTCCAGCGTGAGCGTGAAATCGAAGTTTTCCGCGCCGAAGAATACTGGTCGGTCATCGCCCGTCTGGAGCAGGCAGGAACCGAGTTTTCGGCGCGCCTTGTGAAGTTCGATGGGCAAAAGCTCGACAAGCTGACGCTGGGCGATGAAGGCGCGGCCATGAAAGCCAAGGCCGTGGTTGAGGCCGGCACTTTCCGCGTCGAAGATGTCGAGACGAAGCCGACCCGCCGCAATCCCTATCCGCCCTTCACAACATCTACGCTGCAGCAGGAAGCAGCCCGCAAGCTGGGCTTTTCCGCCAGCCACACCATGCGCGTCGCGCAGACGCTCTACGAGGCGGGCGCGATCACTTACATGCGTACCGATGGCGTGCAGATGGACCCAAGCGCCATCTCCGCTGCGCGCAAGGCGATCTCGGACCGGTATGATGGGCACTACCTTCCCGAAAAACCAAGGCATTACGAGACAAAAGCCAAGAATGCTCAGGAAGCACATGAAGCCATCAGGCCAACAGATTTTGCCAAGGATCGGCACGGTTCGGGTGATGAGGCACGGCTTTACGACCTGATCTTCAAGCGTGCGATGGCCAGCCAGATGGCATCGGCCAACATCGAACGCACCACCGTGACCCTGCGTGATGGCACCGGAAAGCACGAATTGCGTGCGACCGGACAGGTCGTGAAATTCCCCGGCTTTCTGGCGGTTTACGAAGAAGGCCGCGATCAGAAGGCCGATACAGACGAAGACGATGCAAACCTTCTGCCTGCGCTGAGCAAGGGCGATACGCCAGCCAAGCGCGGCGTTGATGCCACGCAGCATTTCACCCAGCCGCCGCCGCGCTATTCGGAAGCCAGCCTTGTGAAGCGGCTTGAGGAACTGGGCATCGGGCGTCCTTCCACTTATGCGGCAACGCTGCAGGTGCTGAAGGATCGCAATTATGTGAGAACGGAGAAAAACCGTTTCTTTGCAGAGGAATCTGGCCGACTTCTCACATCATTTCTGGAACGTTTCTTCGCGCGCTATGTGGCTTATGAGTTCACCGCCGGGATGGAGGACGAGCTGGACGACGTGTCCGGCGGGCGCGCCGAATGGAAGAAGGTGCTGGCCGCCTTCTGGCGTGATTTCAAGCCCAAGTCCGATGAGGTGATGGAGAAGAAGCCCAGCGAGGTCACCGCCGAACTGGACGAGTTCCTGTCCGACTACCTGTTCCCCCCGCGTGAGGATGGCAGCGACCCCCGCCTTTGCCCCAAGTGTGAAGTCGGGCGGCTTGCGTTGCGCGGCGGACGCTATGGCGCTTTCGTCGCCTGCTCGAACTATCCCGAATGCAAATACACCCGCAAGTTTGCGCAGCCGGGCGGCGCTGACGGCGACGGTGCCGAGGATGGCGTGCTGGGCAAAGACCCGGTTACGAGCATGGAAGTGGTACGCAAGGCCGGGCGGTTTGGGCCCTACATCCAGTTGGGTGAAGGCAAGGACGCCAAGCGCGCGTCGATCCCCAAGGACATCGGCGAACTCGATCTCGAATGGGCGCTCAAGCTGTTGTCGCTCCCGCGCGAAGTGGGCGTGCATCCTGAATCGGGCAATCCGATCACGGCCAGCATCGGGCGCTATGGCCCTTATCTGGCGCATGATGGCAAATATGCCCGGCTCAAGACCACTTCGGAAGTGTTCGAAACAGGCATGAACGCGGCAGTCATGTTGCTGGCTGCTGCGGCTGCCGGTGCTGGCGCGCGTGGCAGTCGTGCGGCGGCAGAACCGCTCAAGGTCTTTGGTGCCCACCCAACCTCGGGCGGTGAGATCAAGCTGATGGCTGGCCGCTATGGCCCCTATGTTACCGATGGCACGACCAACGCCACCTTGCCGCGCGACAAGCAGCCTGAAGCGCTGACGATGGAAGAGGCAGTGACGCTGATCGACGAGCGTGCTGCAAAGGGACCGGCCAAGGGCAAGAAGGGGGCGAAGAAGGCTCCCGCAAAGAAGGCAGCGCCGAAGAAGGTCGCCGAGAAAAAGGCGACTGCCAAGAAAGCTCCGGCAAAGAAGCCCGCAAAGCCCAAGGCAGCCACCAAGGCAGAGTAACCAATTGGCTCTATCGCCTCAGGCGATAGAGCCAATATTCGCGCGTGCCGAGCGTGTAGGTGGCATAGCGCTCATAGGCTTTTGGCAGTTCAGTTTTCATCACTGCGCGCGTTTCCAGATTGGGCAGATAAAGCTTTTGCGGCGCCCACATAAGGATGACGTCGGGGCGTGCTGCCACGATACGGCGCACTTCGGCGGTGGCATCCATGCCGATCGCGGTGGATTCGATGAACGTGTTGAGGTGGTTGGGAAATATCCGCGTGGTCGGCAGGCAGGTGGGGATCGTGCGATAGAAGGCCAGTTCTCCTTCAAAGATGAACAGGCATCCGCCACGCATTTCCTGCTCGATCAGCGCACTCATCTCCTCGTATTGCGCGGTCGTTCCATGCCGCCAGACCTGATAGATCGGCACCACCATGCCTGCCAGAGCCCCGAAACCGAGCAAGAATCGTCCGTACCACCGTTCGCCGGGCTGCACGCGGGCAAGGGAAGGGGCGGCCAAGACTGCCAATGGCACCAGCAGCGGCGCGACATAGTGATCGTACCACGTCCCGAAAATCAGGAAGCCAAGGCATGCCATCGCACCCCAGATCTTCAGGAAGGCGTGCGAGCGCGGTGACAGGCCACCTGATGTGTCGCACATTTTCGGCGCATGGAAGATGGCCAGCCAGAACGGCAGCAACGCAGCACATTCCTTCGCCAACCTGCCGTATGACCGCACCCCGTCAGATCCGCGTTCAAAGATCGACACGAAGTTGGCATAGATGAACGCATCAAGTTGGCCGATTTCGGCATACCACGCCATTGCAGCGGCAGTCGGCAGCAGCGCGACGGCGATCCACAGCGCAGCCGTTCCCACCAGGCGCCGCAAGGACCAGATATCCGCAAATCCGCGCGCCAGCAGCATCATGCCAAAGGCAGCACCTTCGAAGATCACGGTATACTTGATCTGGATGGCAAGCCCCAGCAGCAACATGACCCAGCATCCGCGCCCCAGCAGCGTCTCGTCCTCGTTCCGCTTCATGGCGTCGACCACGGCGATTGCGGCCACTGCTACCAGCAGATTGTAGAAGACCGGCGCTTGCCCCATGCCTGCGTTGAAGGCGGGCATGAACAGGATATAGGCCGCGCCTGCCTGCCACGCTGCTGCGGGCGAGGCGATTTCCCGCGCCAGCCGCGATATCGCCAGCGCTGTTCCCGCCGTCGCCACCGCCGCACCGAACTGGTAGGCCAGCAATGGATCACCGGGAACAGCGGCAAAGGCTTCGTACAACACGAACAGGCCGATGGGCTTTCGGTCCCAGATATCGACATAGGGCACCGCGCCATCGCGCATCCGTTCGGCCACGAACAGATAGAACTGCTCGTCGATATGGATCACCGGATTGCCGAACAGAAAGCTGCGCGTGATCAGAAACAGGCCAAGATAGGCCAGGGCCGGGATGAGCCATGCCGGCAGGGAAAATCCCGGCAGCGCAAATGTCGGTGCGAACCGACGGGGCCGTGTGCGATTTACCGTCGCTGTCTCGCCCAGCGGGATTCCGCCCGGTTCGTTCATTCCTGCACTCCGTTGAGAAGGTAACCGAACGCTCAACGGGCAGAGGCGCGGTTCCCTTCGCTACGGGCGTAGGTGCGGGTGATGAATGTTTGCTGTCAGGTTTCTGACGGAGCCTTTGCGTTGCCGGAAACCGGGGCAGACCGCGCGCGAGGCGCGGCCAACGGTCGCCCGGTCATTTCCGCCGTAGAAACTCCCCGAGCGCTTTTGCTGCGGCAACATGGCCGATGCGGTTGGGGTGGATTGGAATACCATCGCCTTCTGGCGCAGTCATTCCGTTGCTCCACGGTACTGCTGAACACGGCGCATGGTCGCGTGAAAGCCGGGAGAATTTCAGCACTTCGGCCCCCTCCGTCTTCGCCACGCGCGCTGTGATCTTCGCCAGTCGCTTGGCGGCAACGCGGCTCAGCTCCAACCGTTCGGCAGCGATCGGCAGGGCCGAACAGTCTTTCGCAAGCGGCAGCACCGAAATGTAATCGACGAACACGATCCGCGCTTCCGGCGCACGTTCGCGGACAGTGCGCACAATACGCCGCATACGGTCTTCGTCACCCTCCCACTCGGCTTCGCTGACTTCGCGCCATTTCTGGCAGCGCGGGTCAGGCTTGGCCATCTGTTCACAGGCAGCGGCGAAGATGTTGCCAACAAAGGCGATGTCGTTGCCGCCGATGGTGATCGTAACCAGCTTTGCCCTGGCATCCACGCTGTCGATCTGGGGCGGAACCTCGTTCCACGCCCCAAGCACGTGGTGCGTGGTAGCGCCGCTGCACGTGGCATCCACCAGATCCAGCCCAAACTCCTTGGCGAGCAGGTTGGGATAATTCAGCGTGCCCCGTCCGCACCGCGCAGGCGTGCCGGGCGTATTCGGCCCGACGCCCGGTCCGGCTGCAAACGAACTGCCCAGCGCGACATAGCGACCGCCAGCAGCAGGCACAGCAGGCTTTGCGACGACCGAAGTCGAGGAAACCAGCACCAGCGTCACCAACAGAGCCTTGCGCATCACTTGACCCATTCCAGTCCGATTTCCTCGTAGATTTCCTTGGCATCGGCCCAGCGCTCATCCACCTTCACGTGCAGGAACAGATGAACTTTGGTTTCGAGCAACTGCGCCAGTTCCTTGCGCGAAGCCTCGCCAATCGCCTTGATCTTCGCGCCGCCTTTGCCCAACACGATGGGGCGCTGGCTTTCGCGCGCGATCACGATCTGCTGGTGAATCTCGATCGAGCCGTCCTTGCGCGTGAGGTACTTTTCCGGTCGCACCGTGCTGTCATACGGCAATTCGTCATGGAGCTGCCGATAAAGCTGCTCGCGCGTGATCTCCGCTGCCATCAGTCGCTCGCTGGCGTCAGAAACCTGATCTTCCGGGTAATGCCACACCGCTTCCGGCATCAGCGCGGCAAGCCGCTGCTTAAGTTCGGGCACGCCATCGCCGGTCAGCGCCGAAACGAAGAACACCTCATCGAATTGCGCGTCCGTTGTCAGCGCCTCCGCCATGACCAACAGCGGTTCCTTCGGCGTCGAATCCACCTTGTTCAACACCAGCAGCTTGCGTTCTGGCCGGTCCTTCAAGCTGGCAAGGATCGGTTCGAGGTAATCGCGCTTCTTCTTGCGCGCATCCACCACCAGCAGGATCGCATCGGCTTCCTGCGCGCCATCCCAGGCGGCGCTCACCATCGCGCGGTCCAGACGGCGCTTCGGTTCGAACAGTCCGGGCGTATCGGCCAGAATGATCTGCGCTTCTCCTTCCAGCGCAATGCCCATCAGCCGTGCGCGCGTGGTCTGTGCCTTGGCAGAGACAATCGCCACCTTCTGCCCCACCAGCGCATTCACCAGCGTTGATTTGCCCGCATTCGGCGCGCCCAGCACGGCCACGAGGCCACATTTTTCGGTCATATTTCCAATTCTCTGAATGTCTGCGGCCACATTAGGCCAAATAGGCTTCAGCCGTAAGCCTGCATGAACGCATGGGCCGCCGCAGTTTCGGCTTCCTGCTTGCTCGATCCGATAGCGCTGGCTTTGCCCACGCCGTTTACCTCGACCGACACGGTAAAGCGCGCGGCGTGATCCGGCCCTTCGCGCGCCACCATTGTGTAGACTGGCGGCTTGCGCCGGTTGCCCGCAGCCCATTCCTGCAACGCCGCCTTGGGATGCTTGCGCTGCCCGGTGCCCGAAGCCATCGGCTTGTCCCACAGCTTTCGCACGAACAGGCGCGCCTCATCAAAGCCGCGTTCCACGAACAGCGCCCCGATCAGTGCTTCCATCACATCGCCAAGGATGTTGTCGCTCTGCGCGCCGCCATCGTCACGCGCCTGCTTGCCAAGGCGGATGTGCGGGGGCAGGGCGATGGCCCGCGCCACATCGGCGCAAGTCTCACGGCTGACCAGCGCATTGAGCCGCTGCGAGAGCTTGCCCTCGGCAGCATCGCTCTTTTCGTGCAGCCAATCCGCGATGACCAGCCCCAGCACACGGTCGCCCAGAAACTCAAGCCGCTGGTAATCGCGCGCCTTACCCATCGAGCCATGAGTCAACGCTTCGGCCCACAAGTCGGGGCGCGCGGGGGCGCTCCCGGTCAGTTCCGTCAGAAACGTCAGGCTCTCGGCAGGAAGCGCGCTCAGAACGTGCCCCCGATCCGGTTCCACCGCGCGGCGGTGAACCAGGTCCAGGGCAGGAACCAGTTGGCGCTGCCATCGGTCGACCACATCATGATCGCGGCGCGTCCCACAAGATTGTCCTGCGGCACCAGACCGATGCCACCACCTTCCATCGCCGGGAAGCGGCTATCCATCGAATTGTCGCGGTTGTCGCCCATCAGGAACAACTGGCCTTCGGGCACCACGATCGGAACCGTGTTGTCGGCATCACGCTGGCCAAGGTCGAGCACGTTGTAGCTCTTTCCGTTGGGCAACGTTTCGCGGAACTGAGGGTAATGGCAGGTCTGGCTGCCATCCGCTTCGGTGACGGCAAACTCGTCCGAAACGCAGTCGGTGTTTGGCGTCACCGCAATGACGAAGTCCTGAACCTTTACCTTCGGCACGGCCTGACCGTTCAGGATCAGCACGCCTTCCTTCATCTGCACGGTATCGCCCGGCAACCCGATGACCCGCTTGATATAGTCCACATCGTTGCCGGGAGGCGCTTTGAATATCGCCACATCGCCGCGCTCTGGCTGGCTCGCAAAGATGCGCTTGGGCAGCAGTGGCGCGCTGAACGGCAGCGAATAGCTGCTGTATCCATAGGGCCACTTCGCCGCGAGCAGGTAGTCCCCGTTCTCCAGCCTTGGCAGCATCGATTCCGAAGGGATGTTGAAGGGCGAGAAGATGAAGCTGCGGAAGATCGCCACCACCAGCACCAGCTTCACGAGGAAGACCGGAAAGCTGTCCTCTTTCTTCTCCTTCTTCGCGCGCGGAGGAGCGGAAGCCGGATCGGCCGGTGTCTGCGGGCTGGCTTCGGGTGTATCGTTCATCGTCGCGGTCATGTTGCTCGCAAGGCCCTTCGTCAAGTGTGTTATCGAAACAATACAGTCCCGAAATACGTCTGCGAAGCTTGCCGGTGGATGAACAGCGCGCTTGGCCTGCGCCTCTCAACCGGGCATTAGAGCGATTACGCAGTTGCGAAACGATGAGGATTGCCATGATCGATGCCCAAGCCGAACTCTTCTGGACGGCGCTGGCAGGCCTGCCCCGGCCGACCCTGAAAGACCTGTTTGCCGATGCGGATCGGCTTGCGCGCTATTCGGCCACGCTCGATTTGCCCGGCGGCCCGATTCTGTTCGACTGGTCGAAAACGCACCTCTCGCCCGAAGTCGAAGCGCTGCTCGGCTCCATTGCAGCAGCAATGGATCTCGAAGGTCGGCGTGACGCGCTGATCAATGGCGAGAAGATCAACAATACCGAAGGCCGCGCTGCCGAACACACCGCACAGCGTGGTGTGGGCAATGAAGCCAGCGTCGAAGAAGCCGAAGCGCTCCACGCCCGCATGAAGATGCTGGTCGATGCAATCCACGAAGGCCTTCTGGGCGATGTGAAAAGCCTGATCCATATCGGCATCGGCGGCTCGGCACTCGGCCCTGCGCTTGCGATTGATGCACTGACTCGCGATGGTGCCAAGGTCGCCGTCCATGTGGTGTCGAACATCGATGGTTGCGCGCTGGAAGCTGCCATGAAGGCCTGCGATCCGGCGACCACGATGATCGCCATCGCGTCGAAGACGTTTACCACCACCGAAACCATGACCAACGCCCGCTCGGCGCTGGACTGGCTGAGCGAGAACGGCGTTGACGATCCTTACGGTCGCGTCGTCGCGCTGACCGCAGCGCCGGAAAAGGCAGTGGAATGGGGTGTCGATGAAACTCGTGTCCTGCCGTTTTCAGAAACCGTTGGCGGGCGCTATTCGCTATGGTCGTCCATCGGCTTCCCGGTTGCGATTGCGCTGGGGTGGCAGGGCTTTGCCGAATTTCTCGATGGTGCCGCCGCCATCGACCGTCACTTCATCGACGTGGACCTTGCCGAAAACGTCATCGTCCGGGCCGCCTTTGCGGACCTTTATTATGCGCAAGTGCGCGCCTGCCAGACACGTGCGGTCTTCGCCTATGACGAACGGCTCGCCCTTCTGCCCGACTATCTCCAGCAGTTGGAGATGGAATCGAACGGCAAGCGCGTTCTTGCCGATGGCTCGCCGCTGATGCGTGCAAGCGCCCCGGTCACCTGGGGCGGGGTAGGCACCGATGCACAGCACGCGGTGTTCCAGTTGCTCCATCAGGGCACACACCTGATCCCGGTCGATTTCCTTGCGGTGAAGGTGCCCGGCCACGATCTCGATCCGGTCCACCACCAGATCCTGCTCTCGAACTGCTTTGCACAGGGCGCTGCCCTGATGGCAGGCAAGGCATCGGATGATGGTGCGCGCGCCTATCCGGGGGATCGTCCTTCCGCCACAATCCTGTGCGATGATCTCAATCCCGCTACCCTCGGCGCGCTGATCGCCTTCCACGAACACCGCACCTTCGTTTCGGCGGCGATGCTCGGCATCAATCCGTTCGATCAGTTCGGCGTGGAACTCGGCAAGGCCATTGCCAAGCAGATCGATACTGGCGGCGGCGAAGGTTTCGATCCTTCGACCGAGGCCCTGCTCGCCGCCGCCGGGATTGGCGGATAATAGTAAGTATACCTAACGGTATTGCGCAAAAGCCTCTGGTCTTGCGAAGGACCAGAGGCCATATGCTGCTCCACAAGAAGGAGTGCATATGGCTGACCAGCAATTCGACTACGATCTCTTCGTCATCGGCGCAGGCTCGGGCGGCGTTCGGGCCAGCCGGATCGCTGCCAGCCACGGCGCGCGCGTTGCAGTGGCAGAAGAATATCGGGTCGGCGGCACCTGCGTCATCCGGGGCTGTGTGCCCAAGAAGCTGCTCGTCTACGGTTCGCACTTTGCCGAAGAATTGCAGGATGCAGCCAACTATGGCTGGACGGTCGAGAAGATGAGCTTCGACTGGCCGACGTTACGTGACGCGGTGCTGAAAGACGTCGACCGCCTCAACACCGCCTATACGAACACGCTGGAAACCAACAAGGTCGAACGCTTTCTGGAACGCGCCACCGTTGCAGGGCCAAACACGGTCCGCCTCGCTTCGGGGCAGGAAATCAGCGCGAAGTATATCCTGATTGCCACGGGTGCCTGGCCCGTGATGCCTGAGTTCGAAGGCAGCGAACACTGCATCACCTCGAACGAGGTATTCCATCTCGAAACCCTGCCCAAGCGCGTGGTCATTTCCGGCGCGGGCTATATCGCGATGGAATTTGCTGGGATTTTCAATGCGCTTGGCTGTCACGTAACGGTGGTAAACCGCAGCGAGACGATCCTGCGCGGCTATGATGAATCGATGCGCGACCGCCTGCTGCAGATCACGATGGCGCGCGGCATCGAATACAAGTTCAACTGCCCGTTCGATCGCGTTGAAAAGCAGGAGGACGGCTCGTTCCACGTCTATGTCGGCAAGCAGCCCGATCCGTTGCACGCCGATGTCGTCCTTGTCGCCACCGGACGCCGCCCCAAGACGGACGGGCTGGGGCTGGAAAGCGCCGGGATCGAACTCGGGGCGCAGGGCGAAATCCCCGTTGACGATCACGGCAAGACGGCTTGCGACAGCATCTACGCCGTGGGTGACGTAACGAACCGCGTGCAGCTAACCCCCATCGCCATCCGTGAAGGCCACGCCTTTGCCGACCGCGTATTTGGCGGCAAGGAAACCTCGGTAAGCTACGACTGCATTCCCAGCGCAGTGTTTTCGCAGCCGCCGCTTGCGGGCGTTGGTCTGACCGAAAGCCAGGCGCGGCAGGCCTATGGCAGCAACATCAAGGTCTATTCGTCAGACTTCCGCCCGATGAAGAACATCTTCGGCCACCGCCCGGAACGCGGCCTTTACAAGATGATCGTCGATGCCACGACCGAGAAGGTTCTGGGCATCCACATGATTGGCCCGGACAGCCCGGAAATCCTTCAGGCTGCCGCCATTGCCGTGAAGGCCGGGCTGACCAAGGCCGATTTCGACGCGACCGTGGCGCTGCATCCGTCGATGGCCGAGGAACTGGTGCTGATGCGCTGAAGTAGTCCGGGCAATAGGGGGCGCTTTGGCAAAAGCGGAAATTGGCCCGTTACGTTGCGATTGCGCGTGGCGGGCCCCTTGTTTCATATTCCGGCAAACCATTGGTAGCCAGAATGGTCCTCCCAATATCCACCCTTGCCGCCGTGGATGCCAGCCAGTGATGCCACGGCTTCGATCCGCATCACGAACTTGGCCTGCTTGTATCCCAGCGCTCGTTCTACCCGCAGTCTGATTGGTGCACCGTGCCCGACGGGAAGAGGCTGGCGGTTCATGGTGTGGGCAAGGATCGTTTGAGGGTGCATCGCATCGATCATGTCGATGCTCTCGTAATAGGGAATGCCTGAGAAATCGTCTGCGCAATGGAAGACGATAAAGTTGGCATTTGCTGAAATCATGGACTGGCGGAGCAGCAATGCAAGTGGCACGCCGGTCCATTCGCCAATCGCGCTCCAGCCCTCAACACAGTCCTGCCGGGTGATCTGCGTGCGCTGCGGTGCGGCTTTCAGCTGGGCCAGTGTCAGGCGCATCGGCCTGTCGACAAGTCCGCCGATTTCAACTGCCCAGTTGGCAAATCCATTGGCAAGATGGCGGGCATATTCGGGTGATGCGGGCATGTGGTTGCCGTTCACCCGGAAGCGCGGTGACAGGTCGGCACGGGTGAATTCCGGTGCCAGTGCGTTGCGGTCCGTAACGAGACGCTGCCCAGTCAGCGTTGCCTTCTCACCCAACGTCAGCATTTTGCGAACGGTGGGGGACGTGGTGATGCGTTCACAGCCGGAAAGCAGAAGGCCACTTGCCCCGAAAAGAGCGTTGCGTCGGGAAATCAACGTCATTCCCCGATCTCCCGCACTGCCGGTATTCTGTACCATCCCGTCACTATCGAGCGCAGTTCGTTAAACGGTCCGGCAAGCACAATCATCAGAAGATGGATTGCGATGAAAGCGCAGAAGGCCACTGCGCAGAGGAAGTGTATCGATCGGGCTGATTGCCGTCCGCCGAACAGGTCAAGCAGCAAAGGGAAGGCTGCGTTGAGATTTGGCGACATCGTCATCCCGGTCAGCACCACCAGCGGTATCAGCACGAAGATCACGCCCAGATATACGATCTTTTGCAACGGATTATAGGATCTGGCTGCCTCACCTGTCGGGAACCGCAGCTTGGCGTGGTTCTTCATATCCCGCCACAGGTGAGAAAATTTTCGTTCTTCACGCTTCAAGGCAAGATCGCGGGAAAGATGTTTTGAGAGCAAGGCGTAAAGAATAAATATCACAAGCGATGCAAGTAGAATCCATGCAAAGAAAAAGTGCCACTGCCGCCCTTCGGCAAGGCTGTAATAGTTCGGGATCGTAAAGATCGGTGGAATAGCTTTGGTGGAGTAGGGTGTGTAACCTAGAATGCCGGTTGTCGGAACTTCCAGACTTCCCAGTTGCACAAAACCTTCTTGCCCGCGTTTGCCGATGACCAGCCAGGGATCATCGTAATTCGCGCCATATTTGCCCCAGTAAAGCCGGGGGTGAGCATTGAAGATTGTGGCACCGCTCATCAGCAGGGCGAAGATGGCGATGGCGTTCAGCCAGTGCCAGATGCGGACTGGCAGGCGGGTGCGATAGATGAGTTCGCCTTCGCTTTCGGCCGGATTTTGTAACGTAACGGGCGGCGTTGCGGCATCCACGTCCCATCTCCCTTGCACAGCGGCATTGTGCCATGCCTCAGGCCCATCTCAAACCGCGATTTCGGCCTGTCAGGACCGCTTAGGTGCAGCTAGGTGCATCTAGGTGCAGTTCGGAACGCCCTGCTTCCGGGCGAGGGCAGTCAGGTCAATTCTGCTGTATTTCCGGGCGCTTGCCATCGCCACACAGGAGCGAGGAACCGGACGGACGCTTGCCCATGCGGCTCTTGCCACAAACCCCAGCTTGCGCCCGTTACTAACGACAGTGCGATGATCCCACGCATGTTCGCCGCGCCGCGCGACCTCGCGCGCGATCTCGCCATAGATCCCCGCCGCCGCCAGAATAGCCCAGCGCTGACGCGGCTTCAGCCGGGCAGCACCGATGCGGGCGGAGCATTCGTGAATGTTCGCCGCTTCGCACATGCGCGCGACAATCCTCGTCAGGGCAGGGCGAAAATGCGGCTTCATCTGCTCACCCGGCGGAATGTCTTCCTCAGCCAGCCAGTCCAGCGGGATGTAGCAACGATCCGCCGCGTCATCCTCATCGATATCGCGCGCGATGTTGGCGAGTTGGAAAGCCAGGCCCAGGTCGCAGGCGCGGTCGAGCGTATCGGAATCATCGGGGGATACGCCCATGACGACAGCCATCATCACGCCCACAGCGCCTGCCACATGCCAGCAATAGCGCATGAGATCAGCTTCGGAGTGCGGCTGCCATTCTGCGGCATCGAGCGCGAAGCCATCGATAACGTCACGCGCCATTTCCAGCGTAAGGCCGGTTTCGCGCGCGACGAGGCCAAGGGCGTCAAAGGCTGGATCGCCGCTTTCACGCCCGGCAAAAGCCAGCGCGGTCTTTTCGCGAACTTGCGTCAAACGCTCTGCCGCTCCCGTCTGAATGCCCAAGGCGCCGCCGTGGTCCTGCGCATCGATGATATCGTCGCAGCGGCGGCACCATGCGTAGAGCAGCCAGACCCTTTCGCGTGTAGCGCGATCGAACAGGTGGCTGGCGATGGCGAAGCTTTTCGAACCCTTCAGGATCGATTGGCGAGCGTTAGTAACGAGAGCCGCGCGATCCATCGTCATTCAGAGATCATCGGCTTTCATCGCAAAGATCGGGGTGTGCGGCACATGGGCTTCCATGCGGGCCAGCAGCAGATCGAGATCGTGTTCGGCAATGATGATGTTGGCGTGCGCCGGGCGGATGAAGCCCACGTCGATCATGTGGCGGTTGAAGGCCAGCAGATGGTCGTAGAAGCCGAAGGCATTGAGCAGGCCCACCGGCTTTGCATGATAGCCAAGCTGCGCCCAGCTGACGGCTTCCCATAGTTCGTCCATCGTGCCGACACCGCCGGGGATGGTGAGGAAACCGTCCGACAGGTCGGTGAAGCGCTTCTTGCGTTCGTGCATTCCCGAAACGACGTGGAGTTCGGTACAATCGTGGTTGGCCACTTCGGAATTGACCAGACCCTCGGGGATAATGCCGATCACTTCGCCGCCCGCATCAAGCGCGCCATAGGCAACCGCGCCCATCAGGCCCAACCGTCCGCCACCATAGACCACACCGATGCCGCGCCGCGCCAGTTCCTGCCCGATCTGCCGAGCGAGTGTGACGTAACGAGTATCGGCGGGCGAGGCAGAGCCGCAATAGACGGCAAGGCGTTTCACAGAAGATCCTCCAGCATAAGTTGCGCGGTGGCCTTGGCCGAGCCGACCACGCCGGGAATGCCCGCGCCGGGATGGGTTCCCGCGCCGACAAGATAGAAGTTCGAAATTGCATCGTCGCGGTTGTGTGCGCGGAACCATGCGCTTTGCGTTAGTAACGGTTCAAGGCTGAACGCGCTGCCGAGGTGGGCGGACAGGTCCGTCTTGAAGTCTGCCGGGGCGTAGTGGAATTTCGTTACGATACGCGAATGGATATCCGGGATCAGACGGCGACCTACTTCATCCAGAATGCGCTTTTCGAGGATCGGGCCGACCTCGTTCCAATCGACCGGAAGCTTGCCCATGTTGGCGACGGGAACCAGCGCGTAGAACGTGCTCATGCCCCCTGGCGCTACCGAGGGATCGGTGACCGTGGGGTGGTGCAGGTAGATCGAGAAGTCCTGCGGCAGGACGCCGTGGGTGTAGATATCGTCGAGCAGCCCTTTGTAGCGCGGGCCGAACAGGATCATGTGATGCGGAATGCCCGGCCATGTGCCTTCAAGGCCGAAGTGGACAACGAATAGGCTGGGGGAATAGCGCTTCTTGCCCAAAGCCTTCGCGCGCCGCTGGGCGTGCGTATTATCGGGCATCAGATCGCGGTAGGAGTGCATGATATCGGCATTCGAGGCGACGGCATCGAATTTGCCTGACCATCCGCTTTTCGTCTGCACGCCGGTGGCGCGCGTGCCAAGCGTTTCGACATGGACGACCGGATCGCCCATGCGCACTTCGCCACCGATGCGGCGGAAGTGGGTGACCATGCCTTCGATCAGGCGGTTGGTGCCGCCCTTGGCCCACCATACGCCGCCGTCTTTTTCCAGCTTGTGGATCAGGGCATAGATTGCGCTTGTGGTCATCGGGTTGCCGCCAACGAGCAGGCTGTGGAAGCTGAAAGCCTCGCGCAGCTTTTCGTTCTTTATGTAGCTTGAGACAACTGAGTAAACCGACCGCCACGCCTGATAGCGCGCCAGCGAAGGCGCGGCTTTGATCATGCTGGCGAAATCGAGAAAGGGCACAGCACCGAGCTTGCGATAGCCTTCTTCGAAAACGCCTGCGGAATAATGCAGGAAGTCTTCATATCCGGCGACATCCTGCGGGCTGAGCTTTGCAATCTCGTTCCGCAGATTTACGCTATCGTTGGAGTAATCGAAATTGGTGCCGTCTGCCCAGTTGAGCCGATAGAACGGCATGACGGGCATCAGTTCCACGTCATCCGAAAGGCGATGCCCTTTCAGTGCCCAGAGTTCTTCCAGACAGGCAGGGTCGGTGATGACGGTTGGCCCGGCATCGAACGTGAAACCATCCTTCTGCCAGTGGTAGGCACGGCCACCAGGCTTGTCGCGCGCTTCGATAAGCGTGGTCTGCACGCCGCCCGACTGGAGCCGGATGGCGAGCGCAAGGCCGCCGAAGCCTGAGCCGATTACACAGGCACGTTTCATGTTCTGGTTCCCGACGAGGAAAGAGGTTTTGGCCGCGCGCCCAAGCCCGTCAGCACGCCGATGGCGCGGGTGATGGGAATAGGGGGCTTTCCGGCAAGGATTCTGAATTTGTCGAACGCGGTGGTGCGACCGGCATAGAATCGTTCGATCAACGCGCGATCAAGGCCGTAGAAACGTTCGAGCACGCGATAGCGCAGGTGCGGCTCTGCGCCGGCGAAGAGCATTGCGGTTAGTGTGCGGTGATAGGCTGCATCCTGCCAGTGCTGACGCGCCCATGCTTCGCTGAACCGGGCGAGCGCATCGCCGCTGAGATCAGGCCGTGCAACCAGGGCGAGGGCATAGCGGACGGCATCGGGCAGGGAATAGCTGGTCACCGCGTGGAACAGACCGGCGCGAACCCCTGCGCGGGCGACATTGTTGCCGCTGGCTCGCCAGAAGGCGCCGAAATCGCCACCTGCGACGACTGGAAGAACGCCCTGTTCCTCATCCAGCACTTCGGCAACGGTCCAGCCCTGCTGCGCCACATAGGCATCTATCCGGGCGCGGATTGCGTTGACGTCCAGCGCGGGGCCATCGGCATAATAGGTATCTTCGACGAAGATTTCGTCGGGCGTGAAAGGCAGGCAATAGACGAAGCGGTAGCCATCGATCTGTTCGACCGTGGCGTCCTTTACGATGGGAGCGTCCAGCCCGTGCGGAGCCTGCAGGCGAAAACGCCGACCGACGAATTTCTGCCATCCCCCGGTCAGATCGCTGACATTGCGCAGGCCGCGCGCATCGATCACCGCGCCTGCTTCCACGCGCGTGCCATCGGACAGGGTGGCGTTGGTGGTGCTGCAGGCTAGTGCCCTGACGCCGGTCATGATCGCATCGGGGCCGAGGCTTGCGCGGACGATGCGATCAAACCGCGCCGAGGTTATGGAATAGTAGCTGGTATGCAGCCGCCGTTCGATCCGGGGGAACCGCACCGTATATTCAGGCCATGCCGCGACGACCATGCCATCAAGAAGATCGCGCCCGGCCTGATTGATATCGGTGCCGAAGAACGACCAGACGTGGTGACCGCCGATGCTATCGCCTTGTTCGACCAGCAGAACTGACAGGTTTGGCTGCGCCTGTTTGAGCGCCAGCGCGACAAGGCCGCCTGCCAGGCCGCCGCCGAGAATGACAATATCGCAATGGCGCACACTCATCATCATGCGCTTAGGGCGATGCGGTTGCGGGTGCAACCACGGGCTTGTGAGTTGAAGGCCGACCCGTCAGAAAGGGCAATGAGGGGAAGGGACAACAACCTATGAAATCAGACCTGCTGCCGGATCGCGCTGGGAAGATCGCGGCCATCGGCGTTGCACTGGGTATCGTGATCATATTGCTGGGAATGCATCGCCCGCCGATCTGCCCGTGTGGCACGATCAGGTTGTGGCAGGGCGTGGTGGAATCGGCAGAGAACAGTCAGCAGATTGCGGACTGGTACAGCTTCAGCCACGTGATTCATGGCTTCCTGTTTTATGGCGCGGCGCATCTTTTGTGGCGCAGGTTCGGCTTGCAGGCGCTTTCGCCGCGTTGGGCACTTGCGCTGGCAGTGCTGGTGGAAGGGGCGTGGGAAATTCTCGAAAATTCACCGATCATCATCGATCGCTATCGTGCGGTAACGATATCCTACGGTTATTCGGGCGACAGCGTGCTCAATTCCTTTGCGGACATGGCGTTTATGAGCCTTGGTTTCCTGTTCGCCGCGCGCGTTCCGACAATGGTCACAGTGGGCGTGGCGCTGGTGTTCGAGGCGTTTACGCTGTTCATGATCCGCGACAATCTGGCGTTGAACGTGCTGATGCTGGCCTATCCGCTTGAATCCGTTCGTGGGTGGCAGGCTGGCGGGTGAGCGCCGGATTTTCTTGACCGATAGCTTCATTGTCAGGTCCATCAGGTTGCAGCTTGATACCGATCAATGTCACCTTTCCGCATGAGCCGAGAACGGCCTGACAAGCCCTGACACACAAAGGGGCGAGGATCTTGGAGAGGACAGATGGGCGAACACGCAAGTTCGGGCGGCGATTTTGATGTCCTGATCATCGGGGCCGGTATTTCTGGCATCGGTTCGGCATGGCACCTGCAGGACCAGTGCCCCGGCAAAACTTATGCCGTGATCGAATCCAAGGATACGTTTGGCGGCACCTGGGACACGCACAAGTATCCGGGCGTGCGGTCTGACTCGGACCTCTACACTTTCGGCTATCGCTTCAAGCCGTGGGTCGGCGCGCCTATTGCCAGCGCGCAGGCTATCCTCGATTACATGGGTGAGGTGATCGAGGAAGCCGGGATCGACCGGCATATCCACTATGGCCACACGATCACGAGCGCGAAATGGTCCAGCGAGACGAACCGCTGGACGCTGGAAGCGCTGGCGAAGGATGGCAGCACGGCCACGTTCACGGCGGGGTTTTTGTGGATGTGCCAAGGATATTACGACCATCAGGTGCCCTACATCCCCAAGGAGTGGCAGGGCGTATCGGACTTCAAGGGCCTGTTCGTTCACGCGCAGTTGTGGGATCCGGCGACCGACTGGGAAGGCAAGCGTATCCTTGTCATCGGATCAGGCGCGACGGCTGCGACGGTGGTTCCAGCCTTTGCCGAGAAGGCGCAGGTGACGATGCTGCAGCGTTCGCCGACCTACTTCTATTGCCACCCCAACCAGAACGAACTGGCCGACCGGCTTCGGCAAATCGGCATCGACGAACCGACCGTCCATCGCGTGGTGCGTGCTCAAGTGATGCACGATCAGGCCGTCATGGACAAACGCTGCGTCGAAGAGCCTGATGTGGTGTTCGAGGAACTGAAGATGGCCGCGCGCGCCTATGCCGGGGAGGACTTCGATTTCGAACCGCACTTCACGCCCAAATACCGGCCTTGGCAACAGCGACTGGCGTTCTGCCCGGATGGCGATTTGTTTCAGGCGGCCGCACAAGGCAAGGTGCAGGTGGTGACCGATACGATCGACCGCTTCACCGACAAGGGCGTGCTGACGGCTTCGGGTGAAATGCTGGAGGCGGACATCATCGTGGCTTGCACCGGTTTCCACCTGAAGGTTCTGGGCGACATTCCGTTCGAGGTGGATGGCAAGGCGGTCAACTGGGGCGATACGGTGACCTATCGCGGGATGATGTTTACCGGTGTGCCCAACATGGTCTGGGTCTTCGGCTATTTCCGCGCGAGTTGGACGTTGCGGGTGGACATGCTGGGCGATTTCGTTTGCCGCCTGTTGCGCCATATGGACGCGCGGGGGGCGAAGAAGGTCGAGCCGGTGTTCCGCGATGAGGATGCAGGCATGGACATTCTTCCGTGGATCGAAGCCGACAACTTCAATCCGGGCTATCTGATGCGCGATATGCACAAGCTGCCGCAGCGCGGTGGCAAGGAAGAATGGCGGCACAACCAGAACTACTGGCTTGAGCGCGATGCCATTCCGGCCATCGATCTGGATGGGCCGGAGTTCCTCTATGATGGTGTGCGGGCAGGGGCAGGTGTTGCAGAAGCGACGGAATAGACAAACGCCGGTTGCCGCGCGCGCATTCCGCGCCTAAAAGCCTGTCCATACCCCGGGGAGCCAGTGCTGGCTGAGAGGGGCTGGTCACGCAGCCCGACCCGTCGAACCTGAACCCGTTAGCACGGGCGGAGGGAGGGAAGGCTGTTGGGGCGTTGAGTCGTGCACCAGCCTGCTCCTTCTCCGTCAAGAAGAGGAGCGCCCAATGGCAGATATCAACTCCAAGCTCGAAATCGGCGTCACTACCGGCCCGATCCGCGGCAGTCGCAAGATCCACGTTGAAAGCCTGCGCTTCCCCGACGTGCGGGTCGCCATGCGTGAAATCGCGCTGGAACCTTCAAGCGGTGAACCGGCGGTGCGGGTTTATGACACTTCGGGGCCTTATACCGATACTCGCGCCACCATCGATATTGCAGCTGGCCTGCCGCAACTTCGCCGCGATTGGATCATGGCGCGCGGCGATGTGGAAGAATACGACGCGCGCGAAGTGAAGCCTGAGGACAACGGGCTGAAGGGGCCTGACCGTTCGGCTGGCGTGCCTGCGTTCCCCAACGTGGTGAAGCGTCCGTTGCGGGCCAAGGCTGGACAGAACGTCAGCCAGATGCATTACGCACGCCGGGGCATCATCACGCCGGAAATGGAATATGTGGCCATCCGTGAGAACCTTGGCCGCAAGCAGGCCAAGGAAGCGCTGATCCGCGACGGGCAGGACTGGGGCGCTTCGATCCCCGATTACGTGACCCCTGAATTCGTGCGCTATGAAGTGGCGCGGGGCCGCGCGATCATTCCTTCGAACATCAACCATCCTGAGTCCGAGCCGATGGCGATCGGGCGCAACTTCCTCGTCAAGATCAACGCCAACATCGGCAATTCGGCAGTGGCGTCGGACGTGGCCAGCGAAGTCGACAAGATGGTCTGGTCGATCCGCTGGGGC
>NZ_JBMLSM010000106.1:0-13964 GCF_049240505.1 Novosphingobium sp.
CGGATAACGCCGCGCTCAACCGCTTCTTCTCGCTGCACTTCCTGCTGCCCTTCGTTATCGCAGGTGTCATCATCCTGCACATCTGGGCGCTGCACATCCCCGGCTCGTCGAACCCGACCGGCGTCGAAGTGAAGGCCGAAAGCGATACCGTTCCCTTCCACCCGTACTACACGGCGAAGGACGGCTTCGGACTTGGCGTGTTCTTGCTGATCTACTGCGCGATCCTGTTCTTCGCACCGAACGCGCTGGGCCACCCGGACAACTACATTCCGGCAAACCCGCTCTCCACGCCCGCACACATCGTTCCCGAATGGTATTTCTGGCCGTTCTACGCGATCCTGCGCGCCTTCACTTATGACTTCTTCTTCATCCCGGCCAAGCTGATGGGCGTGCTCGCCATGTTCGGTGCGATCCTGGTGTGGTTCTTCCTGCCTTGGCTGGACACCTCGCCGGTGCGTTCGGGCCACTACCGTCCGCTGTTCCGCAAGTTCTTCTGGTTCGGTCTCATCCCGACGATGGCCGTGCTGTTCTACTGCGGTGGCGCTCCGGCAGAAGAACCCTACGTGATGCTCAGCCAGCTGGCGTCGCTCTATTACTTCGCGCACTTCCTCATCATCCTCCCGCTCGTCTCGTCGATCGAAAAGCCGGAACCGCTTCCGTTCTCGATCACCGAAGCCGTGCTCGGCAAGGATGAGAGCGCCGTGCTCAACGCCAACCCCGCTGCCTGACAGCCAGAGCGTAAGAGAAAGAGAACCCTCATGGTCCGTCTTTTTGGCCCCCTGGTAGGCCTGTTCTTCGCCGTCGCGCTGCTCTGGTCGTTCGGCAACGGCGCCTACTCCGCGATTACCGAACCCGCTGCCGCCACGGCAGAGCACGAGTTCCATCTCCACCCCAAGAAGGTGCACTTCGCCAGCGATGGCGCCTTCGGCAAGTTCGACAAGGCGCAGCTCCAGCGCGGCTTCCAGGTCTACAAGGAAGTCTGCGCCACCTGTCACTCGCTCAAGCATGTCGCCTTCCGCGATCTGGCCGCTCTCGGCTACTCGGAAGCCGAAGTGAAGGCGATTGCCAAGCAGTGGGGCACCAAGCAGCCGACCTTCGATCCGAAGAGCGGCGAACGCGCAGAGCGTGACAACATCCCGTCTGACTACTTCCCGGTCGTGTATTACGCCGGCCAGGGCAGCCCGCCGGACCTGTCGCTCATCACCAAGGCGCGTCATGATGGCGGTGCCTATGTGGCCTCGCTGCTCACTGGCTATCAGGAACAGCCCGCCGAACTTCTCAAGAAGTTCCCGGATGCCAAGACCCCTGATGGCCTGTACTACAACCCCTACTTCGCCAACCTGAACCTCTCCATGCCCGCGCCGCTCACCGGCGAAGGCCAGGTGACCTATTCGGATGGCACCAAGGCGACCGTCGAACAGATGTCGGAAGACGTCTCGGCTTTCCTGATCTGGACTGCCGAACCCAAGATGGACAAGCGCAAGCAGACCGGCTGGGCCGTGCTCGGCTTCCTGCTGGCGGCAACCGTCCTTGCCTATCTCGCCAAGAAGAACGTCTGGGCTGATAAGCACTGATCGTTCTGCCATTGGTGAAACGAACAAAGGCCACCGGAAACGGTGGCCTTTTTCTTTGCGTCAGCCTTTCGTCATGCCAATGCAAGATGCCGCAGCGAAAAGGCCCGCCATGACACCCGACGATCTCAAGCACCTCGTCCGCACCGTGCCGGACTTCCCTGCTCCCGGCATCCTTTTCCGCGATATCACCACGCTGATCTCTCACGGAGACGGTTTCTCCGCCACGATCGATCACCTCGCCGATATGGCGCGTACAGCCGGAGCCGAAGCCATTGCCGGCATGGAAGCGCGCGGGTTCATCTTCGGCGCCGCCGTCGCCGCGCGGATGGGCCTCGGCTTCATTCCCGTGCGCAAACCCGGCAAACTGCCGGTGCCGACTATCGGCATAGACTATGCGCTGGAATACGGGCGCGACCGGCTTGAGATCGACCCGACTGCCATCAGCAAGGGCCAGCGCGTGGTCATCGTCGACGATCTTATCGCCACTGGCGGCACCGCCCTCGCCGCCACAGAACTGCTCCGCAGTGCCGGAGCCACGATCACCCACGCCCTGTTCGTGATCGATCTGCCAGACCTCCACGGTGCGGCCCGCCTACGCGACGCCGGGCTTACGGTAAGCGCGCTGATGGATTTTCCGGGGCACTGAAACGCAGAAGGGCGGCCCATTGGACCGCCCTCCTTTTCCAAAACCGTTCGTCATTCCCGCGCAGGCAGGAATGACGAATATCAGCTTCAGTCCACCAGCATCAGCGCGTCCAGCGCAACCACGCCTTCGCCCTTGGGATGCAGGATCACCGGGTTCAGGTCGATTTCGCGGATGGAAGGTTCCGCCCGCAGCACCTGCCCAACCTTGACGATCAGCATCGCCAATGCGGGCACGTCGAGCGCCGGAGAGCCGCGATAGCCGCTGAGCAGCGCGGCGCTCTTCAGCTTCATCAGTTCAGCCTCAACCGCATCCTGCGTGAGGTCCGCCGTCAGCAGGCGCACGTCCTGAAGGATTTCCGCCGTCACGCCGCCAAAGCCTGCCAGCACCACCGGTCCCCACTCGGGATCGTTCTTGGCGCCCACGATCATTTCCATGCCGCGCTTGCCCATCGCCTCGATCAGCACGCCGTCCAGCGTGATACTGGCCGAATAGGCCGCGACATTGGCGTGGATACGCTCCCACGCCTCGCGCACAGCGGCAGCATCGGCAAGGTTCAGAATCACTCCGCCCGCATCGCTCTTGTGGCCCAGTGCGGCGGCCTGCGCCTTCATCGCCACGGGATATCCCACTGCATCCGCCGCCGCGACAGCCGCGTCGGCGCTGGCCGCGAAACCGCCCTTGGGGAACGATACGCCAATCGGCCCCAGCAGATCCTTGGACCTGTATTCGGGGATCACGCCCGACACCACATCCAGCCCGCTCAGCGCCACTGCCGGAAGGTCGTTCACCGACAGATCCTGTGCCGCCCAGTGCGTCAGCCGTGTAACAGCGCGCAATGCGCGTTCGGTGGTCGGGAACCACGGAATGCCTGCCGCCCGCAGCGCAGCAATGCGCTCCGCCGGAACTTCGGCACCTTCGTCCAGCCCGGCAAAGATCACCGGCTTGGTCAGCACCTTGCCTTCAACCGCCGCAAGGATCGCCGGGAACTTGATCGCGCAAGTGATCGCCTCGGCCTGAATGATCCCGGCAAACACCGTGCCCACCCGGTCATCGTTCAGCAGCGCTTCGATGCAGCGGGTATAGATCGCCGGTTCAGAAAGGCCCTGCGCGGTAATGTCCAGCGGGTTCGATACCGGCACGAACGGCGGCAGCGCAGCACGCAGCAGTGGCGAATCCTCGTCGTGAAGGTCGGCCAGCGGCAGGTCCAGCTCTTCCGCCAGATCCAGCGTCAGCGCCTTGAACGCGCCCGATTCGCCCAGAACCGCTGTCTTGCCCGAAGGAAGCGCCGGGCAGCGCACCGCGATTTCGGCGATGTCGCCCAGTTCTTCCAGCGTTTCGGCAAAGATCACACCCGCGCGCGCGACCATCGCCCTCATCAGCTTGTAATCGCCCGCCATCGCGCCGGTGTGCGTGGCGGCGGATTCGCGCGCCGCGCTGGATTTGCCGGGGTGCAGCAGCACCACCGGCTTGCCCGCCGCCTTCGCCCGCTTTGCTGCGGCAAGGAACGCCTGCGGTTTGCGGAACTGCTCCACGATCATGGCGATAGCATGGGTATCGTCCTGATCGACCAGCCAGTTCACATAGTCTTCAACGCCGCTCGCCGCTTCATTGCCGGTCGACACCGAATAGGAAACACCCGCATCGCGTGCCAGCAGCATGGTGCCCAGCACCGCCGCCATCGCGCCCGATTGCGAAACGATGCCAATGGCCCGCTTGCCCGCAGGTGGCACGGCATTGGTTTCCACAAACGTCAGCGGAATACGGTCGACATAGTTGACCAGACCAAGGCAGTTCGGCCCTTCGACCACCATGCCCGCTTCATGCGCGATCCGGGCAATCTCGCGCTGTTCGGCAAGGCCTTCCTCGCCACCTTCGGCAAAGCCTGCCGAAAAGATCACCACGCCACCGCACTTGCGCGCGGCAAGGCCCTTCACCGCATCCAGTACGCCCGCGCGCGGAATGGCCAGCACAGCCACATCCACACCTTCGGGCAGCGCATCGACTGAGGCATAGCACCGCTTGCCCATGATCTCTTCACGCTTCGGATTGACCGGATAGATTGCGCCGGAATAGCCATTGCGATCAAGGTTGGTCAGCAGCGTGGCACCCAATGCCCCCGGTTTGTCCGATGCGCCAACAACAGCGACGGATTTCGGGCGCAAGAAACGGTCAAGTGCAGCGTGGGAGAGATTCGGCTCAACGGTCATGGCATCCTCCGATTTCGCTATGCGCTATAACAATTATCGGAGGAAGGGCAAGGGGCGTCGGCTCAGGCCTTCACGACCCTTTGTTCAAGTATGCCAAACGGCGCGCGCTCCGCACCATCAACCGCTTCCATCCGCACCGTATCGCCGAATGACATGAACGCTGTCTTCGGCTCGCCAAGGTCCAGGACCTCGATCCCGCGCCGTTCCGCGATACAGGATGACCCGATCTCCCGGAAGTTGGCGTTGGAAACGGTGCCCGATCCAATCACCGTGCCAGCCACCAGATCGCGCGTGCGGGCCGCATGGGCAACAAGTTCGTGAAAGCCAAAGCCCATCGCCGCGCCATTTGCCGCGCCAAAGCGGTCGCCGTTCCAGTCAACCAGCAGGTCCAGCCCCACGCGGCCATCTGTCCAGTGATCGCCCAGTTCATCGGGCGTGACGGCGAAAGGTGCCATGCCGCAGGCAGGCTTGGCTCCCACCCAACCGAAACCGGTCTTCATTTCCGGCCCGGCCAGCGTGCGCAAGGACCAGTCGTTGATCTGCACGATCAGCTTGATATGCGCCATCGCATCGGCAGCAGTGGTGCCCATCGGCACGGCATCGACGATCACGCCGAACTCACCCTCGAAATCGATGCCCAAGTCTTCCGAAGGGAACCGGGCATCCGCCAAAGGGGCCAGAAACGTGTCCGACATGCCCTGATACATCAGCGGCACGTCGGTTTTGGGCTTTGTGATACCCAGCACCGCGTCCATCAGATCGCCGTGGCTCTGAAACGCCGAACCATCCAGCCACTGCCACGCACGCGGCAGGGGGGCCAGCACCTGCGCCGGATCAAGCGCATCGGGAAAGCGATCGATCGCGGCGAGCGCCGGACCTGCAACGGCCCAATCCTCCAGCGCCTGCTGCAACGTCACCACGGGCGCAGATGCGCAGTGCCTGCCATCAGGTGACACCACCACCAGCCGCCCATCGCGCGTGCCATCGTCCAACGTTGCCAGCCGCATCACATTCTCCATCTTTACGTGGAGATGGGCCTAGCGCTCCGCCGCGCCTGCCGCAAAGAACTGGTTTTGATTGGAAACCATCATTTTCCTGTATGGATCAAGCGACCGGCCTCCAGTCGAACGCCAGTTCCCCTTCCCGATGGGCAAAGCGGTTCAGGTGGTCGGCCACCACCTGCTGCATCCGCTCCAGATCGCCGTCGCCCTCGATCCGGCACGTGACTTCAAGCGCCGAATCGCTGGCCTTCAGATCCACCGGACCGAACGGCAGCGCCACGCGGCCCTGCTGCGGATCAAAGCTGACCCCGAACTTGTGCCCCCAATGCTGGCACAATTGCTGGAGATAGCGGCTGGCGCTGGCGGTAGGAACAATGGCTTGGCTTGCAGGCATGAGAGTGCTTTCAAAAATGTTTATGCTCGATCTAAGATATATCTTTTATCGCGATCGTCAAGCGCCCCCACCCATCAAACAAATTGCAAGGTTGACGAAAGCGCCCCTGCCGTGGCAATCGCCCGCCTCCACATGGCGCTGACATAGCAGCCATGCTGACCTGAGCGGGTATAGCATAGTGGTAATGCACTAGCCTTCCAAGCTAGCTAGGCGGGTTCGATTCCCGCTACCCGCTCCATTTCCCCTGATGACTTCCGCTCTCGCCGCCGCTAAGCGCCCCAGCGATGCGATTGCTGCGCGCCATGATCCTGCGACATCGCGCATTGGCTGCGCTGGCGGTTCTGGCGGCGCTGTGCATGAAGGCCGTGGTCCCTTCGGGCTACATGATCGAGCAAGGCTCGCACATCCTCACCATTCGCATGTGCGATGAGGCGGGCGGCGGCCACACGGTCAAGCAGATCGCCATCCCGATGAAGTCCGGCGGCAGCGAGGCTGGCAGCAAGCAGGTCAAGGGCGATTGCCCCTTCGCATCGCACGCAATGGCTGGCCTGGGCGGAGCCGATCCGGCGCTGCTGGCGCTGGCGATCGCCTTCATCCTTGCGCTCGGCTTTGCGCCTGCGACCATCCCCTTGCCCCGGCGTGTCGCCCATCTGCGGCCGCCCCTGCGCGGGCCGCCGGCCCTCGGCTGACACCACAGCGCAACACTGATCCTTGCCGGGATCGGTCCGCGAACGCTTGGCGCCTGAACCTGCGCCGTCGCGCCCCTGTCCCGCGCACACCCGATTTATCTGGAATATCCCATGAAAACGTCTTTCATCGCCCTCGCGGCGTGCCTCGGCACGACCGTACCTGCCATCGCCGCCGAAGCAGAAGCAGACGACGCAGCCCCCGCCATCATCGTTGTTGGCCAGACCAGCGCCCCCATCGAGATCGAACCGCGCGGGCTTGCCGTCAGCCTTGGCGAAGAGCAGTTCGCCGCAATCAACGCCTTCAACACCGAAGACCTGATGAAGTACGCGCCGAATTTCTTCGTGCGCAAACGCTATTCAGGTGACAGCAACGGCGTCCCCGGCTTTCGCGGCACGCATTCCACGCAAAGCGCGCGCACGCTGGTCATGGTCGATGGCTTCGTCGTGTCGAACTTCCTCGGCAACTCCTTCGCCTTCGCACCCAAATGGGGCGTCGTCGGGCCGGGCGAGGTGGAACAGTTCGATGTGGTCTACGGCCCCTATTCGTCGCGCTATGTCGGCAATTCGATGGGCGGCATCGTCAACATCACCACGCGCAGCCCCGAAGAGACTGAGGCCTTCGTCAAAGTGCAGGGCATGGTTCAGCCTTACAAGCAGTTCGGCACGGACGATGCCTATTGGGGCGGCTCGGTCGAAGGCGGTTTCGGGCTGAAGCAGAAGGACGGCCCGTTCTCGGTCCGCGTGACGGGCCGCTATTTCCGTAACGATGGCCACCCGATGAGCTTCCTCGGCCTCACCCCAGTAACGGGCGCCTCGGGCACCGTGGTAACCGGCGCCGTTGTCGATCCCGGCCATGTCCGCGCCGCCGCCGAAGGGACCGCCATCCCCAGCGCACCGGGTTCGGCCACCAATCCCTATTTCGCGGCCCAATCCCCCGCTGCCATCACGCAGGCGCAGGGCAAGCTGAAAGTCGGGTATGATGACCGGAACCTCACCGGCCAGTTCCTCTTTGCCTACTGGCACAATGAAGACAAACAGTTTGCCCCCGATTGCTACTTGCGCGATGCGGCAGGCAACGTGGTATGCGAAGGCCGCGTCACCATCGGCACGCAGACCTACACCGCGTCGGGCGCCAACTTCTCAAAGACGATCCGCGACGAATACCTTGTCGGCCTGAAGCTGGCGGCACCGCTGGGCGAAAGCTGGAACGCGCGCCTTGCGCTATCCACCTATCAGATCGCCAAGTCGGATGGCTTCACGTCCAACGGCTATATTACCGGTCAGAACAACGGCGCTGGCACGCTGAACGAAGCCGGGCCGACCGGCTGGTACACCGGCGATTTCACCATCGAACACGAAACCGACCGCAACGAACTGGCGCTCGGCCTCACCGCCAGCCTCTACCAGACCGACACCCTGCGCACGACCACCACAAACTGGCGCAGCAAGGCGGACAAGGCGTTTGCCACGCAAACATTCGGCAAGACCCGCATCCTGTCGGCATGGGCAGAGGACAAGTTCAGCCCGACCGATGCTCTGACTTTCAGCCTTGGCCTGCGCTTCGATGATTGGCGCGCATTCGATGGCGGTCTGGGGCGGCTCGGCACCGGCACGCAAGCAGGGCAGCAGGTGTTCAACCGCTATGCCGCGCGCCATGAAACGGCGGTCAATCCCACTGCCTCGGTGCAATATGCCTTTGCCGATGGCACGCTGGCGCAGCTCAGCCTGGCGATAGCCACGCGCTTTCCCACCGTGGGCGAACTTTTTCAGGGCAGCCTCAACGGCGATGGCACGTTCAATCCCAACAGTTTCGATCCCAACCTGAAGCCTGAACGCAGCAAGGATGCCAACCTGCTGATCAGCCACGATTTCGGCCAATTCAAGCTCACCGGATCGGCATTCTACCAGCGCGTGCAGAACACGTTGTTCCAGTTCCTCGGCTTCAACCAGAACAATGTCTCGACATCGAACTACAAGAACATCGAACTGACCCGCCAGTTCGGGTTCGAGGCCATTGCCGAGACGCAGGACTGGCCGGTCGAAGGCATGAGCATCGAAGCCAACGCCGCCTATATCGACAGCAAGACCATCCGCAATCCGTCGAACACACTGGCCGAAGGCGTGCAATTCCCGCGCATCCCGAAATGGCGCATCAACGGCAATATCCGTTATGCCCTGTCCGAAGCGCTGCATGCGTCACTCGGTATGCGCTATGCCAGCCGCCCGAACACCGACCTCTTCGGCCTGCAGCGCGGCAATACGTTCGGCTTCACGTCCGAACTCTTCGCGCTGGATGCGAAAGTGAACTGGAAGGTCACCGATCAGGTCACGGCATCGGTGGGCGTGGACAATATCACCAACAGCCGGGCATGGGTGTTCCACCCCTATCCGCTGCGCACGTTCCTCGTCGAACTCGGCTGGAAGATGTGATGGCCAAGGCGCAATCCTCCCCGGCGTTGCAACCCAACGCGGCCTTCTATCGAACCGTATGGCGGTGGCATTTTTATGCCGCCGTCTATGTCCTGCCGCTGATGGTCGTGCTCGCGCTGTCCGGCACGCTCTTCCTGTTCAAACCGCAGATCGAACGGTGGGAGGAGCGCGCCTTCCAGAACCTGCCCGCGACCGGCGCCGTTGCGCCGTCCACGCAGGTTGCAGCCGCGCTGGCCAGCACACCGGAGGCGAAGCTGGCCTACTATCGTCTGCCCGAACGCCAAGGTGATGCCGCCGCGATCCATCTGGCCTTGCCCGATGGCGGGATGACCGACGTGTTCGTCAGCCCGCAAGGCGACGTGCTGGGTTCCATCGATCCTGAAAGCAGGATCATCGCCATCGCGCGCGATATCCACGGCCAACTCCTGCTGGGCCGCCGGGGCAGTTGGCTGGTCGAACTCGCTGCCAGTTGGGCCATCGTCATGGTGGTGACAGGGCTTTACCTGTGGTGGCCACGGGGGCGCGGATTGGCGGGGGTGCTCTATCCCCACCTGTCTCAGGGCAAGCGCGCCTTCTGGCGTGATCTTCACGCCGTAACCGGCTTCTGGGTAGCGGGCCTTATTCTCGTCCTGCTCTTCAGCGGCCTGCCGTGGGCAGATGTCTGGGGCAGCGCGTTCAAGGCGGTGCGCACGGAAATGGGCTGGGTCGATGGCCCGCAAGACTGGACCATCGGCGGCCAACCTGCCAGCGAAACAGATTCTGGCGAACATGCGGGGCATGGCGGCGGGCAGTCCATGCACGTCGAACATGATCATCACGCAATGGGGCACTCCCCAATGGCGCATTCCCCTGCACCTCAAGGCCCCGACATTGCCATGCTGGACCGCATGGTCGCCAATGCGCGTGCACAAGCGCTGGACTTCCCCGTGCAGATCGTCCCACCGGGTGGCCGCGCTGGCAGTGGTGGAGATCGTAGCGCCGCGAAAGGCTGGGTCGTCAAATCAGACACGCAAAACCGTCCGAACCGCGTAACGCTTACTTATGATGCAACATCCGGCCAACTCATCTCGCGCGATGATTTCGCCAACCGCCATCTGATCGATCAGGTCGTGGGCTATGGCGTTGCATGGCACGAAGGCCAGTTGTTCGGCTGGATCAACCAGTTGCTCGGCGTGCTCACCGCACTGATGCTGGTCACGCTTTGCGTGTCTGGCGCGATCATGTGGTGGCGGCGCAAACCCGATGGCGAACTCGGCGCGCCCAAGGCCTTTTCCACGACTGCCCGTCCAAAGGGTATCGCGGCATGGGGCCTGTTCGCGTTTCTGCTGATCGTCCTGCCAATGTTCACGATGTCGCTCGTCGCCATCGCGCTGGTCGAGCGCCTTGCGCTGCCGCACATGCCAAAGTCACGGCGCTGGCTGGGCGTCTCCTGACACGGCTAACTGCAAAAATTTCGTCACCCTGAACCTATCTCAGGGCCCATCTCTCGCTCGCAAGCTGCGGATTCAGTCTTCCAACGACTGGATCCGCGCTCACCCCACCGCCACTCGTGCCTCGGCAGGCTGCAACGCCCCAAGCAGGCCAGCCACCTCTGCACCCGGCACCGGGCGACTGATCAGGTAGCCCTGGATCATGTCGCAGCCTTCCTTTTGCAGCGCGTCGAGCAGTTCCTGCGTCTCGACCCCTTCGGCCAGCGTTTCCATACCCAGTGCATCGGCCAAGGTGGTGATGGCGCGCACGATGGCGTGGGCACTGCCGCCTTCCTCCAGTGCCCGCACGAAACTCTGGTCGATCTTGATCTTGTCGAAAGGAAACGATCGCAGATAGCTGAGCGAGGAATAGCCCGTGCCGAAATCGTCTAGCGCCACGCGCACGCCCAATGATTGCAGCGAATGGAGAATTTTCAGCGTCTTCTCGACATTGCCGATGAACACGCTCTCGGTGATTTCCAGTTCAAGCCGCGATGCCGAAAGACCGGTTTGCGCCAGAGCCTGCGCGATACAAGTGGCAAGCCCGTCTGCCGCCAGTTGCCGAGGCGAAATATTGACTGCAACCGATATATCATCTGGCCAATGTGCCGCCTGTCGGCACGCTTCGCGCATTGCCCATTCGCCCAATTGCACGATCAGCCCCGATTCCTCGGCAATCGGAATAAAAGTCGCCGGGCTGATCATCCCCTGTTCTTTGTGCGGCCAGCGCATCAGCGCCTCGAACCCCTTGACCCGGTTCTGCGATATCGAGAACAGCGGCTGGAAATAGAGTTCGAAATCGCCGTCGCGGATTGCCCGGCGCAAGTCTATTTCCATCCGGCGGCGGCGGCTGGCCTCGGCATCAAGTTCCGGTTCGAAGAAGTGATAAGCACCCTTGCCGTCGTTCTTCGCGCGATAGAGCGCAAGGTCAGCGCATTTCAGCAACCCGTCCGAACTGTCTGCATCCTGCGGACCGATGGCAATGCCGACGCTGGCGGACACCAGAACGCCGCGCCCGTCGATAGTCATTTCGCGGTTCAGCTTGGTTTCCAGCGTGCGGGCCAGCGATGCACAATCCGCCCCCGGTTCAAGGCCCGACAATAGCAGGCCGAACTCGTCGCCACCGAAGCGGGCGACCATCGCGTCCGGGAACCTGTCCTGCAACGATCGAGCCACGCTGCGCAGCAGTTCATCGCCCAAAGGATGGCCCATCGCGTCGTTGATCGCCTTGAAATCGTCCACGTCGATAAAGGCCACGAAGCTCTGGTGATTGTCGTTCTGGCGCTGCACCGCACGGTCCAGCTTTTCGATGAAGAATCGGCGATTTGGCAGGCCGGTCAGCGCATCATGCAGCGATGCGTGCATCACTTGCTGCTCACGCTCTTCCACGGCATCGACCATCGTGTTGAAGCTGGCCGCCAGCGACCGCACTTCGACCGCCCCTTCCACTTTCACTTTCGAAACTGCACCTCCGCCAAAGGCACGCGCAGCTTCCGCCAGCGATTGCAGCGGCTGGGCGATACCGCGCGAAAGGCGGATCGCGGCCCACGCTCCCCCCAGCACCCCTGCCACGCTGATAAGCAGCAAGACGATGCGCAGGCTTGTATAACGGGCCAGTGCCGCTCCCAGCGAATGGGCAAGGACCAGCCTCGGTTCGCGTCCATCCTGCAAACTGGCAATCGGCGATACCCGCACCAGCCGTTCACCATCATCGCTATCGACTTCGACGATCTCGCCCAACGGAACGGCGGCAAGATGCGGGGCCAGCCGTGAACGGTCTACGACTTTCGCTTCGACGGCCACGGCCGACAGGCGCGATAGCTGCGTCATGTCGTCCGGCCCCAGCGTGTTGACCAGCACCAGCCATCCGGCAAGATCGGGCATTTCGATGGGCACGGCCGCGGCCAGTGCCTCGGTTCCGTCCAGTGACACGACGCCGCTGGTCTGCCCACTCTCCAACCGCCCCAGCATCGCCGCGCCATCGATGGCACCGCCCGCGCCCGATGCGATCACGCTGCCATCAAGCTGCACGATCGCCGCCTCGCTCACCCGCGCCCGGTCACGCAGGCTTTGCAAGGCCGAAACGAGCGTTGCGGCATCGCCTGTTGCAAATGCCTCGCGAAAGCCAAAATCCCGTGCAACCACTTCCCCGGCGTCGGCCATCTGCCCTTCACGCGATGCAATGATCTTGTCGAACACCCGCGAATTTGCCGCCAGATCCCGCTCCGCCGTGTCCCGCGCGAACAGCCCGATCCCCGAACTCGCCACCACCAGTGTCACCGACATGACCACTGCAAGCAGTACTACATAAAGAAGCGCAATCCGACTGCCCAAACTGCGCACGCGGCGACCGATGAAGGCGCGGAGGGATTTCACCGGGCGGGGCCGGATCGCACGGGCACCGCGATGCGGGTGCGTTTGCCTGGCTCCATCACCAGTTTGCCGCGCCATTCGCCGCCAGCGCCGCGAATGCGGGGGTGCCAGACGACGACATCGTAGCTGCCCTGCCCCAGCCCTTCGACCGCGCCAATCCCGTTGAGATCGCTGCGCGCGGCGTAGGGCGTATCGGTTATGCGGATATAGCCCTGCATCTTGTCGTGGATATTGCAGCCGAGCGAGATCGTGCCTGCCATTCTGAACTGCTGCGTTCGCGTCTGATCCTGGCCGTAGAGATCGATCTTGAAGGGGCCGGGCTTGGAGAAGCTGTAGATCGAATGGCGAACCGTATCGAGATTGGGAAAGGCTACTACGGCCCCTTTTGGCACGATCAGCGTGCCGGGCAGAAATGCCTGCCCCTTCTGCGCCATCGCATTGCGCCAGCGGAAGGCGGGGCGGCGGGTATCGCCAGCGGGAGCGCGGATCTCGATCACGGCATCGCGCAGCGGCATTCCTGCCTGATCGACGATCTGCACGGGAAGGCCCTGAGGCGGGGGCATGGCAGAGATCAAGATAGGGGCAGCAAGCCCGATGGCAATATATTGGAATCGGAGCAGACTGATGGATCGCATGAAGGCCGATTTGATCCAATTTTCCTAATAAAATCAGAATCAACCGTTCTGGTGATTTTAGAAACCCCTAACTTTTCATGGTTAACACGAGCCAAACTGCCTCCAAATCGGTGTGATTCTTCATGCAAATTCAATGTGATAAAACGCACATATTTCACCACGCACGATTGCCGATGACGGTGCTGGCTGGCCTCTCCATCTGGCTGAGCGCGGCACCAGAGGCTCACGCCGACCCGCTTCTCGATGCCGGAAAGCTCGTACTGACCAATGGCATCAGCACTATCGAAGGCGCAAGCGGCGGAGGCCTTGCCAGTTGGGCGACCATCGCCGGGATGGAAACAGATCGCGGCGTGGGCATTTCGGCGCACATCACCGGCATAGAACTGGCGGACTATGGTTGGCAGAGCCACGGCGTTTCGGTGGGCATCAAGGACCGGCTCGAACTGTCCTATGCCCGGCAGAACTTCGATACGCGCAAGGTGGGTGCGGCGCTTGTTGAAGGACAGTTCACAGGAGCCGTAAGGCGACATCTACCTTTACGATTTG
>NZ_JBMLSM010000107.1:0-39018 GCF_049240505.1 Novosphingobium sp.
TCTGGCGCAGGTCTTCACGATCGTGCGCGGCGAAATCGACGATGGCGATGCGGCCACCGGGTGCGGTAACGCGCGCGGCACCGGCCAGCACGGCTTCGGGTGCCTGGGCATAGTGCAGCACCTGGTGGAACAGCACGGTATCGAAGCTGCGCGCGGCAAAGGGGAGTTGCGCGAAATCGCCCTGTACCAGTTCCACGCTGTCTGCCCGCAAGTGCTGCAGGCGGGCGCGGGCAATGCGCAGCATGTCGGGGCTTTTGTCGAACGCCACGACATGCGCGGTGTGGGGGGCCAGCAGTTCGGCAATGCGGCCCGTACCGGTCCCTACATCGAGCAGACGGCCAAGGCCCGCGCCCCCGGCAAGGCGCAGCAGCATTTCGGTAAGCGCGGATTCGACCGGGCCATCGGCGATGTGGAGCGAACGCAGTTCGTCCCACTCTTCGGCATGGCGGGCGAACCATTCGAGCGCATGGGATTCGCGCGAGGCGCGGATCGCATCGAGGTGCTGGCGATCTTCGGCGCACCGGCGGGCGAAGGCTGCGTCCTGCTGCTCTGCCACATCGAGCAGGCGGGCGATGGCGGCGACCAGCGGATTTTCGGCGTTTTCGGCAAGACTGCTGCGCAGGAACACCCACGCACCTTCCTTGCGGCGTTCGGCAAGACCTGAGTCGCACAGGATCTTGATATGGCGGGAGACGCGCGGCTGGCTTTGGCCCAGCACTTGCGCGACTTCGCCTACCGCCAGCTCCATGCTGGCAAGCAAGCGCAGGATGCGCAGGCGCGTGGGATCATCAAGCGCGCGAATGGCGTCGTGGATGGCCATGAGGAAAGGCATATAAAGAAACCTTTATACGTGTCAACGGATATAAGGATGTCTTTATATCAACTGTTAGCAACACATACTATATGCAGGGTGCAATCGCCTTGGGCGGCAGGTTGCAATTGCCTTGGGCCGAGTGCCCCGATAGAACCCCTGCCACTGACCGGCAATGCGTGCCTTGCACCATGATGCGTCCGGTTTGCCTGCCAATCCGCAGGTCTACGCCCGATCAGCCCGCAACCGGGCTTCATGAGAGGTAACATGATGAAGAAGTACCCGAGCCTCGCGATCGTCGCAGCCGCTGCCCTTGCGCTTTCGGCCTGCGGCAAGTCTGACGATGCCTCAGAAGCTGCCGAGGAAGATACCGTGGAAATGCCGGCAGACGAATTGCCCGCGATGGAGCCTTCGGCCGCAGCCCCTGCTCCGGCTCCTGAAGTCGACGCCTCTGCCGCAGCAGACACCGAAGCCGATGCCGCGCGCGATGCCGCCAACAATGCCGCAGCCGTGGCTGCCGCCGCACAGGCCGCTGCCGCCGAGGGCGACGAAGCCCCCACTCCGGCGCAGTAAACCTTCATGCCCGCCAGAACACCTTTACGCACAGCGCTGGTCGCCGCGCTGCTGGCCGTTCTGGCGGGCTGCAATTCTGCCGAAGAAAAGCCCGGCGGCGTTACCCGCGACGAGGCCGAAGCGCTGGATGCCGCCGCAGAAATGCTGGACAAGCGGGAATTGCCGGACCTGCCGGAAGCGACCGTTCCGGCTCAGGATGCGCCCGCGCCTGCGGCCTCCTGAAAAGACGCGCCTGCGGCTTCCTGATCGGTCATCCGACACACCAGCCATATCCGCACCGCCCCCGCCAGTCCCGGCGGCGTTTTGCTACCGATCCGGTCCGCATCGATCCGCGCCACCAATGCGTTGACGGGCACACCTTCTGCCGCCGCCGCATCGCGCAACATGTCCCAGAACAACGGTTCAAGGCTGATCGAGGTCTTGTGACCGGCGATCTCTACCGAGCGTTTGACCGGAGGGTGATAGGGCGGTGTCATCAGGCGATAGCATACGAATTATTGGGGGTGGCCGACAACCGGTATCGAAACTAAGCCCAAGACATGATCCCAAACTACGAGGCGCTGACCGAGAAGGAGAAGGAAACGCTGCGGTTGCTGGTGGGCGGGCACGATGCCAAGTCTATCGCCCGACACCTTCAGCTTTCGGTCCACACCATCCACGAAAGGCTGCGGGAAGCGCGGCGCAAGATGGGGACAGCGAGCAGCCGCGAAGCTGCGCGCATCCTGCATGAAATAGAAGGAAAACACCCTGAATTGTTGGGGGACAAGCTTTTAGGGGAAGCCTTCGGCCAGACTTCGGCGCAGCACGCCGGTCAACCAATCGAGAGCGGTAAAACGTTGCCTCTTATCGGTTGGATGATCGGAGGACTTGCGATGACAATGAGCCTTTCCCTGCTTGCCTACCTTGCGCTTTCAAGTGCGGCCCCGACGAGCGCCTTCCCAGATGCCACGCCCACAGCCGTAACCCCATCGTCAACAAGTGAAGCGGCAGCAATTGCCGCAGCGAGGTCATTCCTTGCAAAAGTCGATCAGGATGACTGGGCAGGAAGTTGGCAAGCCACGCACAGATCGTTCAAGCTGCTCAATACCGTCGAGTGGTGGACGCAGGCTTCTCGCAACGTGCGCGAAAAAGTGGGTGAGCCAATTTCGCGAGAGCTTGCGACGGTGAATTTCACCGCCGCTCCACCCAAAGGCTATTGGGTGGTGAGTTTCAAGGCGCACTACAACAAACAGGACAGCGCCGCCGAGATTCTGCAAATGGCCTTTGAAGACGGCGAGTGGAAGGTGACGGGAATTACGGTGGAATGATGGTCGGCCCCGCTCCCTGTCAGGAGCGGGGCCATCCGTTCAGTACATATGCTGGCCGCCGTTGAGCGACATCGTGGAGCCGGTGACGAAGCTGCCGTCATCGCCCGTAAGGAAAGCCACGCCGCGCGCGATTTCTTCGGCATGGCCCAGACGACCCACAGGAATCTTGGCAACGATCTTTTCAAGCACGGCTGGCGGAACGGCAGCGACCATATCGGTATCGATGTACCCCGGCGCGATCGCATTGACGGTTACGCCATACTTCGCGCCTTCCTGCGCCAGCGCCTTGGTAAAGCCGTGGATGCCCGATTTGGCGGCAGCATAGTTGACCTGGCCGTACTGGCCGGACTGGCCGTTGACGGAGCCGATATTCACGATGCGGCCCCAGCCGCGTTCGCGCATACCGGGGAACGTGGCCTTGGCCATATTGAAGCATCCGCCAAGATTGATGCGCATGACTTCGTTCCAGTCATCGAAGCTCATCTTGTGCAGCACGCCATCGCGCGTGATGCCCGCGTTGTTCACGACGATATCGATATCGCCCACTTCGGCAACGATGCGCGCACAGCCATCCAGCGTGGCCTGATGATCGCCAACATCGAAGCGATAGGCGGGGATGCCGGTTTCTGCGGTAAAGGCCCGTGCCTTATCATCATTTCCGGCATAGTTGGCCACGACCGAGCGCCCCTGCGCCTTGAGCGCCAGACAGATTGCCTGACCGATTCCGCGCGTACCACCGGTAACCACTGCAACTCGCGACATTAGCAACCTCCTAAATCCCTCTCGGGCCTTACGGTAGGTGCATGACGGAGATGCGACAAGTTGCAGAATACGTAAATGCTGCAGGTGCAGCATCGAATTGTTGCAGAGCAACCAAGAGCAAAAGTATATTACAATAGTTGTTAAAACGCAGGCGAAAGTAACTGGTGCAACCAGTTCTTCACCATATCAATCACCTGTCAGAAGCGGAACTGTGTTCCGACATAGACGGCCTGATTATCCTGCTTGCCATCTGTCAGCGGCAACAGGCGATCACGTTCCGGCGAATAACGCACACCGGCAGTGACATTGAGATTGCGGGTCAAGCGATAGCTTCCGCCGAGATCAACCTGATAATCCCCCTGCCCTTCAAGCGTGCGCGGTGCGCGACCCGCCTGATCACGGCCTTCAGCCTCGATCCGGGGGGCGAAACGGCTGGGTTTGGACGCAGGGGCAGTGGATTTGAACTTGGCCAGATCGGGCATTTCGATCCGCTGCACATCGCTGAGCGGCGAAAGGACAGTGACATTACCCGGCGCTGCGAAGCTGGCGTAACCACGGGCAAGGCCAAGATTGAAGGCCACCGGCGCGATGCGGACTGCCGAAACTCCTGCAGGCGCACTGCCATCGGCCAAAGTCTTACGCACGGAGAAAGCCTGAGCGCTGAGCGAATCAACACGAACCGCGACCGTCACCGAACGATTCGGGCGGCCATCGGTACCAGCAGGGGTGAAGCGGAACAGCTTCCCGCTTTTCAAAGCGCGGACGGTAATCTGCGAAGCGAGGCGTTCATCCACCGAAGCCGGCGTGAACGAACCGATGCCGCCGCGCGCCGCAAGGCTGACCGGCGCCGCATCAAAACCACTGGAGAAAGCCGAAGTAACCGTGGGCGCGACAAACATGGCAAGGCCCACTGCGCCACCGAGGATGAGCGGCACGCGGACAGACAGTGCAACCCCGGCAGGCAGGCGCAAGCGGCGGCGCAGCGCACCCATTCCCGCTGATTTGCTGCCCCATCCGAACATTACAAAACGCCTTATCCCCACATCGGGCGGTTCATGCAGAAGCTGCTGCCGCCCTGTCCTCCGTTATCACACCTGCACGATTGCTCTTGGGCGAATCTGTTGCAAGCGCTTTTCCGACACCCTTCAATACGGATGAACCCTGAAAGTTTCCAGTGGCCTGGAGGCAATTGTCACCGCTGACAGACTCTATCCTGGCAAGGTGTGGCGCAATGTCCACAGGTAGGCCAGAGTTCAGCGAATGTTCACGAGCAGGTCAGGCATTTGCGCCGCATGTTCATCCCGCTTGCCGCATGGCGCGCGGCGGTGATAGAGGCTCAAACCGAAGATGCGCGCTGATGGGCGCGTTCACCTGCGCGCAAACCTGCGGCGATGCCCAACGTTGGGCAGACCGCAAGCCAAGGACCGTTTCGTAGTGATCAAGACCGCCAACGCCCGTAGCAACACCCGCAAGTTCATCGTTCGCGGCATCATGATCGGGACTATGGCCGTCCTCGTAACCGCCTGCGGCAAGAAGGAACGGCCCAAGGCCGACCTCGCCGCCAGCCAGGTGACGACGATCGGCGTCAACTCCTACCTCTGGCGCGCAAGCCTTGATGCGCTGTCGTTCATGCCGCTGCTGCAGACTGACAGCAACGGCGGCGTGATCGTGACCGACTGGTACGCGAACCCGAAGAACCCCGGTGAACGGGTGAAGGTGACGGTTTCGATCGTCGATCAGGATCTGCGCGCCGATGCGCTGCGCGTGGCGGCCAGCCGTCAGGTTTCGCAGGGCGGACAGTGGGTGGATGCGCCCGTTCAGGCTGCCACGGTGCAGAAGCTGGAAGACATCATCCTGACCAAGGCGCGCGATCTGCGCCGTGCGGCCATCGCAGGCTGAACTTGCGCGAGTCATGCGCGCTGCCTAGAGAGCGCGCATGACCGCCAATACCGCTCCAGAACGCTTCGATCCCAATAGCGCCGACACTCGTTGGCAACAGGTGTGGGACGAACAGCAGTCCTTCCGCGCCGATGATTCGTCGGCGAAACCCCGCAGCTATGTGCTGGAGATGTTCCCCTATCCTTCGGGGCGCATCCACATCGGCCATGTCCGCAACTACACGATGGGCGACGTGCTGGCGCGCTACAAGCGGATGCGCGGCTTTGAAGTGCTGCATCCGATGGGCTGGGACGCCTTCGGGATGCCGGCCGAAAACGCGGCAATGGAAAAGGGCGTCCATCCCGGCGGCTGGACCCGCGACAACATTGCCAACATGAAGGCACAGTTGAAGCGGCTGGGCTTTGCGCTCGACTGGAGCCGCGAGATCGCGACCTGCGAGCCGGAATATTACGGCCACGAACAGGCGCTGTTCGTTGACCTTTATGCCGCAGGCCTTGTCTATCGCAAGGAATCGACGGTCAACTGGGACCCGGTGGACCACACCGTTCTGGCTAACGAACAGGTGATCGACGGGCGCGGCTGGCGGTCGGGCGCACTGGTGGAAAAGCGCAAGCTGAACCAGTGGTTCCTGAAGATAACCGACTTTGCCGACGAACTGCTGGAAGGCCTTTCCACGCTCGACAAGTGGCCTGAAAAGGTCCGCACGATGCAGGAAAACTGGATCGGCAAGAGCCAGGGGTTGCAGTTCCGCTTCGATCTTTCCAACGGGGAAAGTGTCGAGGTTTATACTACGCGGCCCGACACGATCTTCGGCGCGAGCTTTGTGGCGGTGGCAGCGGACCACCCTATCGCGCAAGGCGTGGCGGCGGTGAACTGCGAAGCAGCGAACTTCATTGCGCTGTGCAAGAAGGGCGGAACCACCGCTGCAGAACTGGAAACGGCCGAGAAGCTGGGCTTCGACACCGGCATCGGCGCGCGCCATCCGTTTACCGGCCAGTATCTGCCAGTCTACATCGCCAACTTCGTGCTGATGGAATACGGCACCGGCGCGATCATGGCCGTGCCGGGGCATGACCAGCGCGACTTCGATTTCGCCACGAAATACAACGTGCCGATCCTGCGCGTGGTCGCCGCCGATCCCGCCGATGCGGACAAGCCTTTTGCCGGTGAGGCCGAAGCGGGCGACGGCGTTCTGGTGAACTCCGGCTTCCTCGATGGCATGAGCGTTGCCGACGCCAAAGCGGCGGTGATTGCCCGCGCCGAGGGCGAAAGCTGGGGCGAAGGCAAGACGGTGTGGCGCCTGCGCGACTGGGGCGTTTCCCGCCAGCGCTATTGGGGCACGCCAATCCCGTTCATCCATTGCGAGGTTTGCGGCGTGGTGCCGGTGCCCAAAAAGCACCTGCCGGTAACGCTGCCCCAAGATGTCAGCTTCGATGTTCCGGGCAATCCGCTGGATCGGCACCCCACATGGAAGCATGTGGATTGCCCGCAGTGTGGCCATGCCGCGCGGCGCGAAACCGATACGCTGGACACTTTCGTCGATTCGTCTTGGTATTTCCTGCGCTTTGCCAGCCAGCCGGAAGACCGCCCGTTCGACCCGGAAGAGATCAAGCGCTGGTTGCCGGTGGAGCAGTATATCGGTGGGATCGAACACGCGATCCTGCACCTGCTCTATGCGCGGTTCTGGACGCGCGCGCTGGCGCGGATTGGCAAGATCGAAGTGACCGAGCCGTTCGGCAGCCTGTTCACGCAGGGGATGGTCACGCACGAGACTTACTATCGTGAGCACTTCTCGATGGCCGGTGCGCTAGACGATGAAGGCGTACCGATTGCTCAAACAATTTACTTTTCTCCGACCGATGTTGAACGTCGGGGAGACGAGGTTCTGCTGAAGGCTGATGGCGCGCCTGTCGAAGTCGGCCGCGTGATCAAGATGTCCAAGTCCAAGAAGAACGTGGTGGACCCGGACGAGATCGTGGCCAAGTATGGCGCCGACGCAATCCGGTGGTTCATGCTCTCGGATTCTCCGCCGGAGCGCGATCTGCCGTGGTCCGAAGCCGGGATCGAGGGCTGCGCGCGTTTCGTGCAGCGGTTGTGGCGTCTGTTCGGACAATTCGATGCGGCTGCGGTCGGCGAGGACAAGGCGCTGGACCGCAAGGCACATCAGACGGTTGATGCCGTTGCAGCCGATATCGAAGCGCTGGGCTTCAACAAGGCCGTGGCGCGGATTTACGAACTGACCGGCGCAATCGAAAAGGCGCAGCCTTCGGCCAGCCGCTCTACCGCAATCCAGAAGCTGCTTTTGCTGGTTGCGCCGATGATGCCCCATCTGGCCGAAGAAGCGCACGCGCGATTCGGCAGCGGTCTGGTGGCCGATGCCACCTGGCCCGAAGTCGATCCGGCCCTGCTGGTAGACGACGAGGTAACCGTTGCCGTGCAGGTCAAGGGCAAGCTGCGCGACACGCTGACCGTGGCCAAGGGCACGCCGAAAGACGAGCTTGAGCGCCTTGCCTTGGCTTCCGAGAAAGTGCAGCGTGCACTGGAAGGGGCGGAAGTGAAGAAGGTGATCGTCGTGCCCGACCGTCTGGTGAACCTTGTCGCCTAAGCGCCTGCTCCTTTTGGCTGCACCGCTTGTGCTGTCGGCCTGCGGACTGCAGCCGATGTATGCGGGCGGCGGCAACGGCACAGTGGCGCGCGCGCTTTCGGACATCGCGATTGCGCCGATCGAAGGGCAATCGGGCTGGCTGGTGCGCAACGCTTTGGCCGACCGGCTGGGGGCAGGCGCAAAGAGCGATGGCACGCGCTATCGGCTGGATATCCGGCTGGATGACAAGGTTGAAGGTCTGGGCCAGCTTTCCAACGACACGATCACGCGCGAACGCCGCACCTTGCGCGCGCGCTATCAACTGGTGGACCAGCAAAGCGGCGAAGTGCTGCTGGATGCCACCGCCGGGTCCGACGCCGGGTTCGACGTAGTGAACAGCGAGTATGCGGTGATCGCAGCAGAACAGACCGCGCTGGAAAACCTTTCGCAGGAAGTGGCCGACCAGATCGTCACTCGCGTTTCGGTGCGCTTGCGCCAGAGCCGTTGAGGCGGCGGTGAAGGTCACCCAGAAGAACTTCGCATCCAGCGCCGCTCGCGCGGTAAAGGATTGTCGCATCTTCTATTTCTGCGGTCCCGACGAATCGGGCGCAAGCGATGCCGCCACCCGGATCGCTGCGCTTCTGGCCGAATCGCTGGGCGCAGCGGAAAAGGTTGAACTGGGCGGAGCAGACTTGCGCCGCGATCCGGTGAAACTGGCAGATGAAGCGCGTTCCGTTTCGTTGTTTGGTGACCGGCGGATCATCCATGTGCGCGCCACGGGCGATGATGCCCACGATGCAGTCGAAAATCTGCTGGAAAGCCCGGTCGATGGCTGGCCAGTGATCATCGTGGCCACATCCGCCACTGACAAATCGCGTATCGCCAAGCTGCTGGACAACCGCGACGATGCGATGGTCGGCATGTTCTACCTGCCAGACCTGCGGTCCGTGGCCGGAACGGTGCGGAGCATGGCCGATGCGATGGGCGTGCGGCTGACCGACGATCTGGCCGAACGAATCGCCCGATCGACCGCGCTCGATACCCGCATGGCACGCAGCGAGATCGAAAAGCTGGCCCTGTTTCTCGATGCGAGTCCACAGGCCCCCCGCCCTGCCGATGCTGCGGCGTTGGACGAAATCTGCGCGGTCAGCGAAGATGATGGCATGATGCCTTTGGTGAACGCCGTGCTGGGCGGAAAGGTACGGCGCATTCCCGCAGAACTTGCCCGGATGCGCGAACAGGGCATCAACCCTGTGGGGCTGGTTCTGGCGCTTCAGCGCCGCACTGCACAACTGGTCCAGCTTACCGCGCGGATGGGTGAGCGGAGCGATGTGGACAGCTTCGTCCAGCAGGAAAAAAGTGTCTTTTTTCGGGACCGGCAGGATATCACCCAGCAATTGAAGCGCTGGCGCGGCGTGCGCCTGACTCGCCTGTGCGAACGCCTGATCATGCTGCACCGCACACTAATTGAGGACAATCGCAACGGCGAACTGGCTGTTGCGCAAGGCCTTGCCGAGATTGCGCGCGCTGCTGCGCGATAAACTGTGGCGGTTTTCCGTTATCTCGTTGTGTTGAATCTCACTATGAGACAGGAACCTGCTTGCTATCGCAGCAGCACTAGGTATTTTTGCGCAGTGCAATAAGAACAGGTCGGTCGTCACAAGCACAAGTTCGAACCTGGGTTATCCTGTCAGGCTTTGACAGGGCATCCGGGGATGAGGGGCAGCAGAAGCGATGACTAAGCACATCCCGGCAAGCGAAATGCGTGCGTCGCAGGAACGCAGGCGGGTTACCCTGCCTCTGGCACCGTCGCTGGAACAGCGGCGACTACAGCTTTATGCCGTTTTCCTGCTGCTGGATGCACTGGCCATCTTTGGTGGTCTGGGCACTGCGAGCTGGTTGTATCTGGGTGATTTCTTCGAGCGTGATTCGCTGCTGCATACGCAGGTGATGATTCCCCTGTACTGGACCATTGCGCTCAGCCTTCAGGTCTATTCGCTTACCGCGCTGCGCCGCATCAACTTTGCACGGGGACGTGCGATGGTGTCGCTCGTCGGTGCCGAAGCAGTGCTGCTGTTCGTCGGCTTCGCAACGAAGAGCACGGACGATTTCTCGCGCGTTTCGGCCATGCTTGGCCTTGCGCTGAGTATGGTGCTGCTGGTCTGGCTGCGCTCGCTGGTCTGCCCGCTGATCCGCGCACGATGTGGCGAAGCGGCAACCAATACGCTGCTGATTGATGATGGCGGCGCGGCACTGCGGGTGGCGCACGCCTTTCATATCGATGCGCGCGAACATCATCTTGCGCCCGATCTGGGCGATCCGCACATGATGGACCGCCTTGGCCTCTACATGCTCAACATGGACAGGGTGCTGGTAAGCTGCCCGCCCGAACGCCGGGCCGCCTGGGCGCTGGTGTTCAAGAGCGCGAATGTTTCGGGCGAAATCGTCGATCCTGATGTCCGCACGCTGGGCGTCATCGGCGCGCGGCGCGAACGCGATTACGGCGCGCTGATCGTCGCCAGCGGACCGCTGGGCCTGCGCGCGCGCGTGATCAAGCGTGCGCTTGACGTGACACTGGCTGGCGGCGCGGTGCTGGCTTTGGCACCGCTCCTGCTGCTGGTGGCACTGCTCGTCAAACTGGAAGACGGTGGCCCCGTGTTCTTCGTGCAGAAGCGCACCGGGCGCGGCAACCGCTTCTTCCCGATCTTCAAATTCCGTTCGATGCGCGTGGAAAAGCTGGACGCCACCGGCAACCGCTCCGCCAGCAAGGACGATGATCGCATCACGCGCATCGGTCGCTTCATCCGTGGCACGAGCATCGACGAATTGCCTCAGCTTTTCAATGTTCTGCGTGGCGAAATGTCTGTCGTCGGGCCGCGCCCTCACGCTATCGGGTCGCTTGCCGGGGACAAGCTGTTCTGGGAAGTGGACCACCGCTACTGGCTGCGTCACTCGCTCAAGCCCGGCCTGACCGGCCTGGCGCAAGTGCGCGGGCTGCGCGGTGCGACCGACACCGAGAACGATCTTGCTCACCGTCTTCAGGCTGATCTCGAATATCTCGACGGCTGGACGATCTGGCGTGATCTGAAGATCATCGTCAACACCGCGAGCGTCCTGATTCACGACCGCGCGTTCTGATCCGTCCCCGTTAGAACCGGAAGGTTTCGCCTTGCCTACACGGATAGGGTCGTCAGCCAGCAGGGCTGGGCGTGGCTGGACACGTCAGTCCGGGCACTTCCGCCCGCAACCGCTCCGCACGCTTGGCGAACGAGCGGTGCGTGGGCGCGCGCAGAAAACCCAGCCAGTCCCGCTTGCGCAGGCGATCGAAGAGAACAACGCCCGCAGTCGCATCATAGCTGGCGCAATGGATCAATTTCAGACCCAGCGAATCCGCTGCGTCTTCCATCCGGCGACGCTTGCTAATACCGCCACCGCTGCGGTCGCGATGGATGATGTGCGCCAGTTCATGCCCCGCCACCATTGCCAGTTCATCGTCCGTGGCGGAAAGCGTGACGAGGCCGGTGGAGATCGAGACATTGCGCGCATCGCTGTGCGCGTCGATGCTGCGATCGGCTTCCAGAACCAGTCGCGCGGCGCAGTGCCGAATGGGCAGCAGCGCCACAGCCCTGCTCTGGCCATTGCGACGGACCACCAGTTCGATCAATCGATCAGGCTGGGTGGCAGCGATATCGCCCAGCAGGGCTTCGGCAACCAGCGGCCCGGCCTTGCGACGTTCAACAATCGCGTCGACGCTGTGGCCGCCGACAGATTCGATTTCGTCCCCCACGGCAAGCCCGGCAAGAGCAGCCGGGCTATCGGGCACGATCACCGCAATGACGGGGCGATCCGCCATGCCGAGCGTGCTGGCCAGCAGCGGCCAGTCGGCCTTGCGATAGGCGCGGCGATCATCGAGCACCACGCCGATGTCCGCAGCGGCAGTGGGGCAAAGATCACCCGCCGCCTGCCGCAACTGCCATTCGACCTGCGCAACGCGCGCCATGTCGAAACGCAGGCGCACCGGCCACGGGGCATCTGCGGGCAAAGGATCGGCAGCACGCGCTGGATTGACAGCCAGCAGCGCCAGTCCGCCAAACATCATGGTGCAGCAGCGCATCCAGACTTTGCCGCGCCGATGCGTGCGAGTTCCGATCATTGCGATGCCATTCCTTCCCGGCCCTTTTGCTTCGATGCCTCGTGCTTCGACGCCTCGTGCTTTGACAGGGGTCGCGGCGCCCCTGCGCGAAAAGGGATATGCGTTTACGCTTATGCCGCATTGCACCATTTCGACATGCTTGCTAGGTCCAAAATGGAACTAACGAAGGGTCTAGTCGAACGAGAGTTCGAACAGCCGCTTCATCAAAGCCGTCTGCAACCAGCAAAGCCCGCTCAAAGCGCGCGAATCATGCAAGCCGACAGGAGTTTACTTTGAAAATCGCCATTCTCGGCCTTGGCTATGTGGGTTGTACTGCAGCAGGATGTATTGCCAGCCAGGGGCATCACGTGCTTGGCATCGATGTAAGCGCGGGCAAGGTCGAAACGCTCAATGCCGGACGCTCTCCGGTTTATGAGCCGGGACTTGACGACCTGATCAGCAAGGCACGCGCCGAGGGCCGCCTTGAAGCTGTAACCGAGATCGGTGACAAGCTGGACGACGCCGACATCGCCATCGTCTGCGTCGGCACGCCAAGCGGCGTGGATGGCGCCCACAACATGAGCTTCATCGTGCAGGTGACGCGCGCCATCGCCGCGTCGATCAAGCCTGACCGCGCGCAACCGCTGACCGTAGTCTATCGTTCGACCATGCGCCCCGGCACGACCGAGCAGATGATCCTGCCGATCTTCCGCACTGCGCTGGGCGATGCGTGCGACCGGCTGGTGGAACTGGTCTACAACCCCGAATTCCTGCGCGAAGCAACTGCGATCGAGGATTACTTCAATCCGCCCAAGATCGTGCTGGGCACGATTGACGGCACGCCGTCGGAAAAGATGGTCGCGCTGCACGAAGGCATCGAAGCGCCGATCTTCCACGTCGGCATCCGCGAGGCCGAGATCACCAAGTTCGTCGACAACACCTGGCACGCGGTGAAAGTTGCCTTTGCCAACGAAGTTGGCCGGGTGTGCCAGAACCTCGACATTTCGGCGCGGCAGGTCCACCAGATCTTCGTCTCGGACACGAAGCTCAACATTTCGCCGTACTACACCCGTCCCGGCGGCCCGTTCGGCGGATCGTGCCTGCCCAAGGACGTGCGCGCATTGCAGCATATCGCTGCCGATACCGGCGCGCAGACGCATCTTGTCGATTCCCTGCTGCGCAGCAACGATGCACACAAGCACCACCAGTTCCTGCAAGTGACACAGGGGCTTGAACCGGGTGCGCGGGTGCTGCTGGTGGGCCTTTCGTTCAAGGCCGATACCGATGACCTGCGTGAAAGCCCGGCGGTAGACATGGCGCGCAAGCTGCTTGATGCGGGCTATGCGCTGGATGTCTATGATCCGCAGCTGAAGCCTGAAAGCCTTGTTGGCCAGAACCTTGGCTATGCCTATGCAATTCTGCCGACCATCGACGGACTGCTGGTAGACAAGGCCACTGCCGAAAGCGGCGACTATGCTGTGGTCGTCGCCACCAATCGGCTGATCAAGGATCTGTCGCTGGGCAACAAGCGCGTGGTCGATGTGAGCGCGATTGCATGAACGCCCCGGTCGCCTCCACCGACTTCGAATTTCCCACGGAGATTCCGGGCCTTCCGCTGAAAGGCAAGAAGGTTCTGATCGTGGTCGAGAACCTGCCGCTGCCGTTCGACCGGCGCGTCTGGCAGGAAGCGCGCACGCTCAAGGCAGCGGGCGCGCTCGTCTCGATCATCTGCCCGACCGGCAAGGGATACGAGAAGCGTTTCGAGGTGATCGACGGCATCGATATCCACCGCCATCCCCTGCCCATTGAGGCGAGTGGCGCGCTGGGCTTCCTGCTGGAATATGGCGCAGCGCTGTTCTGGGAAACGGTGCTGACGTGGAAGATCTTCTTCAAGCGCGGGATCGACGTGATCCAGGGCTGCAATCCGCCTGATCTGATCTTCCTGGTCGCGCTGCCGTTGAAGCTCTTCGGCGTGAAGTACATCTTCGATCATCACGACATCAATCCAGAGCTTTACGAAGCCAAGTTCGACAAGCGCGGCTTCTTCTGGAAGCTGATGGTCCTGTTCGAAAAGCTGACGTTCAAGTCCGCCGATGTCTCGATGGCGACCAACCAGTCCTATCGCCAGATCGCGATAGAGCGCGGCGGAATGGACCCGGACAAGGTTTTCGTGGTGCGCTCCGGCCCTGATCTCAGCCGTTTGAAGCGCGTGCCTCCGGTCGATAGCTGGAAGAACGGACGCAAGTATCTGGTCGGCTATGTCGGCGTGATGGGCGATCAGGAAGGTATCGACCTGCTGATCGATGCGGTGGAACACATCGTCCGCGTGAAACAGCGCGAGGACATCCAGTTCTGCCTCGTCGGCGGCGGCCCGAGCCTTGCCAAGCTTAAGGCACTGGTGGCGGACAAGGGGTTGGCGGATTTCATCCACTTCACCGGCCGTGCCCCCGATCAGGACCTGTTCGAAGTGCTTTCGACGATGGACGTCGGCGTGAACCCTGACCGGGTAAACGCGATGAACGACAAGTCGACCATGAACAAAATCATGGAATACATGAGCCTCGAAAAGGCGATGGTGCAGTTCGACGTGACCGAGGGCCGTTTCTCGGCGCAGGAAGCCTCGCTCTATGCCAAGGCCAACGATCCGGTCGATATGGCGGACAAGATCATCGAACTGATCGAAGACCCGGCGCGCCGTGCCGAAATGGGCAAGTTCGGACGCAAGCGCGTGGAAACCGAACTCAACTGGGGCCACCAGATCGCGCCGCTGATCGCAGCCTATCGCAAGGCGCTGCGGCTGGATGCCTGAAATGGCCTCTCATCGCCTCGCGCCCCTTGCTTCAGCGGCGACGCTGGCGTCCGGCCCGTGCGGTGTAGAGCCATGCCAGCGCGCCGGTCATCACCGTGGCGCCAATATCGATTATCCAGTTGAGGCGCGGTCCGCGATAGAGCAGCACGTCAAGCATGTGCAGGGAAACCACGCGCACCACGATCAGCAGCGCCATACCTGCACAGGCAAGCCCCGCCATCAGGGCGATGCGGGAAAGACCGCTGGACCGCAGCACACCGCTTCTGATGAGCTTGGCCGCACCGACCACACTGGCAATACCGGCAGCGATGATGATGCCGCTGGCGATTGCGGCCTGATATTCGCGCCGCTCGGCATAAATATGCTCGTCGCGCAATTCGCCCCGCAGCAGCTGGCGCGCCCCCTCTTCGATGCCAAGCAAACGCGAAGCGGCGCAACCCACGAACAGCGCGATGGCAACAATCCATACCGTGCGATGCCAGCGCGGCGCACCGCGCCCGGCTTGCGCGGCACCTGCCGCGCGCAGGGCAAGGATCGCAGTTACGATATAGAACGCCGCCGCCACGAGGCCCAGCAGTTCGGTAGACTTGTGCATCGCGAAGGAAAGCTCCCGTTCCGTAAACAGGTGATCAGCCGGTTTGCTGCTTCGCAGCATCAGCCATCGCGTGCTTCCTGCCAAAGTGCCACAGGCCTGTCCAGAACTGGCAGAACGTGGCAGTTTTCACACCCTAGGCCAGACTTGCGCCAGAGGTGTGCGGGGGGTATGCGGTCAATACTTAATATGCCGAATAGTTTTTCAGGCAGTTTTTCAGGGTGAAAGCCAGCATGGACAATACAGTGGCTCGCTGCGCTGCAAGAACGGCATTCCTTTTCGGGGCCGCCATAACCATCGCCGGATGCAGCACAGGCCCGGCAACGCGGGTTGGCATGGCCGCGAACGCCCCTGTCGCAGAACTGGGCCAGACCAGCTTCTCCGCAGATGAGGCCGAGGTTTACACGCTGCGCCCATCAGATGTGGTTTCGGTCACCGTGTTCCGCGAACCCGATCTTTCGGTGCAGAACATTCCCGTCGGCGCTGACGGAATGCTTTCGCTGCCACTCGTCGGCCCGATCAAGGTCGAAGGACTGACCACCGGTGATCTCGAACGCACCGTGGCCGAACGTTTGGCCAAGAGCCAGCTCATCGATCCGCGCGTTTCGGTAAACGTCATGCAGTTCGGTTCGCATCTCGTCACGGTCGAAGGTTCGGTCGAAAAGCCGGGCATGTTCCAGTTCAAGCCGGGCACGCGGCTGACGGGGGCAATCGCGCTGGCCGAAGGCCTTAAGCGTGAAGGCAAGCTCAGCGACGTCGCGATCTTCCGTCAAACGAAGGATGGCATCGCAGTGGCCAAGTTCGATTACGGCGCGGTGCGCGCAGGCACGATGATGGACCCGGTGCTTCTGCCCAGCGATCGCGTGATCGTTGGCACTTCGGGCCTGTCGCTATTCTGGCAGGATCTGATCAAGGCGCTGCCGGCCTTCGCGCTCTTCACACGCTTCTGACGGCCGCCTTCACGCAGCCGATCGCGCACAGAATTCCAGAAGGTTTTGACCCGAATGACGAACGCCAGCCTGACCCGATCGCCTTCCGAGCAGTATCTGCTCGATGATGCTGAGGCCGCCGGTGGACCCGCCAGCCTGATCAGCCTTTCGATGATCCGGGGCATCCTCTACCGCCAGCGCTACATGCTGGCCGGAATCATCGGTCTGGCGCTGGTCGCGGCTCTGGTCATCACCCTGCTGACGCGCCCGATGTACAGCGCCGCCGCTACTGTGCGGATCGAGCCTTTCATCTCCTACATCGTCAACGGCCAGAACATTTCGCCGGAAATTCCGGTCAACGAAGTCGACCGCTATATGCAAACGCAGTCGACGGTCATCACCAGCCGCAAGATCGCCTATCAGGTGGTCGATGCGCGCAAACTGGCCGATCGTGAGGATTTCATCGGCGAACTTGCCAAGGTTCGCCCTGAAGGCGTGGACGATGCTGCGTGGAAGACGATGCGACGCGAAGCTGCTGCCGATATCGTCACCGGCGGTACGCGCGTCGTCATCCCGACTGAAAACCGGATCATGACGATCGCTTTCAATTCGCCCAGCCCGACCATCGCGGCCGAACTGGCGAATGCGATTACCGATACGTTCGTGCAGGAAGACGTGCGGCGCAGCGTCGAAACCAATACCTATGCCCGCAACTACCTCCGCGATGAAATCACCAAGCTGCAGCAGAAGGTGCAGGAAGCCGAAGTCGCGACCAATGCCTATGCCAAGATCAACGGCATCGTTGCGCAGGCACCCGTAATCTCAGCCGCCACTGATGGCCAGGCCAGTCCGGCGCAGACGGTGAAGGTCGCCACGCTGGCGAGCGTCAACCAGACCTATACCGAAGCGCGCGCCAAGCGCATCGCTGCCGAGCAGCGCTGGAACGCCATCGCCAATGTGCCAGCCACGCAACTGCCCGAAGTGCAGCAGAACACTGCGATTCAGGCGATGATCACCGAGCGTTCGAAGGCGATCACCGAACTTTCGCAACTGCGCCAGCGCTATGGCGAAGGCTATCCGCGACTTCGCGAACTCAATGCGCAGGTCACCTCGCTGACCACGCAGATCAACAGCGCAACCGCCGGCATCAAGAACAGCATCCGTGACGAATACCAGATCGCACAGCGTCAGGAAGCGGCGCTGGAAGGCGAACTTTCCAAGGTTTCGGGCGATACGCTGGTCGAGCAGGACAAGCGCGTGCGCTACAACATGCTGGATCGCGAAGCGACCGCGCTGCGTGCGCAACTTGCTTCGCTGCTGACTCGCTACAACGAGATTTCGGCTGCGGCCAACCTGAACTCGGGCGTCAGCACCAAGCTCGACATGGCGCGTACCCCCGGTGGTCCGGTTTCGCCCAGCTTGCCCAAGAACATGCTGATCGGCCTGTTGCTCGGCACAGCGCTGGCCGTGGGTATCGCCATCCTGCGCGAAATCTTCGACGATCGCATCCGCAGCACCGACGAGGTGGAGCGCAAGCTTGGTCTGCCTCTGCTGGGCTACACGCCCGACGTGGGCGACCGCGATCTGGCCGAGGAAGTTTCGGACCCGTTCAGCGTGCTGATGGAGGCCTACTCCTCGATCCGCAGTTCGGTGGACTTCGTGGTCCCCGGCAAGCATCGCGTGCTGCAGGTTACCAGTTCGGAACCTTCGGAAGGCAAATCGCTCACCGCCGCTACCATTGCCCGCAAGTATGCGCAGCTTGGCCGCCGCACGCTGCTGATCGACGCCGACTTGCGCAAGCCTTCGCTCTTTGCACTGTTCGGCACCAAGCGCCCGGACACCGGCTTTGTCGAAGTGCTGCTGGGTGATGTGAAGTTCGAAGACGCACTGATCAAGGGCACGCCTGACAATCTCGATGTGCTTCCGGTCGCCCGGTCGAAGATCAACCCGGTCGAACTGCTGTCGTCACAAGTGCTGATCGATTTCGTCGAGCAGTACCGCGAACAGTATTCGCTGATCATCTTTGACTCCGTGCCGGTCATGGGCCTTGCCGACGCGCCGCTGCTGTCCCGCATTGCCGATGCCACGATCTTCATCGTCGAAGCCAACCGCGCTCACTATGGCCAGGCCAAGACTGCGATCCGTCGTCTGGCAAGCGCCGGTGCCAAGCTGGCGGGCGTTGTCCTGACCAAGTATCGCGCGGGCGAAGCCGGCATGGCTTACGATTACCACTACCAGTACTACGCCTACGGAGATCGGGCGAAGGACTGAGGGGAAACCTGAGAAGCAAGCGGGGAAGGCAAACTTCCCTGACAATGACTGTAACGCCGCAGCCGGCAGGAACGGCAAAAGCCATCCCTGCCTGTTCGCGGAAGTCTTTGCGCATCCTTCGGGATGGTTTCTTGAGGAGCAGTTGCGTGAACCTCGACGAGCTGAAACCCGAAGGAGGGCGCAAGCCGCTGATCCTTCATGTTTCAGCGGACTTTCCCGATCCGATCGACGGCGGAAAGACCAAGGTGATTCGCACGCTGCTGGATCTGACGGCGGACAAATTTCGCCACCGGGTGATTTCCATAAACCGCCAGTCGCCCGCACCTGCCGCGTTGCTGGGTTCCGTCGTGCGCGGGCTGGGATCGCCCAAGCTGGAAACGGAAAGCCAGGCGTTCGAATGGGGCGAGGCGCTGGCCTATCGCGCTCCGGGACGCGGGCTTTTTCACAAGACCATGTTGCGCCAGTTGGGTGACCGGATCGCAAATAGCGTCGCAGGGGGCGAAAGGCCTGATCTGATCGTCGGACACAAGCTGACGGTCGATGGCATTGCGGTGATGCAGGCCGCGCGCAAACTGGGCCTGCCCTATGCCATCACCATACAGGGCGATACCGACACCAAGATCCTGTCTGCGCGCCCCGATCTGCGTTCTGTGTGCCGCCAGGTGCATCTAGGTGCAGTTCAGACGACCGCCTTTGCACCGTGGGCGCTGGACGCTGTGGAAGCGACACTGGGCAAGCGGACAGGCCCCGTTTCCGTAGTGCCCTGCCCCACCGAAATAGACGCGCCGCGCAAACCTGTGGTCGGCGGCAACGGCTTGCTCAGCGTGTTCCATCTGAAAAGCCACGCCCGCAAGAACCTGTCCGCAACGGCGCAAGCGCTGCGGCTGCTGGCGGCAGAAGGGCGGACGTCGCATCTGGCGATCTGCGGCGGCGGCAGCGATGCCGATATGGCAGCCGCACGCAAAGCGGCAGGCACCGCGCCGGGACTGACTTTTGAAGGATCACTCGACCGCGCGGCAGTGGGCGCGCGGATGAACGCGGCGACCGGGTTCGTCTTGCCATCGCGCCGCGAAACCTTCGGCCTTGTGTTCATCGAGGCGCTGTTTGCGGGGCTGCCGGTGATCTATCCCGCCGGACAGGCCGTTTCCGGTTACTTTGACGATTGCCCGTTTGCGATTGCGGTCCCCCCCGATGATCCGCGCGCGCTGGCCAATGCGATGGCGCGCCTGATCGACGAGGAAGCCGCGCTCAAGGCCGCGCTGGAATTGTGGCAGCAATCACCAGCCGCGCACCGCTTCACCCGCGCTGCCATCGCGCAGGACTATGCCGCAGCGCTGGACAAAGCCCTCGCGCCATCCCCCACTCTTGTTACCGGAGCGGCCTGAATGCCCATTTCCCGTGCCCCGCTGACCACCACCCACCCACACGGCTATGTGCTGGTGCGGGCCGATCGCAAGCTGGGCCTGCTGCGCATATCCAAGAACGCATCGACCGAATCCAAAGTCCGGCTCGATTGCCGCGACTGGATTGCATTCGATCAGTTCGACGGTCCCAGCGTGGCCTTCCTCCGCGATCCTTATGGCCGCTTTCTCAGCTCGATCCCCGAAACGATGCTGCGCGTTACCCATTTCCAGATCGAAGACCCCAGCCGCAAGGATCGCGTGACCGCGCCGGAGGACGTCTATCGCGAACTCTGCGCCATTGCGAAACTGCCGATCGAACAGTTCGCGCAAGCGTTCTTCGAACTGGTCCGATACAGCTTCTTCGACGCGCATCACGAACCGCAAGTCAGCTTTCTGGCCGACCGGCGCGGCACACTGCGGCTTGACCCGTATCTGTACCGCACATCGGCCTTCGATCAGGCGCTGGACCAGATCGAGGCACGGTTTGGCGTGAAGGCCGTGCCAGTTGCCCAACAGAGCAACAAGGGCGGTGCAAAGCCGCTCGCCGGGCGCAGCAAGCCGATCGACATGGCCCGCAAACTTTCGGGCACCGGGGTTTACAAGCGGGTTGAGCACGGCGGGCCGCTGATGGTGCGTCACGGCGGTGGCACCGATGGTCCGACCACGATCCGCGAAATCAATGTCTGGTGCAACCAGTTCACCGCCGAACTGAAGCGAGCGGCCCTCCCCGCCAGCCTGCGCGCAGGGATCGAAGAGCTTTATGCCGACGATGTGGCATTGTGGCAGCGGATCGAGGCCGTGGGCGGCGATGTGCCCGCCAGCACCATCTGGGATGCCGCCAATGCTCCCGCGAAAGGGGCTGCGGCATGAGTGCCGTGTGGACCCCCAACCTGATCATGCCGGGCGTGGCCAAATGTGGCACGACCACGCTTTACGACCTGCTGGTGAGCCATCCGCGCGTGACCGGCGGGATCGAAAAGGAAGTGCGCTTCCTGATGGACGCCGAAGACGAACTGGCCACCGCACAGAACGTGCGCGATCTGGGCGTGGCGGGCTGGGCCGATCAGTTTGCGGACAAGGGCAAGGGCGATTTCGACATATGGCTCGATGCCTCGCCCCAGTACCAGTACCAGCAGATCGCGCTCAGCACGATTGCCGCGCTCGCCCCGCAGCCCAAGGTGCTGTTCGTGGTGCGCAAGCCATCGGCGCGGCTGTTCTCGCTCTATCAATACGCGCGCTACCATCACAAGCGCCTGCCGCACGTAACCTCGTTCGCGCAGTTCATCGACGAAATCCGCCCGCCGGTGGACAATCGGCTGAACGACCAGAAGATGATGGTCAACGCATGGGCCGACAGCCACTATGACCAGATGCTGGCGCGCTGGAGCGCGGTGGTGCCGCCCGAACGGCTCTATGTGACCTCGGTGGAAGAACTCGGCGCTGACCGCGACGGCGTTCTGACAGACATCGCGCACTGGCTGGGCATCGACCCCGTCCCGCTGCTGACGTCCGAGGTCGACCGGTCAAACCCCACCGTGAAGACCCGCAGCCGCCTGATCCGCATGGTCGGCGGGCGCGCGGCAAAACTTCTGCCGGAAACGCCGCTGGTGCGCCGCATGAAAACCTTCGTGCGCGAAATGAACTCCGCCCCGCTCGATCGCGACGAAGTGAAACAGAACGCAGACCTTCTTGCCCAACTGGACGCCGAATTTGCCCCTTCGATGGCAAACTTTGCCGCCCTGCGCGCCAAGCTCGGCCTTGCGCGAAATCGATCCGAATTGGTATGAAACCGGAATATGTGGACGAATCCGATGAAACGGGGGGCCGCAGCAACACCCGATCGGAAAATCTAAGAGTTACGGCCGAGAGTTCCGGGGAGAATTTTCTGGCAACCCAAGGACCATTTGGTCCCGAGAACGGATTTTAGGACAGATGAGCATTCTTGAACTTGAAGATACCGCTGTCGGCCTTCCTTTTTTCAATGAAGAGCAGGCACGTGAGGCAGGTCGCGCGCGGGCTGACGAGTATCAGAACGCGGACCCGTTCCCTCACATCGTCATCGATGATTTCGTGGACTCGACGTTTCTTCGCAAGGTGATTGCCGAATTTCCGTCCAATTCGGGACGCACGTTCGCGCGTGCGCAGGAACTGAAGAAGACGCAGTTCCATCCGGCAGAGTGCAGCCCTTTTATCCGCCACCTGCTTAATGAACTGAATAGTCAGGCATTCCTCGCATTCCTGCGCGAAATGACCGGAATGAAAGGTCTCGTTGCTGACCCGTATTATACGGGCGGCGGTCTGCATGAAACCAAGCAGGGCGGCCTTTTGGGCGTTCATGCCGATTTCAACATGCACCCCAAGATGAAGTTGCAACGCCGCATCAACTTGCTGATCTACCTCAACGAGGATTGGGATGATTCCTACGGCGGCAAGCTCGAACTTTGGGATCGCGGGATGACCGCCTGCCAGAAGAGCGTTGCGCCGGTGCTGGGACGAGCGGTGATGTTCAACACCGACCTCGACAGCTACCACGGGCACCCAGACCCTTTGACCTGCCCGCCAGACGTATCGCGCCGGTCAATCGCCACCTACTACTACACGGCCTTTGAAGGCAGCGAACGGCTGGCACCAAAGCGGACAACAGCATTTCAGGCCCGCCCCGGAACGACCGACAAGTTCGATTTCAAACTGCACATGCGCCATTTCCTGCGCGATTGGGTGCCACCGATCATCCAGCGTAAGATGAGCGCCCGCAAGCCGAACGACATCGACACCTGATCGTGAGCGGAGGTTCCGCAACGCCCCCGGATGCCAAGACGCAGGCTTCCGGGGCGGGATTAGAGCATCTTTTGGACGTGGTTGTCGTCGGTAGCGGCATGGGCGGCGCAATGGCTGCTGCCATTCTTTCCCAAGCTGGCCATTCGACACTTATCCTCGAAAGCGCGCGACCGCCACGTGAGGGAAAGATAAAACTGTCGTTCAAGGCGAAGCTCAAAGCCAAGCTGTTCAGCAAACCTACTGCCGATCCAGGCGGAGAACGCTGGCCAGACCCGCTTTTGCTCCGTTCACATTCCGATGCTTCCTATCGCGAAGTTCCTTCGGTGGTTGCACGCATCCCCGGCGGTTCGTCGCAGGTATATGGTGCGGCTCTTGCGCGTGCGCGGCGAACGGATTTTGAACGGGACTGGCAGCCGGATGCATGGTTGCCCGGCGCGCAGCACGCCTTGCCCAACGCCTGGCCCGTGAACTTTGACGAGATGCGCGGCTATTACGAACGAGCGGAACAGGTGCTGCGCGTGCGCGGGACGCGCGATCCGCTTGATGCCGACGATGACGCAGGCCTGCTGCCTCCACCACCGGTATCGGCCACCATCGCGAAGTTGGCGGAAAGGCTGGAGGCCAATGGTCGGCACCCGTTCAGAATGCATGTCGGGATCGATTATCTGCCCGGCTGCAAGGAATGCCAAGGCGAACGCTGCCTGCGCCTTTGCAAGTCAGACAGTTTCACACGCGCATTGCGCGAGGAACTGGCTTCGCAGCGTGCGAAACTACGGACCGATGCCAGCGTTGAGCGGATCAGGCCGCGTGCAACAGGCGGCTACGATCTCGTTGTGCGATCTGCACAGGGCGAAACAAACATTGTTTCTGCAAAGCGCGTAGTGCTGGCCGCGGGCGCGCTCAATACACCTCTCATTCTGCAGCGCTCGCCAGAATTGTGGCCGGAAGGGCGCGCGCCAGAACTGGTCGGTGGCGGGCTGATGTTTCACTTTGGCGATATCTTCGCGGTGCTGAATGCTGCCGACCGGTCACCCGCCCACGGTGCAATGAAGGTTCTGGGCTTTCGGGACCATTACACCGATGGTGCAATGCCGCTTGCCGAATGCCAGTCACTCGGCATGGCCGGATCGCCGTGGATGGTCAGCAAATATCTTGAAGGCGAAGCAATGGAAATGGGCATCGGCAAGTTGCCCATGCTGCGCCTCATCACTGATGTGATCGGCACACTCGCTTCTGCCATGTTCAAGCGGTCGGTCCTGTTCACGTCGAATCTTGAAGATCTGCCTTATGCCACTAACCGGGTGGACGCCGCGGGCGATAGCATAGTTCCGGGCCTTGGCAGGGTAGCGGTGACCTATCATGCACCGGACGAATTGCTTATTCGCGCCAAACGCTTCCGCAAACTGATGCGTGAAGCATTTGTGCCATTTTCCGTGCGTTTTCTCAAAAGGTTGGGCGCGCCCAATCTTGGCCATCCGATGGGCACCTGCCGCATGGGCACTTCGCCCGAAACATCGGTTACCGCACCCGATGGTTCGGTGTGGGGACATGAAGGGCTGTATGTGGTCGATGCATCGGTGTTTCCATCATCGCTGGGCATCAATCCGGCGCTGACAGTGGCGGCCAATGCGATGCGCGTGGCCGAAGGAATTGCTGCGACTGCAACAGGTTTGCGGGCCTGCGCAAATGCCACAGGAGAACCCTGTGTCGATTGACACCCTATCAGCGTTAATACATAGCTTGCGCAGCAGTTCTGCTGCACTTGCGAAGGGGAAGCGGTACTTTTGATGGCGCCAATGCCCGCCTTGAATACTGCGCCCCCTCCCCGGCCTGTAAACCGCCGGTTGACGCGGGAAGAAGTCAAGCGGCTGTCCATGCCGCTGGTTCTGTTCTGGGCGCTACTGCTGCCTGCAGGCCTTTCGCTGGATCTGGGTGGCGTGGTCATTCCGCCCTATCGCCTGGTCGCGATGGTGCTGATGCCGTTTGCGATCATGGAAATCGTGCAGCAGCGCCTGCGCATGACCGTGCCGGACTGGCTGATCATCGGCGGCGCGGCTTACGGGTTCGTCGCCGCGTTCGTTGCGCTGGGCATCGATCGCGGGTTGCAGTTCGGCGGCAGTTTCGTGATCGATTCGCTCGGTGCCTATCTGGTCGGGCGTGCCTATCTGGTCGATGCCCGAAGGCTGCGCGAATTCCTCCGCCGGGCGCTGCCGGGCGCGCTGATCATCGCGGGCATTCTGGTGTTCGAATCGATTTCGCACCAGTTGCTGATCGCGCCATTGTTCCCGCAACGCGGCACGATGGAAAACCTGTACGAAATCCGCATGGGCCTGTTGCGCGCGCGCGCCACTTTCCCGCATTCCATTGCGGCGGGCATGTTCATGATGTCGCTGCTTTCGCTATATTTCCTTTCAGGCCTTCCCCAACAAACACGATTGCTGGGCGTGCTGGCCTCGCTGGCTGCGATCTTTACCGTCAGCAGCACGGCATTTCTGGCTCTGGCGCTGACAGCATTCCTGCTGGCCTATCGCGGTTTCTTCAACGTGGTTCTGCGGATGCGCGAACGGCTGATCTATCTCGTCTACGCCTTCATCGCGCTGTATGTTTCACTTGAGCTGTTTACCGGGCGTGGCGCGATCCGCACCCTGATCCAATACGCCACGCTGAATCCCCGGTCAGGTTATTACCGCATCCAGATCTGGACTTATGGCAGCGCTTCGGTCGAACACAATCCGTGGTTCGGCATCGGTGACAAGGCGATGGCCCGCGCGCACTGGATGGTGATGGAAACCATCGACAATCACTGGCTGATGCTGGCCGTGCGCTATGGCCTGCCCACCGCGCTTCTGTTCGGGCTTGGCGTGGTGTGGGCCTTGTGGCGCTGCGGCGCAAGGAACCGCCGCCTCAACGCGCTGGATTACGGCACAACCATCGGCGCTATGATCGCGCTGGCGGTTTCGGCAATGGTGGCGTGGGCTGGTGCGCTGTGGGCAAACAACATCGCGTGGTTCATGATGACCGCAGGCTTCGTCGTCGCACTTTCGGAACAGGTGCGGCTGAACACCGGAGTCGATAAGGTAACGCGGCGGAAACAGGCCCCTCGGCTCGGCATGGCGAACCCGCCGCGCCATGCCTGAAGCATCGCCAATCCCCGCAAAGCGATATGCCTCGCTTGACGGAATGCGTGGCCTCGCCGCGTTGGCAGTTGCGCTGTATCACTGGGGCCTTGCCACCACACCGGTTGCGCCTGCGGGTTATCTGGCTGTCGATTTCTTCTTCGTGCTGAGCGGGTTCGTAATCGCGCTCACCTATTCTGAACGACTGGCCGGAACGCTGTCTGCGCGCGAGTTCATGATCATGCGCGTGATCCGGTTCTATCCGATCTATCTGGTTGGGCATGTGCTGGGTTTCCTGCGCAGCATGGCAATGTTGGTGGCAGGCAACCCCAACGTGCGGGGTGGGACGGAACTGGCCTTGGCCACGGTGTTCGGCACGTTCATGCTGCCGGTGCCACTGGATGCCCGAAATCTCTTCCCGCTCAACGTGCCTTCGTGGACGCTGTTTCTGGAACTTCTGATCAACGTGGCATTTGCGCTTGGCATGTTCCGACTGTCCAATCGTGCGCTTGCAGGCATCATGGCAGCAAGCGCGGCAGTTTTGATCGGATTTACCGGCCCGCCGCATTTCATGGACGTGGGATATTCCGCAGCCACGCTGCCGCTTGGCATCGCGCGCGTCTGTTACTCCTTCCCGCTCGGCATCATCCTTTTTCGGATTCTTGGAACTATGCCCCGGCGGTCTTCGTGGCTGGCGTTTATCCCTCTGGCGGTGCTGGTTGTGGTTCTGGTCTGGACGCCGGACGAAGCCCAGCGCGGACTGTGGGAACTGGCTTGCGTGTTCGGATTGTTTCCAGCACTGCTGGCCGCAGGCATTCGTCTGGAGCTGCCAGCCACGCTGGGTCGGCCTTTCGAATTTTTGGGTGCAATCTCCTTCGCGGTATACGCCATTCACGGACCGCTGATCATTTTCGTGAACAAGTTAACGGAACGCTTGGCGCTTGATGGCTGGGCAGCGGTCGCGGTCTATCTGCTCATCCTGATGGCGGCCGCACAGGCGGTGGCGGCATTGTTTGATGCGCCGGTTCGTGCGGCTATCGGCAAATGGCGGCGGCAAAGGCGTGTGGTGGCCGGATGACCAGCCTTGATACGGGGGACGGGCGACCTGACGTCAGCATTCTGATCGTTGCCTACAACTCGCGCGGCTTTATTGGCGATTGTATCGGTTCGGTCATCGCGCATACCGGTTGCAGTCATGAGATCCTGCTGATCGACAATGGTCGTGATGGCACAGCGGATCTGGTGGCGCAGGAATTTCCTTCGGTGCGGATTGTGCCGAGCCGTGGAAACATCGGCTTCGGCAAGGGCAACAACGCACTGGCGACAGAAGCGCGCGGTCGGTATCTGCTGCTGCTAAATCCTGACACACAGCTTTACGACGGCGCCATCGACAGGTTGCTGGACTTTGCCAAGCGCCAACCTGCCGGTGCTTGGGGTGGGGTGACGACGCTGCCGGACGGCACGTTTGACACGGGCAATTTCCTTTCGATTCCCACGGTGCCGGGCCTGCTGCGCAATGCCTTTGTCGGCAGCAATGTGGGCGTGCGCCGGGCCGAGCTTGAGGCTTTGACGGAGCCGGAGCGGGTGGACGTGCTGTGCGGCGGATTGATGATGCTTTCACGCGCGACGTGGGACCGGCTGGGCGGTTTTGACGAGAGCTTCCTGCTCTATTCCGAAGAGATCGACCTGTTTGCGCGCCTCGGCAGGCTGGGTGAGGAGGCGTGGATCACGCCGCACTGCAAGATCATTCACAACGTGGGCAGCGGCACACCCCATTCGGCCACGCGACTGATGTTCGCAACCACCGGGGCGATGCACTACGCGCGGCGGCACTGGCAGGCTCCGCTGATGCAGATTGCCGGGCTGGCGCTGTGGCTTGAAGCGGCGCGGCGTTGGGGGACAAGCACGGTTCTCGGCCTTGCCTCACGCGCGCACCGGGCGCGGCGCAAGGCCTATGACCGGGTGGTGTTGCAGCCCTGGCGGTGGTGGAACGGTTATCGCGGGCGCACTTCGCTGGATTGAACGTCAGCCGAAAAAGCTGATCCCGACGACCTTGCGCACTACGATCGAGGCGGTGATGCGGCGGACGAAGATGCCCGCTGCGACGGCGCTAGCTGCCCCCATCACGCCGTAGAGCGGCACAAGAACGTAGCTCAGCACACCTGCGACGAGGCAGCCGACCACGCCGAACGTCAGCGACCACTTCTCCTGCCGCGCCATCAGCAGGATCGATGAGACTGGGCCAGTGGCGATATTGGCCATCTGCCCAATCGCGATCAGACGAAGCGCATTCGCCCCGCCACGGAACTCTTCACCGAAAAGGCCAAGCAAAAATTCCGGGGCAACAAGGATCACGATCATCAGCGGCGATCCCGCCGCGATCATGGCGAACGATACGTTGCGCGCCAGACGGGCGACTCCGGCCTTGTCTCCCTGCGCCAGCTTGCGCGCGAAGTGTGGGGCCATGATCGATTCGGACGCCATCATGATCAGGCCGAACAGCGCGCCGATCTGGAAGCAGACGCGGAAGATGCCAGCGTCTGCTGTGGTCGCGGTGTTGGTCAGCATCAGCGTGGCGAACCATTCCACGAGGAACACCGTGACCTGCGAACCCAGCACCATCAGGCCGGAAGTGAGCATCGGGGAGTGTTCGCCCACAGGCCACTTGCTGATCAGACGATAGACTGCGATCAAAGACACGACGAGGCAGACAGCGTTTCCGAATAGGTAGAAACCGGCGGCGTAGATCGTTGGCAACGCGCTGCCTGCAAGGGCAAAACCGGCCAGAAGGGTGAGCGCGAGACCGGTGCCGAGAGGCCCTTGAACAGCCTGCGACAGGGCAATCTTGCCCAGCGCGCGCAATGTGGATCCCAGCAGGCGCATGACCGCCATGACGGGAATCAGCAGGCCAGTCATCAAGATGAAGGGCGCGGCTTCCCCACCCTTTACCCAAAGCTCTGAAATCGGGCGATTGCCGAACACGAAAATCGCACCGACAATCAGCGAGGCGATGAGCGTGACACCAACCGCATGATGGATCGCCTTGCGCGCCACGCCGAAGTTGTTTTCGACCTTGGCCACCGAGATCGTCCGCACGATCACGATATCCATGCCCAGCGCGGTCAGTGTCGAAAACAGGACACTTGTGGTCATCACGATCGCATAGAGGCCCGAGCCATGCGGCCCGAACTGCCGCGCGACCAGCCAGTTCAGCGCAAAGCTGATGCCTGCGGTAAGAAACCGCATGGCAAATGCGATCAGCATTTCGCCGCGAACGCCGCCCAGCTTCGCCTTCAGCATCTGCACGTCATTTCACCTGCAAAAGGGCTGCGTCGCCAGTTCAGGCCGGATCGCGGATCAGCAGCAGGGTTTCGAAAGGATCGAGTTCCCACTGCGTGGCCAGTGCCGCATCATCGGCAAAGGCGTTGAACGATTCGACCGAAAAGCCAGCGCTTTTGAGCGACTGTTCATAGGATTCAGGCGTGAACAGGCGGACGTGATCGTCCTGCCCGAACACGTCGATCCGCTGTTGCGGCCCCATGTCCTGTCCGCCATCGCGATGGTCATCCATCTTGAGCGCGATCGGCACCTGCATGATCGCCAGCCCGCTGCCCTGTTTAAGCACACGCCGCACTTCGGACAGCGCCTTTGGCAAGTCGTATACGTGTTCCATGATGTGATTGGCCACGACCAGATCGACCGAATTGTCAGCCAGGGTCAGGCCTTCAAGATTCTGCGGCTGCACATCGTTCATGTGGCGATAGCGGTGCGGCGCAAGGTCATAGGCGGTGTAGCCCGATCTGAAGCGCCCGCGCAGTTCGATGGACAGGCCCTTTTCCGGTGCGAAATGCGCCACCTTCAGCCCCGACGCGCCGCCACGGAAAGCCGCGTGATGGCGCGTGAGGTAAAACCAGATCAGCCGTTCCCGCGAGCCGGAATGGCACACCGGGCAAAGATCCTTGCGCCGCTTCAACCCGCCCACGACCTGAAGTTCTTCGAGGACCGGGAAGCCATATCCGCTATCGATCCGTCCGCGTGTTGCAGTGCCGCACACTTCGCAACGGTTGGGTCCGAAATGGACGACCTTTCGACCGATCGCGATGGCCGGATAAGGGATCATCGATCCGATACGCTTTTTCAGGCTCAAAAGCTTATGCTCCGGTGAAGAGGTATTTTCCCGCTGCACTGTAGTGCTGCGCGCGCGACATTATCGATTTGCCCGCCGCTGACAATGATTTTTGCTGCATTGCGGAATGGCTTTTACTGTCAAACGTGATTATGCCGTTTTGGATCAGTTCTGCGGGAAGGCGTTTGAAGGTGACGGAAAAGTCCGGGAATGCCGAGAATGCAGCGGGCCAGATAACCGCATCGGTTTCGCAAAACGATGCTGCCACGATAGGTGCAGCATTTGCACGGCTGGGCAATCGCGGGCCGGGCTTCGACACGGTTCGGATCTGCGCGGCAAGCGCAGTGGTCTTTCATCACAGCCTTGCCATCAAATACGACATCGTTGCGGTGGACTGGATCAACGCTTTCAGCCGGGGCTATACCAACCTCGGCTTCCTTTCCGTCGCGATCTTCTTCGTTCTCAGCGGCTTTCTCGTCACGCCCGGTCTGCTGCGCAATGGCGACGTGCTGGAATATCTTTCCAGACGTTTCATGCGCATCATGCCGTTGTTGTTCGTGGTGGTAGCCACGACTGCGCTGGTGATTGGGCCGATCGCTTCCGAGCTTGCCCCGGCAGAGTATTTCACCCGCTCCGCGACGTGGCTCTATTTCCGCAATCTGCTGACGTGGCTAAGCCTGCATCTGCCGGGTGTGACCGATTATGACGGCGGTCGCACAATCAACGGGCCGATGTGGACGCTGCACTACGAATGGCTGTGCTATATCACGCTCGGCGTGCTGCAATTGCTGGCAATCACCCATAATCGCCAGCTTTTTCTGGCTCTTTGGTGCATGACGATCCTTGCTGGAGCGCTGATCTATTTCGGCGTGGTGCCGACCGGTCCGTTCAAACTGCTGCGCCTTTTCGAACTGTTCGGCTACTTCGGCGCCGGATCGCTGATCTATCTCTATCGCGACAGGATTCCCTATTCGCCGGGGCTGATGGCGCTGGCTTTGGCACTTCTGCTCGGCTCGCTTTGGTTTGGCCTGGGGGTAATCACCGCGCCGATGCTGGTTGCCTATCTTGTTGCGGGCCTTGGCATGATCCGCTTTCCGTGGGGGCCGCTGCTGGCCAAGGCGGACTTGTCTTATGGTATCTATCTGACGCACAGCGTGGTTTTTGTGGTGATCATGCGATTCTGGCCGGTGGAAGCCCCACTGGTGTTGTTCGTGCTGGGATGGGGTATGGCCTGCCTGATCGCGCTGATGACGTGGACATTCATCGAGAAGCCCGCCCTGCGATACAAGGACGTACCGGCCCGACTGGTGCGCTCGCTAATCGGCCCGCGCCTGGCGGGCAAGTTCGGAGCCGTAGCCTGATGAGTTCTTCCGTAGCGCGTATGATAGAACCGCGCGATTTGCAGAATGTGGTAATTACAGGCGCCGGGTCGGGCATCGGCAGGGCATTGGCGCGTGCCTTTGCCGCCAAGGGTTTCACAGTGGCGGCATTGGGCCGCACGCAAGCCGCGCTGGAGCAGACCGCAGACGGTAACCCGGCGATCCACCCCTACACAGTCGACGTGTGCGACGCGCACCAATGCCTGAGCGTGTTTGCGCGGATTGCGCAGGACGTTGGCCCTGTCGACGTGCTCGTCGCCAATGCTGCGATCTATGACAAGGTTCATTTTCTGGACCAGACGCCCGAATCGTTTTCGGCGATGATGCGCACCAATATCGAAGGGGTGGCCAATTCGGTGCGCCCGGTGCTGCCGGGGATGCTGGAACGCAATTGTGGCCGCATCATCGTCATGGGATCGCTGGCTGACGTCAATCCATTCCCCGGATCGATGGCCTATGCCACCACCAAGGGCGCGCTCCATCCGCTGACACGCGGCATCGCACTGGAGATCGACCGCGACCGCTATCCCAATGTGCTGGTGAACGAGTTCAGCCCAGGCGCAACGCGGACCTCGATGAGCGATCATGGCAATGCGCCCGAAGATATCTTTCCGATGCTGCTGCGAATCGTGGAATTTCCATCGGGCGGACCACACGGCAAGTTCTTCTCGGAATGGCGGCAGGTCCATGTGGGCGAAAGCTGGAAAGGCGCGCTGAAACGTATCATTCTTCGGAAGAAATGATCCTCATCGGGTTGCGGAAACGGGTTCGAGAAAACATTTTCCTACAGGCATTGGGCAGTGATAGTTGGATGTTCGCCTTTTGTTTTAACAAGGAGAACGTTCATGGAAGACCCGTTCCTCAACACCGTCGACAGCCCGATGACTCCGGCAGGCACATGCTTTCCAATCACGCCGCATGATACGGTAGAATTCGAACGTGCGACCAAGGCCGTGTATGTCGGAACGGGCGGCGATCTTGTCCTGCGTTCGGTCAACGGTACGGCCGATGTGACATTTCGCAACCTGCCCGCCGGTTTCATTCTTGACGTTCGTGTGCGCGCGATCCGCCTTACCGGCACCACGGCCGCCGATCTGGTAGGCCTCGCCTGATGGCGGGTTTCGGCTTTGGATATGGCCCATCGCTGGCCACCCGCATACGGCCATCGACGACCCGATTGGCCGGAATTGCCCCCGGCGAAGGGTGGACCGGAGTTGCCGGGAGTGGCTTCCAGGCCGTTCCTATTGATCCTGTCAGAACGCTGGCCAAGCCCGCCATGCGGCTGCTGGTGCCGCCAAATCAGGCTTACACGGACCGGTTGCTGGTAGGCGTCTATGCCGGAGCGAACAATGGCGGGACGCTGATCGACAATATGGGCCTTGAGAAGGTCGTGGCCCATTACGAAGGGCGCGCGATCGAGATTCCCGAACCATCACTGCAATCCTTCAACGATGCGAATGGTAACCCGGTCACCTATTTCGGCTGGTGGATAGAACTGCGCCGCGATGGCCGCGATGGCGAGGCCAACCTCTATTTCGAGGCAGTACCGCAAGACCCCGAACTTCAGCGGCGGGTTATGGGGCCTTACGCATTCTTTCCACAAGCGGTGGTGCACGACTATTCGGTCATCGTAGCACCATCACAACCGGTGATCGGCGGTGGGCGCTACCAGTCGGTCACTGCGGCGCTGACCTATATGCGGAGCGTTGGAGCGCACCATCCGCTGATCACGATCACGGAACCGGGACTCTACGACATTCTCAACACCGGCTCTCCCCCCTATCTGGGCGCGGGATACTGCACGATCAGTGCCGATGTGCCGGTGACCATCGGCAAGACCGCATATACCAATGATGCCAATGCAATCATGCGGATCAATTACGAAGGTCTGCGCTTTCAGGGCGAGAACATCACTTTCGATTTGAAAAACGTATCCTACATGCGCAGCGAGAGATTGCGCGACCTGTGGTTCGATGGGGTGAAGTTCATCAATTCGGATGGACGGTATCATCTTTGGCGCAAAGGCAAGCGTCCCGTCCCGCAGTTTGGTGATGGCTCCCCGTGGTATACCGAGTGCGACTTCTTCAATGTTTCCTATGCCGCCTGCCGGTCGTCCCTACTCCGAGGCTCGGCGTTCCGCGAAGGATTCAACGACGTAGCCACCGATGGCGCGTGCGTAATCGGCAATCGGGTTGACGACTGGGATTCCACGCCAGACTGGCACAAGGACGTGGATGCGATGACCGTGCGCTACGTGGGACCGGAAACCACGGCAACGCTGGCTCTTGCAGGCGGCAACGACGTCAGCAGCGTCCGCACCTTCACTGCGCGGTGGGGCGCTAACAGCGCGACTTTTCAGGTGAGCGCATCCGAGGCCTACTATCTTGCCGGGACGAATTACGATGTCTCGGATGTCGTCGCCTGGTTGAACGGCCTTGGCGTCGGGTTCGAAGCAACGCTGATCGATGATTCGCGCCGTGCTTCGGCGCTGTCATTACCGGGATTGAAGGGTATCGGCTTTGGCCAGATGAGCGTGAAGAGCACCACGCTACTGCTTGTCACCGAATTCGATGTCCACGCCGATTTCTGGCAACAGAACAGCATTGCCGGTGGTGGGATCGTGGAAAACGTCATCATTGCCGAGAACACCGTGGTCGGGATGGTGGGGCAGGACATTTTCATCAAGGGTAGCGATGGAGCACGAGACTTCCTCGTGCTCAACAACGCCTTCTGGAACAAGATTGGAGAATCGGTTTACGCCACCAATTCGGGCACGGCGAGTCAGGTGCAACAGAACCATAGCCATGTCGTTATCGCGCACAACACTTGGGCTTCGCAGCAGTTCAACCTTCGCACGCAGGACACCTACAACCCCGACAGCTTCTGCCTTTTTGCCAACAATGTTCTGCGCCGGATCAATTGGCTCGGCCCGATCGATGCAGATCTCAAGATAGCAGACAACCATATCTTCGAAGGCTGGACCGCCCCCTCGCAGGGAACCGGCACGACCATCGCGGGCAATTACGACACGTTGTTAGTCGATCCTGCAAATGGCGATTTCACGCCTACCGCTTTGCTGCAAGGCATGACGCGTGCGCCCAAGGTTGGACACGATCGCAAGCGAAAAAAGCGCGGGGAAAGTTGCCCTCCCGGCGCTGATTGAAGCAGACATCCCGGCTCTGCCGCACGATAGGGCCGGGATGCCCAACCTCGGTCAGGAAGGTGATATAACCAGATAGCTCTTCGGCAGGCCGAGCATGTGTTCGGTCTGGATACGCGATCCGGGGAAGAACTTTCGCAGTTCCGCTTTGCCCAGCAACTGCGTTTGGTCGAAGTATTCAGCAGCGTTGGCATCGCTCAACAGGCCGAAGGGCGATACACGAACGAGTATCCGCCCCAGCGGACGCGGCAGCCAGTGAACCAGCGGCAGGCCGAAATGAAGTTCGACCGGGAATGCTGGCGATGGTGTCTGCACAACAAACCGCTTTGCAATGCGGCGTAACTCTGCCGCCAACCCCGCACGCGCTGCGACGGGCACATGTTCGATCACGGAATTGCAGATCACGATATCTGCAGACCCATCCTCTTCAGGAATATGGATGCCATCGTAGATACGGATTTCTATCCCGCTCTCATCAGACAGGGCCATCGCGGCCCGACCCATGTCGATATTGTAGATGATCACCTGCCGGGGCCGCAGGATATCGGAAACGCCGCGCCAGAACGCTATTGATCCACCGATATCGATGACACGCGCCCCGACGATTTCGGGAAAAGCCTCTAGCGTTCAGCCCGCCTGCGCCGCAACTTGCGCTGGATGGGGCGGACAATCCTTCCCCAAGGACGAATCTTTGCCTGCGAACTGCTGTCACTCATGATCAACGCTCCTGAAGCGGTCGCCACCATGCCTCGTTTTCAAGATACCAGCGCAGCGTGCTGCGCAGGCCATTCTCGAAATCATGCTGCGGTACATAGCCGAGTTCCGCCCGCGCCTTGGTCTCATCGATCGCATAGCGACGATCATGACCCTTGCGGTCCTCGACAAATGTCTTGAGTTCGCTGGTTGGACGCCCCTTGGCCGCCGGTGCATCGGGGAAACGCGCAGCCAGCCCGTCGATTTCGGCGAAGGCGCGGTCGACTTCGGCGCAAATGCGATCGATCACTGCCATGTTTGGCAGTTCTTCACCGCCACCGATATTGTACGTTTCGCCCGGCTTGCCATTGTGAATCGCCGCTTCGATACCGCGACAGTGGTCCTCGACATAGAGCCAATCGCGCACGTTCATGCCATCGCCGTAAATCGGCAGCGGCTTTCCGGCGAGCGCATTGAGCACGAACAGCGGGATCAGCTTTTCGGGGTAATGGTATGGCCCGTAGTTGTTCGAACAGTTCGTCGTCGTCGTGTTCAAACCATAAGTATGGTGATAGGCACGGACCAGATGATCGGACGCGGCCTTCGACGCGGAATAGGGCGAGTTGGGCTGGTACTGGGTGGTTTCCGAAAACGCCGGATCGTGCGGCCCGAGAGAGCCGTAAACCTCATCGGTCGATATGTGATGAAAGCGATGCTCGCACCCGCTACCCGCGTCGAGCCAGACCTTGCGCGCAGCTTTCAACAGGCTGTTCGTGCCGAGAATATTGGTATCGATGAAAGCATCTGGACCCGTGATAGACCGGTCCACGTGGCTTTCGGCAGCGAAGTGGACCAGCGTGTGCACATCGCGTTCGCGCAGCAGCTTTTCCACGAGATCCGTATCCCGAATATCGCCTACCACCAGTTCGGCCTGTTCGACCCCGGCAATGGTCGAGCGGTTGCCCGCGTATGTCAGGCAATCAAGCACGATGATCGCATCGGCAGGATTTTGCTTGGCCCAGTAGTGGACGAAGTTGCCACCGATGAAACCGGCTCCACCGGTAACGAGCAGGTTAGCCAAGGGTCTTTTCCTCTTTAAGCATTGTTTTCAGGTTGGTGCGCCAGTGGATGTGGGCATCGCCCAGCAGCTTGCGCGTGCCCGAAACGTCGAGCACGGAAAAAGACGGGCGCTTTGCCGGGGTTGGATAGTCTGCAGTTGCAATCGGGGTGATCGACGGACCACGCGACAGCAAACCCAAGGCCTGCGCCTCCTCGGCAATGGCGACAGCAAAATCGTACCAGCTTGCTACGCCTGCATCGCGGTGGTGATATACGCCCGGCTGATCCTCGGCAGCCAGTCCCCACAACGTATTTGCAAGGCCGGTGGCCCAGGTCGGCGTGCCGATCTGATCCGCAACCACGCTCAGGCTGTCACGTTCACGCATAAGGCGCAGCATCGTTCGCACGAAGTTTGCCCCACCCGCAGCATAGACCCAGCTGGTGCGCACAATGATCGCTTCGGAACCGGCCGCATCTTCGCCCGCCGCCTTGCTGGCACCATAGACTGACTGCGGATTGCGGGCATCTTCAGGCAAGTAGCCTTGGCCGCTGGAACCATCGAACACAAAGTCGGTCGAAACCTGCACCAGTCGCTTGCCCGAATTCGCCAGCGCGCGCGCAAAAGCTTCTGGCGCACCCGCATTGATCGCGTGCGCCAGATCAGGTTCGCTTTCGGCGCGATCAACTGCGGTATAGGCCGCAGCATTTAGCACGAGATCCGGCTGTTCGGTATCGACCAAACGTGCAATCGCATCAGCGTCAGACAGATCGAGCGCGCTGCGATCAAGCGCAACGCAATCCCAGCCTCCAGGCCGGGTGGCAAGAAGCGCTTTGCCCAACTGGCCATTCACGCCGGTAATCAGCGCTTTCATGCAAAAGCCTTTACGTCTGCCAGCGGCACGCCATCTGCGTCTTTCGCTGAAAGCTTTGGCTCAATGCCATCAAGCGGCCATTCGATCCCAACCGTGGGGTCGTCCCACGCAAGGCTCGCTTCGTTCTGCGGCGCATAGGGCGAGGTGCATTTGTAGAGAAAATCGGTATCGTCTTCGAGCGTCAGGAAGCCATGCGCAAAGCCTTCGGGCACCCAGAACATGCGCTTGTTCTCAGCCGAAAGCGTCACGCCGGTCCATTTTCCGAAAGTGGGTGACGACCTGCGAAGGTCTACCACCGCATCGAACACCGCACCGCGCACCACCCGCACCAGCTTTCCCTGCGGCGCCGGGTTCTGGAAATGCATTCCGCGCAACACGCCCTTTTGCGAGCGGCTGTGATTGTCCTGCACGAACGTCAGGTCCAGCCCGGCCTCGGCAAAGCCTTGCGCATTCCAGCTTTCCAGAAAGAACCCGCGCTCATCCCCGAACACCCGTGGCTCGATGATCAACGGTCCCGCGATGTCGCATTCGATGATCTTCACAGCGCGCCCTTGTGCATCAACAGTTGCATCAGATATTCGCCGTAGCCAGACTTGCGCAGTGGCTGGGCGATACTTTCAAGCTCGGTATCGCTGATGAAACCCTGTCGCCAGGCAATTTCTTCGGGACAGCAGATTTTCAAACCCTGACGTTCTTCAGTAATGCGCACGTAAGTTGCCGCATCGAGCAGCGAACCGTGTGTGCCCGTATCGAGCCAGGCATAACCGCGCCCCATGATCTCTACCGAAAGCTGGCCTTCATCCATGTAGAGTCGGTTGAGATCGGTGATCTCCAGTTCGCCGCGCGGAGACGGTTTGAGATCGCGAGCACGATCCACCACCGTCTCATCATAGAAATACAGCCCGGTAACGGCGTAGTTCGATTTGGGCTGGGCAGGCTTTTCTTCGATCGAGTTGGCGATACCATCCCCATCAAATGCCACCACACCATAGGCTTCGGGATTGTTGACCCGATATGCGAATACGCTTGCCCCCTGCGCGCGCTGGTTAGCGTTGCCCAGAAGTTCAGGCAGGCCGTGACCATAGAAGATGTTGTCCCCCAGCACCAAGGCGCTCGGCCCACCGTCAACGAAATCGGCACCAATATGAAAGGCTTGCGCCAGTCCATCCGGGCTGGGCTGCACAGCATAGCTGAGCGCGACACCGAACGCCGATCCATCGCCAAGTACACGCTGGAACTGTGCGGCATCTTCTGGCGTGGTGATGATCAGGATATCACGAATTCCGGCCAGCATCAGCGTGCTCAGCGGATAGTAGATCATCGGCTTGTCGAAAACCGGCATAAGCTGCTTCGAAACGCCGCGCGTCAGCGGGTAGAGCCGCGTTCCTGATCCGCCAGCAAGTATGATGCCCTTGCGAGACTTGCCAACCGTCGTATCCGTCACGAGTCGCGTCACTCCCACTTCACCGTTCACAGGCCTTGGCATGGCGCGAAGCACACAATTGACCAAGCGCCGCGCACTGTCTGTCTTAACATCATCTACTTGGTTTTGCTGCATTGCAGCGCAGACTTGCGAGGTCAACCTATTGTTGGGCAAATACCGGCGTGCGCCTTCGGCAAATATGGATGACGGGCTTGGCTCGGACTGCTAGTCAAAAGTCATGCAGGAAACGCTTGTCGATCCGCCCTCATTCGGATGGTATGATTCCCTTGTTGAAGGACAGTTCACAGGAGCCGTAAGGCGACATCTACCTTTACGATTT
>NZ_JBMLSM010000108.1:0-5055 GCF_049240505.1 Novosphingobium sp.
CAAGGCCTGCGGCGCTGCGCAACATCTTCGCGTCTTTGCGGCTTTGCGTGAGATAACTCTTCTGCCTGCTGGGGTTTCGTAAAACGACTGAGGCCCCCGCCTGCCCTTCGGGCAGTTTATCCTGAGCGACCGACCTGTCGGTCAGTCGAAGGGCGGGGGCGCGGGGTGCTTGGTTCGGGGGCGGAGGACGCAAAAAGGGGGCGATCCTTTTGGGACCGCCCCATTCATGTGCCGGGAGGGGTATCCGGCAGTTCAGGGCATCGGCGGTTCGCGGCAGGGGGAGTGCGGGGCCGATGCCGAGTGGGTAAAATCAGAGCAGTTTCCAGGTGACCGGCACCACGATGGTGGTTGCTCCACCCGGCGGCGGCGGGACCGAACCGGCGCGGGTTGGCATGGCGAGAGCTTCCTTATCCAGCGTGGAAGAGCCGGAAGGGGCGACCAGTTCGGTGCGTTCGACCGCACCGCCAGCGCCGACATAAACCCTTACGCGAGCAGTGCCTTCCTCACCACGCATCTGGGCGGTGCGGGGGTAGGTCTGTTTTGAACCGATAATGCGGGCGACCTGGCGTTGCCAATCGGCCGACTGGGCGAAAGCTGGCGTTGCGGTGAGCGCCAGAGCGGCGAGGCTTAAAGAAAATTTATCGATGAGGTTCATGGGGTTATCCTTGCGCGGTGGTGATGTGGAGGTGGGCGGTCGGGGACGTCAGAATTCAGACCAGTCGTCATCGCTGGCTTTGAGCGCGGTGTTGCCGATGACGGGGGCGAGGCGTGTTCCGGTGTGAGCTGGGGCGATGTGGACCGCAGCGGCGGGTGTGCGGTCAGACAGGCTGGAAACCGGCTCGACAAGGGCGACGGGGGTGGCGCGATAGTGTGCGCTGGTGCCGAGGCGGAAACGGGCAAGCTGATCGACGAGCGCGAGCGTTTCTGCCGAAAGATTGCGGGTGCCAGCGGAACTTTCTTCGACCATCGCGGCATTCTGCTGGGTGAACGAGTCCATCGACCCGACCATGCCCGAGATGTCAGCAATCCCTGCGGCCTGCTGACCCGCCGCTTCGGCAATGGCATCGACCAGTTCAGACACGGCGCTGACTTCGGTCACGATCTGGCGCAGCGCTTCGCCGCTGGATTCGACGAGCGCGACGCCGCCGCTGACTTCTTCGGTGCTCTTGCCGATCAGATCGCGGATGGATTTGGCGGCATCGGCGCTGCGCTGGGCAAGCGCGCGCACTTCGGTGGCGACGACCGCGAAGCCTTTGCCTGCGTCGCCTGCACGAGCGGCTTCGACGCCTGCGTTGAGCGCGAGCAGGTTGGTCTGGAAGGCGATACCATCGATCACGCCGACGATTTCGGCCATTTCGCGCGAGCTGGCTTCGATGCTGCGCATCGCGGCGATGGCGCGGTTGGCGGTATCACCCACACCATCGGCGGTGTTGCGCGCGTTTGAAAGGCGGGCGCTGGTCTGGCGCGCATTTTCCGCCGTGGTTTTTACCGATGTGGTAAATTCACTGAGGGTGAGCGAGGTTTCGGCAAGCGATGTGGCCTGCTGTTCTGTGCGCATGGCAAGATCGTTGGAGGCGCTGGCGATTTCGTTGGTGCCCAGCTTGATCGTGTTGCAGCCTTCGACGATTTTCGACAGCACCCGTTCGAGCGAGGCGACGGCGGCGTTGTAATCGACATGCAGCTTGGCCAGCGCGCCGCTGCCGTTTTCTGGCACGCGGAATGTGAGGTTGCCTTCGGCCAGCGCGGTGAGGCCATCGCCAATGGCATCGATGGTGACCTGCGTTTCGCGCGCACGCGATGCTTCGGCTTCTGCGCGGGCGTGATCGGAGGCAAAAACATCGCGGAACCGATCCAGCGCGCGGGCGAGCTGGCCCAGTTCGTCGTTACGGGCAAGGCCGGGGACATTCACCGCGTGATCGCCATCGACAAGCCGCGACACGGCTTCAGACATCTTCACCACGGGGCGAGCGATGCTGCGGATCAGCAAAGCCAGCATGACCAGCGCGGCAAGAAGGGTGAGGCCGAGCGCTGCGAACGTGAACTTGCGCGCCGAGGCACCGATGCTTTCTGCGCGGGTCGCCACGGCATCCGCCGCCTTCTTGTTGGCATCAATCGCGGTCAGGATGGCGTCTTCGAGCGTATAGAAGGTATCAAGACCTTCGCTTTCGTGCATGGCCTGTGCGCCAGTCGTATCGCCCGAAAGTGCCATCGATTGCAGGGTTTCATCCTGCGCGGTCAGCGCGGCCCACGCCTGTTTCATCGCAGATACGGCGCTTTTCTGTTCGGGAGCAACGACCAGCTTTTCGTAATCGGCAAGCCCGCCGTCGATAGCGCTGCGGGCGTTGCGCAGCATCTTCTGGCTGCGCGCCATTGCATCGGGCGAGGGGGCGGAAACCAGTTCGCCCTGCTTCAGGCGATATTGCGAGGTGAAGGCGTGGATATCGCCAAGTGTTTCGGCGCCCGGAATCCACACGGTGCGCTGTTCTGCGGCGATGGCGCTGACCTGGCCGATTTTTGCCACGGCGAAGAGGCCCATTGCCGCCGTTGCAGCCAGCAGGAGCGCGAAGGCGGCAATGAATTTGGCAGTGATATTGAACTTGAGCATCTTGGTCCCCGCAAAGGCACTCGGCATGAAGCCCGGTGCTAGTGCGGCAAGTGCAAGGTTCGGTAAGGGCAGCGGCCCGTATTGCTGCGCAGAGGCAGGTAAGGTTTTTGATCAGAGAGATTGCGATGGCGGCGCAGGCTGGCGGGGGTTGGGCCTGCGAATGTGCGGCTTTATGTGGTTAACGCTGCGGTGCGCGCAGGCGGAGCCTTGGTGTTGTTGCGGAGCGCTGGCGTAAAACGACTGAGGCCCCCGCCTTCGCGGGGGCGCTGTTGTTTGATCGGGAGGGAGGTCAGTCGGCCCAGTAGAGGCGCATCGGGTTGTCGATGAGGAGTTTGCGTTGCAGTTCCTCGGTCGGTGCGATGCGCGGGATCATGTCGACGAGGTGACCATCATCGGGCACTTCGGTGTCCATGTTGGGATGCGGCCAATCGGTGCCCCACAGTACGCGGTCCTGATAATCGGCCACGAGCGGGGCGACGGCATCGGCAAAGGCGTTCCAAGGATCGCCTGCGCCACCTTCCTTGATCGCGTCGAGCCGATCAGGACAGGTGGCCTTGAACCAGATGTCATCGCGGCTGTTGAGGAAATTGCGGAACGCCTTGATATCGGCACCGTCCGGCCCTTGGCGCACATCGGGGCGGCCCATGTGGTCTATGACGAGGGGAACGGGGATGGCGTCCATGAAGGGGCGCAGTTCCTCAAGGATGTCGGCCTCGAAATAGATTACCACGTGCCAGCCTGCGGGCAGGCGCTGGGCAACTTCGAGGAACTTGTCCTTGGGCGCATTGTCGACAAGGCGCTTGAGGAAGTTGAAGCGAATGCCGCGAATGCCGCCTTCGTGAAGAGCGTGAAGGTCTGCCTCCGAGATGGCGGGATCGACCACGGCGACGCCGCGCGCCTTTCCGTTGGACTTGGCGATGGCATCGAGCGTGGCGGCGTTGTCGGTGCCGTGGCAGCTGGCCTGAACGATGACGTTTTTGTCAAAGCCGAGGTGATCGCGCAGGGCGAAGAGCATGTCCGGGCCGGCGTCTTGCGGCAGATACTTGGCCTTGGCGCTGAACGGGAACTGCGCCATCGGGCCGAAGACATGGCAATGCGCATCGACCGCGCCTGCAGGCGGGACATAGCGCGGCTTCGACGGGTTGGCGTGCCAGCTGATGATGCGGTTCTGGTCGGTCATGGTCCTGTCTTCCTAACTTCGTCATCCCCGCGAAGGCGGGGATCCAGTTGTGCCAAGCGCTGCGTTTTGCCGCTTCTGGATTCCCGCCTTCGCGGGAATGACGACGGTGAGGTAGCGCAGCAGGGTTTCAGCCAAATACCACCCCGTCCATCAGCTTACGCGCGGTGCGCAGCAGGGCGGCGGTGCGGACTTCGCCGCTGTCGTCCACTTCCAGCACGCAGCTCATTTCGCCGGTGGGGTGTTCGACCGAGAGCAGCTTGCGCGGGCCATCGGGGATTTGGGCCACTTCGGCGGCGGGGGAGCCGGGGATCAGGCAGGCGGTGGCGACGCTGACTGCGCCGAGCACGCCGATGGTGGCATGGGCACGATGCGGGATGAAGCTGCGCACGGTAACCGCGCCGCCGTTTTTGGGCGGGGCGACGAGCATCATCTTGGGGACGGACTTTTCCTTCACGTCGCCCAGATTCATCATCGGACCGACGATCAGGCGGATCGCTTCGATCTTTGCCTTGAGATCCGTCGCGCTGTCGAGCCAGTCGCGGTCTTCATAGCCAGTTACGCCGAGGTCTTCGGCCTTCATGACGACGCAGGGCATTCCGTTGTCGATCAAGGTGAGGGCCACGCCGTTCACCACATCGACCGCGTTGCCGGTGGGCAGCAATGCGCCGCAGGAGGAGCCGGCGGTATCGCGGAATTCAAGCGGGACCGGGGCGTGGGCGCCGGGGACGCCATCGATTTTCGCGTCGCCTTTGTAGGTTACCACTCCGCCCGGCGTGCTGACGGTGGCGACGGCAACTTGCCCGGTGTTTTCCATGTAGATCGCGACGCGGGTTTCATCGTCGGTTGCCGAGACGAGGCCGCGCTCGATGGCGAAGGGGCCAACGCCAGCGAGGATATTGCCGCAGTTCTGCGCGTCGGTGACGATGGCCTGATCGACGAAGACCTGCAGGAACAGGTAATCGACATCGATGCCTTCGCGCGTGGACTTCGAGACAACCGCGACCTTGCTGGTCAGGGGGTCTGCGCCGCCCATGCCATCGATCTGTACGGGATCGGGGCTGCCCATCATGGCGAGGAGGAAGGCATCGCGGGTGGCGGTGTCTGCGGGCAGGTCGTCCTTCAGGAAATAACCGCCCTTGGATGTGCCGCCGCGCATCCACATGCACTGCACGCCTTTGGGGATGCCCTCAGACATACTTGAGGCCTTCCTTTTCAAGGCGTTCGCGCATCTTGTACATGTCGAGGCCGAGGACGCCGGATGCCAGCTTCT
>NZ_JBMLSM010000109.1:0-26541 GCF_049240505.1 Novosphingobium sp.
GGCCTGCCCAAGACCCGCTCCGGCAAGATCATGCGCCGCATCCTGCGCAAGATCGGTGAAAACGACATGTCGAATCTGGGCGACACGTCTACGCTGGCCGACCCGGGCGTGGTGGACAATCTGGTGGCGAACCGGCCACAATTGGCCAGCGCCTGAAATTTGGATAGAGGGCGCGTGCGTTAGTAATAAAATGCGCGCGCCCCTGCACTCCAATGACGGTCTTTCATCCCATGCCCAACGATATGAACGAGCATTTTGCCTTTTGCGTGCAGGTTCTGGGCGGGGCGACCGCAGCATCGCGGCGGTTGGGCATTGATGAGCGCGCCATCCGGCGCTTCATCAATGCGGAGCGCCCGGTCAGCGCTGGTCTGATGGAAGACACCGCAACAGCCCTGCGCAAGCTCATCGCAGATGCGACCGAGGCAGAACAAGGGATCAGGGCCGCGCTGGACAGCAACGCAAGCTGATCGTGTTCATAACGATATAGGAATAACATCCGGCGCGGCGCGATTTTTTGTCGCATCCTCTCCCAAGGCCGCGCCGGACGACTTGTGAGACTTTGGTCTAACGATTCGCCACACGACTGTCACACGAAGAATCCGGCGCGATGCAATTTGCGCCGAAGTGATGCGTTCACACCACACCACCCCTGTCAGTAATACTATAGTTAATCATACCCGCACGACGCAGCGGAAGCCGATGTGCGTGGTTGCGGTATCGACCATCTCGGGGTGACGGGCCGCCGGGCGATAACGCTGGCAATAGTTGGCTGCGCACAAATGCGAGCCGCCCTTGATCACCTTGCGCCCGATGCGCACGCCGGGCTGCGAGGGGTCGAAGCTGTCTTTCAGCTTGCCGCCGCGCGGATTGCTGAGCGCGCAGCACGAATCCTTCTTCTTCGGGCCTTGCGGCTTTTCATTCCACCAGTCGGAGGTCCATTCCCACGTGTTGCCGATCAGATCGTACAGGCCATAGCCGTTCGGGTCGAAGTTGCGGACGGGCGAAGTGCGCTCCCATCCGTCAAGCATCTGGTTGGCGAAAGGGAACAGGCCCTGCCAGTAATTGGCCATCATGCGGCCTTCGGGGGCGAGGTCATCACCCCACGCGAACTCTACGCCTTCCAGCCCGCCGCGTGCGGCAAATTCGAACTCGGCCTCGGTCGGCAAATCCTTGCCCGCCCACCTGGCATAGGCTTCGGCATCGGCATAGGCGACATGGACGACGGGGTGATCTTCGAGGCCTGAAAGATCGCTGTCCGGCCCCAACGGGTGGTTCCAGCAAGCGCCGAACGTGAAATGCCACCAGTTGCCTGCGTTGCCCATGTCCACCGGGCCTGCCGTCTTGTGGAACACCAGCGATCCGGCGCGGTCCATGCCGGGCAACATGCCGGGATAATCCTTTGGATCGGGCGCGATTTCGGCCACGGTGACATATCCGGTGGCCGCGACGAAAGCGGCGAACTGTGCGTTGGTGACGGGCGTTTCGTCGATCCAGAAACTGTCGACCTTCACCCGCCGCAAGGGCGCTTCTTCGGGGTAGAACGCTTCTGACCCCATCGTGAAAGTGCCGCCTTCGATCAGGCGCATTCCCGTGTGAAGATCGGTCATCGTCATCCCTTGTATCGGCCTGATATCGGCCAAAACGTATCAAACAAAAAAACGGGGAGACAGCAAGCCGCCTCCCCGTCCGAGTGCCTTATCGTCCAACTGCTTGAACGACGAGGGTGGATCTCAAAAAAGGATCAGCAATCAGTTCTTTGCCGATTTCGGCAGGCTTTTGATGCCGTGTTCGACGCTGTTGGTGCCTTGGCCGACGATCGGCGATGGAACGAACTTTTCACCCCGTTCGTGTGCCGCCTGCTTGGCCAGACTGTCGTTCACGATAGGGTCGAGCCGATCTTCGCGGTTGGGTTCGACCAGCCATTCATCGGGAAAAGGTGCCGCGCCGGTGCCGTTGCGATTGCGCCGCACCGCGCCGATGGACTGGCGCTGCGTATAGGGGATGACGTGCTTGCCTTCGCGGTTGGCCAGCTGGTCATACAGCGCCTTGCGCAGTTCAATCTTCGCTTCGAGGTACTTGGGGTCTTCGGCAAGGTTGGTCATCTCATCCGGGTCGGCAGCGACGTCGTAAAGCTCGTCGATGTCGTAGACGCCGTAGTATTGGATATACTTCAGGTTGCCGCGCTGGATCGCGAAGGTGCCGGGGGTCTGCGGGAAGGTCCATTCCCAGTAGTATTCATAGGTGAAGTCAGGCGCCTTCCAGTCCTTGGCGGCCTGCTTTCCGGTGATCAGCGGCCACGCGCTCTTGCCTTCGAACTGGGTGGGCTTGGCGGCCCCTGCCAGATCAAGGAACGTGGGCGCGAAATCGAGATTGCGGATAGCCCCGGTGTTGACGACGCCTGCGGGCACCGTGCCCGGCTCATACATCACCAGCGGCACCTTGACTGACGCTTCATAGGCGTTGCGCTTGTCGATCAGCCCATGTTCGCCCACCTGAAAGCCGTTGTCCGATGCAAAGACGACCAGCGTGTCCTTTTCCAGCCCGGCCTTCTTCAGATACTGCATGATGCGGCCAACGCTGTCGTCCACCGACGAAAGCGTGGCGTAGTATTGCTTCAGGTATTCCGTCATCGGCATGTCGGAATTGTAGAAGAAATCGATGCCGTGCCAGGTGTTGCGCTGATCATAGACCCAGCGCGGCTTGCCCTTGTAGTTTTCGGGCGTGTTGGCGGCGCTGGCGGGCAGCTTGAACTGGAAATTGTCGTACTGATGCGCGTGGCGCGGCGCGGGCAGCGGATCGGAATGGACGGCCTTGTGGCTGAGGTAGAGGAAGAAGGGCTTCTTTGAATCGCGCTCCTTGCTCAGCCAGTTGAGGGCGTAGTCGGTCAGCTCGTCGGTGATATAGCCCTTCTGCGGCACTTCCTTGCCATCGACGTTCAGCATGTGAACCGCACCCTTGGCGAAGGCTTCATCGCTGATGCCGGTGTTGGGGTAATAGTTGCCCTGCCCCTTGAAGCTGATCCATTTGTCAAAGCCGGGGCGCGGGTCTGGCGTGTCGTTGCCCATGTGCCACTTGCCGAGGAACGCGGTCTGATAACCCTGCCCCTGCAGATACTTGGGGAAGAAGGTCAGCCCCTCTTCGGACGAATGGTTGTTGTCCACCACGCCGTGGTTGCGCGCGGTCATACCGGTGAGGATCGTGGCGCGGCTGGGGCTGCACAGCGAAGAGGTGGCGCGGGTGTTGGGGAAGTAGCTGCCACCTGCGGCCAGTTTGTCGATATTCGGGGTCTTGATACCGGGCTGAAGGAAGCCAAGGCCATCGAAGCGCAGATCGTCGACCAGAATGAAGATCACGTTGCGCGGGCGTTCTGACGAGGGCGTTTGGGAAGCGGGTGCGGGCGTGGCGGCTTCCTGCGCCTGCGCGGCAAGTGGCGAAACGATTGCCGCGAAGGTGGCTACGGTGCCAAGAGCGAGCCTGCGGATGGAACGGTTTCCGGTCATCATCTTCTCCTCGAATTCTTTTTGAACATGCTTCGATTGTCAGGCGACCTCGATCAGACTGCGCTGTCAAAGTCGGGCAACGCAAATCAGTCTCTTGGCGAAGGTCCGTTCGTGCTTCCCCGGCTCAACAGAGCCTCAAGGTCGTAGATCGGTTTGGCCGGGTCATAGGTGCCTTCCAGCATCTGCACGGCGAACCGCGCGGCGTTGGGCAGGTATTCGTCCTTGACCGTGGTCAGCGCGCGAAGCTGATCAAGCGCAGGAGCCGCTGCTGGTCCCATGCGGGTCAGCACGTTCAGCGCCTGCAACCGCACCTTGCTGTGATAGGAAGCGTCCAGCATCTCGGCCAGAAGCGGGCAGGCCGTGGCGGCATCGCCGCTGCGGGCGAGCGCTTCGCACGCCGCAACGCGCACTTGCGGGACGGGATCGGCTTTTGCGATCTTTGCCAGAAGCGGCAGGTCATTGCCGAAAGTGCCCTGAACCGCAAAGCCTGTCGCCCCCCAGAAGCGCACCACCTCGTTACGGTCCTTCAACGCGGCGCGCAGAACGCCAGCCTTGCGCCGGTCACCGCGCGCGGCGACCTGCCCCAGTACCATCAGGCGCTTGAGCGGATAGGCACCGGCTACACGGCTGGGGACATAGCCTTCAAGCGTCGAGCCTTCGGGGATGAAGCCGTTGTCGTTGATGGCCAGCATGTGCGCGTCCAGCGCGCGGCGCATGGCCGCCATGCGAGGGGCTTGGGCGGAGCTTGCCGCAAGGTTCACCGTTTCGTCCGGGTCGGCTTGCGTATCGTAAAGCTCTTCGAAGGGGCGCTCTTCGAACAGACGCTGCTGCAGGGGCGAAAGTTTGCCTTCCATCCGCAGGCGGTCGATTTCCTGATAGCCCTTGGCCAGCCACGCGAAGGCCTGATTCTGCATCAGCGGCAGATGCGGCATGTAATTGCGGACATAACGCCAGCGGCCATCGGTGACGGTGCGCACGAAGTCATAGCGTTCGTCCATGCGGTTGCGCATTCCGAAGGCATACTTGCCCGGTGCCTGCGCGGCTGCCCCCAGAAGCGCCTTGCCCTGCATGGTCTTGGGAATGGGCACGCCGCCCAGCGAGAGGACGGTGGGGGCCAGATCGATGAAGCTGACCGGAGCCTTCACCACACTGCCCGGCCCGTTTGGCGCAAGGTGCGCCCACTTGGACGGCACGCGCACGGTGAGGGCGCAACGCAGCCCGGAATCATAGCAATAGCGCTTTGACCGGGGCAGGACGCCACCGTTATCGGAATAGTAGAAGACGATGGTATCGTCAGCCAGACCCGCCGCGTCGAGTTCGGCCAGCAGCTTGCCGACCTGCCCGTCCATGATCTCCATGCGGTTGTAGTATCCGGCGATGTCTTCGCGGATGACCGGCGTATCGGGCATGTAGGCGGGCACGCGGACCATTTCGGCTTTCACCCGGCCCGGCGTGGGTTTGAAATTCTGCGATTCATGCGTGGTCATCAGGTTGAACACCGCCATGAAGGGCTTGCCCTCTGGCCGGTTCTTCCAGTGCGCACGGGTGCTGCTGTCGTCCCAGATCGCCTTGGGATCGATATCGCAGTTGTAATCGGTCTTTACGTTGTTGGTGACGTAATACCCTGCCTTGCGCAGCAGATCGGGATAGCTGGGGAGAATACCCGCCGCCTTGGCATCGGCGCGCATGTGCTGTGCAGGCGCGCAGCTTTCGGGCAGGACGCCGGTCAGGATGCCGAAGCGCGATGGTGCACAGACCGGGGCGTTGGAATAGGCGTGGCGATACAGAATGCCCGCCTTTGCCAGCGCATCGATGTTCGGCGTGTGGGCCAAAGCATCGCCATAGGCACCGATGAAGGGATTGTTGTCTTCGCTGACGATCCACACGATGTTCGGGCGAGTACCGGGCGCGGGCTGAGCCATTGAGCGCATGGGAGCCGTGGCCGCCATTGCTCCGGCCCCCGCAAGACCGGTCTTCAGGAATTGGCGCCGTGTGTTCGTCATGGTCTTTTCGCCCTTCACTCTCCCGCGCTCCTTTATGCTTCGGCGTCGGGCTGCAATTCCGGCACGGCCCTGGCGAAAGCATCGAGCTTCATGCACGCCGCTTCTATCGCCATGATCCGCCCGAAATCGTATTTCGCGCCAAACCGCCGGGCGTTGCCGAGTTGCGGCACCAGCAGCACATCGGCCAGCGTCACCTGACTGCCGAAGCAGTAGGGACCGTCGTTGCCATCGATCAGGCTTGCGAAAGCTGCCAGACCGCTTTCGATCACTTCTGCGGCCCAGGCGTTTGTCGCCGCTTCATCCAGCCCGCGTTTGCGCAGCATTTTCAGAACCTTGAGGTTCTGCACCGGATGGATATCGCATCCGATAACCTGCGCCGCCGCACGAACCTTTGCCCGCGCGAGGGGATCAGCCGGCAACAGGGCGGGTTCGAGATGAACGTCATCAAGGTATTCGCAGATCGCCATGCTCTGCGTCAGCACGCTGTCCCCCACGACCAGCGCGGGCACGAAGCCTTGCGGGTTGAGCGCAAGGTATTCGGGCGCGTTCTGTTCGCCCAGCCGCAGATGGTGCGCGACGCCGGTCCACGCCAGACCTTTAAGGCCCAGCGCGATGCGCACGCGCCACGACGCAGTGGAGCGCCAGAAGCCGTGGAGGACAAGGGGCTCAGTCACGGGCGAGATCGCCGATGGTGACGGTGGTGTCGGTCAGGCCTGCGATCGAAACGACCAGCACATCGCCGGGCTTCACCGCGCCGACGCCCGCAGGCGTGCCGGTGTAGATCAGATCGCCCGGCTCAAGCCGGTAGCCTTTGGAAACATAAGCGATCACTTCGGGCACCGAGTGGATCAGATCGGCCAGATCGGCATCCTGCTTCACTTCACCGTTAACGGTCAGGCGGATCGAACCGGTCGCCATGTCGCCGGTTTCGGCAATCGGGTGAACAAGGCCAAGCGGCGAGGATTCTTCAAAGTTCTTGCCAGTGTCCCACGGACGGCCCTTGGCCCGGGCATCAAGCTGAAGGTCGCGGCGGGTCATGTCGAGGCCGGTGGCGAAGCCCATCACATGATCCAGCGCGCTTTCCACTGCGATATTGCGGCCACCCTTGCCGATCACGATGACCAGTTCGGCTTCGTAATGGTAATTGGCCGTCTGTGGCGGGTAAGCAATCGTCGAGCCGGAGGGCATCACCGTTTCAGCCCACTTGGTGAAGTAGAACGGCGCTTCGCGGTCCACTTCCACGCCCATTTCCTTGGCATGATCGGCATAGTTGCGACCGATGCAGAACAGGCGGCGGACGGGAAATTCGCGCCCGTCGCTCAGCTTGGCAATGGTGGCGGGCTGGGGATCGAACATCAGGGTCAAAGCAATTGCTCCCGGTAGAGATCGAGCTTCTGTTGCGAAGCTTTGTCGGAATAGGCGAACAGCACGAGATCGCTGCGCGCCTGAAACTGGTGTGTGGTCCACGAAGGGACGACCACGATATCGCGCGGGGTCAAAGGCAGTTCCTTTTCACCCAGCAGCAACGTGCCTTCGCCATCCACGACGACGAACACGGTGCCGTCGGTCGATCGGCGCGGGCGGGTTTCAAAGCCTGCGGGCAACTGGCGAACATGCGCGGAAATGGTCGAGAGCACCGCGCCGCCGTCTGCCGGGTTAAGGAATTCCAGCGCATGGCCAAGATGCGCGTCGATATCGGCACTGGCAGCCAGCGCCGAAAGCGCGGGGCGCCAATCGGCATGGCGATAATGGAACAGCGGGCGATTGGCCGGGCGACGATCTGCGGCGCTGCCGCTCAACGGACGCATGTTGTGGCCATAGCGCGTGAGCGTATCGCCGGGAGGCGCGGTTTCAGGATGGGCGGCCACATCGAGCCTATCGGCAAAGCTCGCGTCGAACAGGCGCACGGTCGGGATATCGAGGCCATCGAGCCAGATCATCGGCTGATCCGTCTGGTTGCCGTGATCGTGCCACTGGCCCGAAGGCGTGAGCACGAGATCGAACGGCTCCATCACCGCCTTTTCACCATCGAGCGCGGTAAAGGCGCCGCTGCCTTCCATCACGAAACGCAGCGCGTTCTGCGTGTGGCGGTGGCATGGCGCGACTTCGCCCGGCAGGATCAGTTGCAGGCCGGCATAGAGGCTGGGCGTGATCGCGGACTGGCCGGGAATACCGGGGTTTTCCATGATCAGCACGCGGCGTTCGGCCTGTTCGGCGCTGATGATATCGCCCGCGCGCAGCAGGAAATCGCGCACTTCGCCAAAGGTCCAGCGCCACGGCACAGCGGGCGAAACCGGTTCGGGCGTTACCAGTGCGTGCAGGCTTTCCCACAAGGGGGTGAGGCTAGTGGGTGCCATATCGGCATAGAGCGCTTCAAGCCGGGCGCGTTGATCGTTTGGCCGCGAAGTCATCGCCTCTCCTTCAGTAGCGAAGTTGGTCCTGCCCGCAGAAGGGGTCAACCGGGCTTTTCCCGGTGAACGGCACGTTCCCGGCAATGCGGCGCGCGACCTCTTCCTGCACCGGCGCGATGGCGCTGTAGGCATTGATGCAGGTGGCCATCTGCGGCGCATCGTAAAGATAGTAGGGCTGGCCGAACGAGAGCAGCGCGGTGGGGATTTCGCGCGGGTACTGGTTCATGGCCTTGCGCATTCCGCCGTGCAGCTTCACGAAATCAAGATAGATCCGCGATGCGCTTGGCGTGGCTTCCTGCCCGACAAGGTAGAGCACCAGATCGGTATCTTCGCGCGTGGGCGGCAGATCGGTATCGTAAGGCCGCATCTGGAAACCGCGCTCCCGCATGGCTGACAGGAACGGTTCGTAGCTGCGCGCCAGTGCGCCGTCCCAAAAGCTGTAGCCCTCTTCCGCGAAATAGACGACGCGGGCGTGCGTTGCAGGGTTGAGCGGCAGCAGCCCTTGCGCGTCCTTGACCATCGTGACCGACTGGCCGCAAGCCGCCTGCGCGGCTTCGAGATGGGCGGGCGTGCGCAGCTTTTCGCGCATGTCTTCCAGCGGCAGCATCCGCGCTTCGGGTGCGCGTTCGTGCAGGCCAAGCCGGGCCTTGAGCGACAGGATGCGGGTTACGGCTTCGTAAAGTCGCGCTTCGGAGAGTTTGCCGTTGCGCAGGCCATCCAGCATGAAGCCGTAATCGCGTGCGGGTGCACGGCTGAACAGGAACATGTCGCACCCGTTCTCGATCACGGCGGGCACGGTTTCGGAACGCTCCATCCAGCCGGTCAACCCGCCCATGCCGGTAGCATCGGAAATGACGAGGCCCTTGAAGCCCAGCTCATCGCGCAAGAGATCTTGATTGAGCAGGCGCGACACCGTTGCGGGCTGGAACGCCTCACGCCCGGCATCGGGCATCCGTGCGCGGATATAGGCGGGTAGCGCGATGTGGGCGGACATCACCGTCATCACGCCCGACGCAATCATGCGGCCATAGATGCGCCCGAACAGCGCGTGCCATTCGTCCACGGACAGTGGATTTACGCTGGTGACAAGGTGCTGGTCGCGATCGTCAAAACCATCGCCGGGCCAGTGCTTTACGCAGGCGGCCACGCCTTCTTCCTGCAAGGCATGGATATAGGCGAGCGCCTGCGCGGTTACCACTTCGGGATCAGACCCGAACGAGCGCGTGCCGACAATCGCGCTGCGGAAGGCGTGATTTATATCGACCACCGGGCCGAACGACCAGTCATAACCCAGCACGCGGCTTTCGCGCGCGACCAAACGGGCAATGGCATCGGTCGTGGCAAGATCATTGCACGCGGCAAGGCCCATGAGATTGGGCACCGCCGTGGCGAACGGATAGCTGATCGTGCCGCCTTCGATATCACCGGTGAAGATCGGCGGGACGGCAGATTGTTCGACCGCCGTCATCGTGGCGCTGCGGAATGCGGCAAGATCGGTCGTGGGGAAACGGTTGATGCCGCCGGGCTTCAGCGCCAGCAGCGGCGCCAGTTCCTCGGCGCTGTCTTGCGAAGTGGAGAAGACGAAAAGCTGGCCGACCAGTTCTTCGACCGACATGGCATCGCGGGTGCGTTCGACCCAGGCCTGGGCCTCAGCGCCAAGAGCAAGCGGATCGGGCAACGTGGTCTGGCTTTCGGTCATCGTCTCACGCTTTTGGAGGTCGGAAGGGCACTCGACAATATCTCACCGCTGCCGCGCGCCCGGAACCATGACGTGGGAGACTCGCCGGGTTCCGGGGCTGGCAGGGCACGTATGGGGCACGCCCCGCCGCGCGACAGTCGGGAGACGATCCGCGCCGAAGCGCGGACCGGGGTGGCGGGCCAGACAATATCCGGCCCGGCCATCATCAGAAGCGGACGCCGATGGTCGCACCGAAGTAGCGGCTGGAGTCCTTGTTGTAGGTGCCGACCAGATCGAACGGGTTGGCCGTCGTCGACATCAGCGAATTGTGGCCGATGCTGGTCAGGTAGTTCGTGTCGAACAGGTTCTTTGCGAACACCGTCAGGCTGTAACGGTTGTCCGGCGTCGAAATGCCGACCGTCGCGTCTACCAGAGTATAGGAGGGCTGCACGGTGAGCGGGTCCTGCTCGGCCGTGAAGTTCTGCTCGCTGGTAAAGTTGACCGCAACCTGCGCGAACGCATTCAGGCTTTCACCTTCGTAGTCGTAACGCGGCGTCACGTTGATGCGCCAATCGGGGCTGGCCTGCAGCGAACGGTTGCGCAGGTTCTGCTGCGGCGTTGCACCGGCTGCAGTGCGGTAGCAGATGTTGATCGGCGTGCCCGACAGGACCGGAGCGGCTGCCTGCTGCTGGATCGGGCAGTTCAGACCATTGATGTTGATGCGCGACTGAGCATAGGTGACCGCTGCGTTGACCGAGAAGCCATCGGTTGGACGCAGGGTGGCTTCGATTTCGAAACCGCGCGAACGCGACGAACCTGCGTTCGTGGTCACGAACTGGATCACACCGGTCTGCGGATCGGAACGGTTGGCCTGAACCTGCAGGTTCGAATAGTCCGACTGGAACAGAGCCGCAGCAAAGCTGAGCGAACGGTCTGCCGTGCTGCCCTTGAAGCCGATTTCATAGGCGTTCACCCATTCAGGCTGCACCGCACTCTGGTTGGCAAGGTCAGCCGAGATTTCCATCTCGTAGCCCAGCCCCTTGTAGCCACGGGTGTAGGTTGCATAGACCTGCGCGTTGCGGCTGAACTCGTACTGCAGACCGGCCTTGCCGGTAACTGCCGTGTCGCTGGCCGAGAACGTGCCGCTGACCGGGGCATTGCCAGGGAATACATTGTCGCCAGCCACGATCGGAGCAGTGCGGGTGCCGCTGTTGGTGCCCGTTTCATACTGCACACGAACACCGCCGATGGCACGAAGGCCGCCGGTGATCAGGTAGTCTGCCTGGGCGAATGCCGCGATGCTGTCCTGCTTCAGGCGAATGCGGCTGGATGACGACTGCCACACGACATTGGCCGTTGCGCAGGGCTGCCCCACCACGCCGGCGGTGCAGCGGGCGCGGCGACGGTCGAACGGACGCACGATGTCGCTGTGCATATAGAATACGCCAACGACGTAGTTCAGGTCATTCTTGCCGTTGCTGGCAAGACGCATTTCCTGGCTGATCGCTTCCAGATCGACGATGCCGTGGTTCTGGTTCCAGAAGGTATATGGCGCAAATGCTGCCGTGCCGAGAAAGATCGGCGATGTCGAATTGATGCGGTCGATCGGCTGGTTCACTTCCAGATCGTACTTCTGGTACGCGGTAAGCGAGGTCAATGTTGCAGCGCCAAGATCCCAGTCAGCCTGCAACGAATAGGTCTGCGACTTGCTGTTGGCATAAGTATCGCTGTCTTCGTTGATCGTGCGATTTTCGCGGCTGGCATCAATCGGGCCAACGACCTGCTGCAACAGCGGATTGCGGATCGCGATGAGCGTCGAACCGCAGCAATCCGAGTTCATCTTGCGATATTCGCCGGTCAACAGGATGTTGAGCGTATCGGCCGCATCCCACTCCAGCTTGCCGCGAACACCCCAGCTTTCGGTGCCGTTCACCCACTTGTTCGTGCCCATGTTGTAGGTCACGCCCTTGACGTCATTATAGAAGCCAGAGACGCGCGCGCGCACGCTATCGGTCAGCGGGGTGGAGAACGTGGCGCGAGCACGATATTCATCATGCTCGGCAACGGTTACGTCGCCCTTGAATTCCATGTCATTGGAAGGACGCGCCGTGGTGACGCTGATAACGCCGGCAGAAGCATTCTTGCCGAACAGGGTGCCCTGCGGGCCACGCAGCACCTCGACGCGCTCGATGTCGGCCAGATCCGAGAAGCCCTGCGCCGCACGCGCAGTAACCACACCGTCAACAACCACCGAAACCGAGGATTCAACACCCTGGCCAAACAGCGCGGTGCCGATGCCGCGAACGCGGAAGCTGGTGTTAGTCGGGTTCGCGCCCTGCTGATAGGACAGCGACGGGATCGCCTGGACCAGCGAATTGGTGTCATTGATCTGGCGCTTTGCAAGGGCGTCGGACGTAACGGCGGTCACGGCCAGAGGCACGTCTTGCAGACGTTCGGCGCGCTTCTGCGCGGTGACGACGATTTCGCCGGGCGCAGTTTCGACGACAGCTTCTTCAGCCTGCGCAATGTCCTGCGCAAAAGCGGTTGCCGGGAATGCGGCAGCAGCGCCAAGCGCGATCGCCGACGCAAACGAGGTGCGGAAAAACATACAGGTACTCCCCCGTGAACATGGCGGGAGCACCTCGCGCGCCCTTCGCCACAACCAAGCCCAGCCGGATACGGCCGAGCAGACTCGAAAATTCGTTTAACGCTAAACACCGATTCCGAATGCAAGGTCAAGCAATGAAGTTTAGCGCTATTCCAAATTAGCCGAACGCTGTGGCAATTCCGCCACAAGCCCTTGCGAACGCTTGACACCTGTCGGACACAAGCGCATTTTTAGCGTTAAACATGCCGCATGACGGCTTGGGAATTGGCGAGGGGAATTGGCCGATATGCGCGACCGTCAGCTTGCAGACATGGACACGCCCGACGCGGGCAAATGGCCTTCGCCATCGAAGGCATGGTTCGCTGCGGGTATGCTCGCGCTTGCCAATACACTGGCCTTCGTCGACCGTCAGGCGCTCGCTCTGCTGGTGCAGCCGATCAAGGAAGACCTTGCCGTCAGCGATACAGCGATGAGCCTGCTCTACGGCCTGAGCTTCACGATGTTCTATGTGGTCGTCGGCATCCCGGTAGCCCGCCTCGCAGACCGCGCGAACCGGCGCAATATCGTGGCAGGGGCGATTTTCATCTGGAGCGTGGCAACCGCGCTCTGTGGCCTTGCGCGCGGCTTCGGCACGCTCTTTGCCGCGCGGATCGGCGTTGGCGCGGGCGAAGGCGGGCTTGGCCCGGCGGCCTATTCGATGCTCTCGGACTACTTTCCCAAAGAACGGCTGGCATCGGCGCTGGGCGTCTATCAGATGGGCATCTATGTGGGCGGTGCATCGGCGCTGGTGCTGGGCGGCCTGCTTTCAACGGTCGTTCCACCTTCGAGCGATGTGGCTTTGCCACTGATCGGTTCGGTACGCGGGTGGCAACTGGTGTTCCTGATGCTCGGCCTGCCGGGTGTGCTGCTGTCGCTGGCGATGCTGCTGGTGCCAGAACCGAAGCGCATGGGCACGGGCCGCAGCGATCCCAGCCCGTCGATGGGTGAGTTGTTGCGCCACCTCAAGCGCCACTGGCAGGCCTATTTCGGCATTGGCATCGGCTTTTCGCTGATGATCCTTGTCGGCAACGCCACCGGCGCTTGGATTCCGGCATTCCTTCAGCGCAAGTACGGGCTGACCACGGCGGAAATCGGCAGCACCTATGGCGCGATCACCGCGATTTGCGGCGTTGGCGGCACGCTGATCGGCGGATTTCTGGCTTCAGCCCTGCGCCGTCGGGGATACGAACGCGCGAATCTCCATGTTGCGCTGGTAGGCTTCACACTGTTGATCCCGGTAACGTCCACCTTTCCGCAAATGGCCGATTACCGCGCAGCACTGGCGCTGATCGGGGCCATGACCTTCCTTGCCGGGTTCAACTTTGGCGGTGGGCTGGCCGCTTTGCAGGAACTGACCCCCAACCGGATGCGCGCATCGGTTTCGGCAGGATACATGCTGCTGGTAAACCTGATCGGCGCTGCCGGGGGCCCGTTGGCCATCGCCCTCGTCACCGATTACGTGTTTGCCGACCCGGCGCGGTTGCCCGATGCCATCTCGATCGTCTGCGCAATCGCCTCCCCGCTATCCGTCGTCGTCATGTTGATCGGGATGCGTGGCTACAACCGCGCCATCGCGGCCGGTCTGCCATCGACCTGATCCGTATTCCGTTTCGGCCCCGCCGCTGTAATCGTGCGGCGGGTGTACCAGATGCTGCCGGAGACAGGTGACTTGGCAAAGAGTCCGCGAAGAAAAAATCAGGCCATCACGATCGAAACCGTAGCCCGCGCGGCCGGTGTTTCGGCGATGACGGTTTCGAACGTGCTCAACAATTCCAAGCCTGTACGAGAAGCCACGCGCGAAGCGGTGATGCAGGCTGTGCGCGCGCTGAACTATACCCCGAACCTCGCCGCCAAGGCGCTGGCCGGAGCAGACACCACGCGAATCGGTCTGCTGCTGAGTCGCGACGACTTTTCGTTCATCAGTTCGGTGCTGGGCGGCGCGGTGGAGGCCACCAGCGCACTGGGCGCGCAACTGATGACGCGGCGCCTGGGCCGCCAGTTGCACGAAGATGTGCTCGCTGCAGTTCTGGATGTGGTTTCAGCAGGCGCGAATGCACTGGTCCTGCCGGGTCTTTACGCCGGCATCCTTCAGGACGAACTGTGCAGCGGATTGGTTAATGTGCCGGTGGTTGCCGCATCTCCGGGCGATGAACTTGACGGGGTTTGGTCGATACGCATCGACGATGAGATCGCCGCTCATGATATGGCTGCCAGCCTGATCGCGCTGGGCCACAGGCGCATTGGTTTTCTGCGGGCCGAACACCGGCATCTCGTTCACAAAACGCGCTTCGCCGGATATGCGCGCGCGCTGCAGGAAGCTGGGCTGACGCTCGATCCCTCTCTGGTCGTTACCAGCGCGCTGTCGTTTGACGCGGGCATAAAGGCGGCAGACGCCTTTCTTGACAGACCTGACCGGCCAACCGCGATCTTCGCCAGCAACGACGATACCGCATCGGCGATCGTGGCGATGGCGCACAAGCGCGGGCTGCGTGTGCCCGAAGACCTTTCAGTGGCCGGGTTCGACGATAGCGCGCTGGCGCTGCGCATGTGGCCAAGGCTCAGTTCGGTTCGCCAGCCCGTGACCGAAATCGCCCGCAAGGCCACTGAACTGGCGATCAATCTCGCGCGCCTTTCCGGCGACCTGCCCGCCCACCGCACCGATATTATCGACCATACAATCGTGATGCGCGAATCCACTGCGCCACCGGCAGAAGGACCTGTCTGCACATGACTTTCCGCAATCTTGCCCGCCCGATCCTTGGCGCTCTTGCCGCCACATCGGCACTGGCATCACCTGCATGGGCAGCACCAGCCAAGGACAGGCCCAACATCGTGGTCATCGTGCTGGATGACGTCGGCTTTTCCGACATCGGATCGTTCGGATCCGAAATTCGCACACCTGCGATCGATGGGCTGGCGGCGCAGGGCCTGCGCTACAACCGCTTCGATACCAAAGCCGTCTGCACGCCCACGCGCGCAGCATTGCTGACCGGACGCAATCCGCAGACCGTGCACATGGCCGATCTTCCGGCTGCAAAGCTGAACCCGGCTGACATGACGCGCGACCGTGGCGAACTGGCGCACAATGCGCAGACCATCGCGCAAGTGCTGCGTGGTGCGGGCTATCAGACCATCGGCCTTGGCAAATGGCATCTTGCGCCAGAGCAGGAAGACGGCACGCCGGGCAAAAACGCATCGTGGCCGCTGCAGCGCGGTTTCGACAGCTTCTACGGCTTCTTCCTCGGCTGGACCGACCAGTACCATCCCAAGCTGATCGAAGGGAATGGCCGCCTGCCCTCGCCCAACCAGCCCGGCTATCACTTCTCCGTCGATATCACCGATCGCGCCATCGCGGCCCTGCCCGCGCCCAAACCGGGCGAGAAAGCCGCGCCGAAGTTCGTCTACCTTGCCTTTGGCGCAGGCCATTCACCCATTCAGGTGCCACGCGAATGGATCGATTCCTATGGCGGCGTATACGAAAAGGGTTGGGACGCAATGCGCGAAGACCGGCTTGCGCGGCAGAAAGCGCTGGGAATCGTGCCCGCGAACACCATGCTACCCGAACGCAATCCCGGCGACCGGGCGTGGGCCGACCTTACCCCAACCGAAAAGACCGTGTTCGCGCGCTTCATGGCAACTTATGCAGGCTTCGTTTCGCACGCCGATGCGCAGATTGGCCGCCTCGTCGATCACCTCAAACAGACCGGCCAGTTCGAAAACACCGTGATCGTGGTGATGAGCGACAATGGCGCAGCCTCTGAAGCCGGGCAGAAGGGCAATTTCGAACGCCTCTATGCGCCAAACAAGCTGACGCCCGAACAGATGCTGGCGCGGATTGACGAACTGGGCACGGACAAGACGCAGTCCGAATATCAGCGCCCTTGGGCCATGCTGGGGTCCACGCCGTTCCGGCGCTACAAGGTCTGGCCGCAGCTTGGCGGCGTGCGCACGCCGCTGATCGTTTCATGGCCCAAAGCGATCAAGGATCGCGGGGCAATCCGTTCGCAACTGGTTGACGTGACCGATCTGGCCCCGACCTTCGCCGAGGTTGCCGGCACGCGCTTTCCCACCAAGGTCGGCAATGTGGCCGAGCTGCCGGTGGCCGGAAAATCGATCCGCGCGACGCTGGCATCTGCCAAGGCGCCGGGGCGCAAGGTCCAGTATTTCGAACTGCGTGGAAACCGCGCGATCACCAGCGGCAAATGGCGCGCGGTGGCGGTTCACAAGCAGATGACCGATTTTGAAATCGACGTGTGGCAGCTTTACGATACGCAGACCGATTTTTCGGAAAGCACCGATCTTGCTGCGAAATATCCCGCCAAGGTCGCCGAACTGAAGGCACTGTGGTGGAAGGAAGCGCGCAAATACTCCACGCCTGCACTGGCCGAAGCCCCGGAAGCCTTCCGCCTTCGTGAACGCTTTGACGACAGTCCCGAACGTCAACCACTGCCGAAGCACCTGCAACCGGCAGACCCGAACGCGGCTCCGGCGGAGTGAAGCCTAAAGCGCCGATACGCTGAACAAAACCTCGGCCACCATCTCCTCGTCCGGCTGCAAAATGTGCATCGCGTGCTGCGCAGCCGGGCAATTGAGCGGATCGGTAGAATGGCTGACCGGCTCAACGCAGAAGAAATCGGCATCAGCAGGCGTATAGACCACCGTGCAACCCAGATTGGCCGAGGGCCGCATGGTGATGCGGATACCATGTTCAGGCTGAACGATCTCAAGGTCGCCCTCACGCCCTTCATAGACGGTATCGACCACACGGCTGGCAATCGGCTGTCCGTGCCACCAGTCCTGCGCTGTCGGTTGATCCTGCCGGCCGGTGGGAAGCCCGCTGGCATCCACCAGCCATTCCGTGCGGTGCAAGCCACGATAGAGCGTGCGCGCCTCGCGCGGGAAATAGGGGTGGAAGCCAAGTCCGGCGGGCATCGGCGTGTCATCCGCGTTAAGCAGTGCCAGACGCATGGTGAGGCCCGCGGGCGAAACCGCAAAAGTCTGCCGCGCCCGATATTGCCACGGCCAGCCACCGCGCCGATGCACATGTTCGATGGCGATCTGACCATCGGCGCAAGGGACCGCAGCCCACGCACTCAACCACCCGAAACCGTGCAAAGGATTGGCCGCATCCACCGAGGACATATTGGGCGCGATCGAAACTTCGTGTCCGGCAAAGCTGAAGTGACCCGCCGCGATACGATTGGAAAACGGCACCAGCGGAAAGCTGGCCAAATCCAGCGGTGACAGCCCACACGCACCGCGCAGCACAGGCACGCCGTTCCACTCCAACCGCCCGATGCCACCGCCGCGCTCGGGCAGGACTTCCAGCAGAAAGCCGTCACCCTCAAGGATCATCGAAGTGTTTGCGTCGGCTGACAAATCCATTCCCCCGCCTGATTGCTCTGGAGGGGAATAGGCAAGCACCGGCACGGCGTAAAGTCGGGGGCAATTCCTACCGGTCGGGTATCCGCATGGTGGGCTGATTGTACTCCTCGTTCAACCGGCAGATATTGGGCGCTGGTTGGGAAAGTGGAACGCCGACATGGCGCAACCATTCCCGTTGCCACAGCACCTTCATGCGCTCGACGATCTCGGGATGTTTCGCGGAAAGATCAGCGCTTTCGGAAAAATCAGCCTCGGTATCGAACAGTTGCCATGCGTCCTGCGCATATTCGTTGGCGCAGTTGTGGATGGCCACCGCACGCCACCGCCCATCGGTGATCGCCCGATGCCCGCGCAGTTCAAAATACTGCCGCGTCCGGCCCTTGGCCCCGGCATCCCGCAACATCGGCAGGAACGAACGCCCGGCCACCGGCATCTGCGCAACCCCGCCAGCAGTGGCGGGAAATTCAAGCCCTGCAGCGGCGAGCAGGGTCGGCCCAACATCGACCACATCGACCAGTTCACGCCGGATACCCCCGCCGTGCTTCACGACGGACGGCCACGATACGATCATCGGCGTGCGCACGCCACCAAGGTAGGGAAACAGCTTGTAACGGCGGAAAGGCGCGCAACTGGCAATAGCCCACGGGCGCGGATATTCCGCCTGCGTTGCCGCGGTTCCCATCTCGCCCAGTCGCTGCCGCTGCTCTCTCACAGGGATGGTGTTCGGGCGATAAAGCTCTGCGAAGAACCCCGCCTGCCCCGCTTCAGACGCTGCGCCGTTATCTGACAGCAGAACAACCATCGTGTTTTCGGAAAGGCCCTGCTGCTCAAGCGCAGTCAGCAGGCGGCCGATCTGCGCATCGGCATGTTCGATGAACCCCGCGTAAACTTCCATATAGCGCGCGAAGACCGCGCGTTCATCATCGCTCAGATCGTCCCACGCGCGGTCATCGCTTTCACGCGGGGGCAGCACGGTGTCTGCAGGGATCAGCCCCATTTCGCGCATCCGCTTGAACCGCGCCAGCCGGATCGCATCCCAGCCAGCATCGTACTTGCCGCGATAACGATCCGCCCATTCGCTTGGCACCTGTATCGGCGAATGGGCGACCCCCAGCGCAAGCTGCAGGAAGAACGGCTTGGTGGCAGTGCGATTGGCGATCAGATGGATGGATTTGTCGATCAGGTCAGCCGTCAGGTGATAGCCCGGCGGCAAAGGGGGATCGATGTAGTCGTCGTTTTCAACCAGCGCGGGCCGATACTGGTCAGTCCAGCCCCGCGCAAAGCCGTAGAAGTAATCGAAGCCCCGCGCACGGGGCCAGTTCGCGCGCGGCGTGCCAGGGGCGAGTTGATCCAGCGGGATCAGGTGCCACTTGCCCACCGCCCACGTAGCATAGCCGTCATCACCCAGCACTTGCGCAGTGGTGCGAATGTTCGTCGGCAGATGATAGGCGTTCGGCCCGAAATGGCGGCCATTATCGCCCCACGCAGTGTCGGGCACATCGGGGAAGTTGACCGTATGCCCGTTCCGTCCGGTCAGCAGCGCGGCGCGGGTGGCAGAACACACCGCCTTGGAATCGAAACGCGTGAAACGCAGCCCTCGCGCAGCCAGTTTGTCGATATTCGGCGTGGCGATTTCGCCACCGTAACAACCGAGGTCTGAGAACCCCATGTCGTCCAGCACGATAGTAATCAGGTTCGGACGCCGTGAACCGGATGATCGCGCGGCAACACCGGTCACGCCCGAGAGGGTCGATGCGGCCAGCAACCCGGCGGCGAATGTACGGCGTGTGATGCTGGTCATGGCTGCCCCGCAAGCAAGAAAAGAAGTGCGGGCAGTTGGAGGGAGATCGCAACTGCCCGCTTCGGGATGGACGGCAGCCCGGTCCGGCTGCGTCCATCCCGAAAAGGCACGTCAGAAGCGGAAGCGTGCGCCGACAAGGATCTGACGACCGACATCGAAATAGTCTGCCGGAAGATCGCCCAGAGTCGTGCGGGTCTTGTCCACGTTGTCGAGCACGTTGGTCGCTTCGGCGATCAGCGAAACCTGCTCGGTCACGTTGACGGTCAGGTTCACGTCAAGGTTGCCGCGCGGGAGCGTGGTGATACCCAACCCGTTATAGCCACCCGGCAGGCCAAGCGACACGAACTTGTCGCGCCACGTATAGGATGCGCGCAGGGCAAAGAGGTCATCCTCGTAAAACCCGCTGATGTTGTAGTTGTTCTTCGAGGCCGCCGTGAGAACCTGCGGATCGGAGTTCGAGATGTATGTGTAGTTCGCCTGAATGCCGGTGTTCGCCAGCGGCCCCGGCAGAAACGTGAAGATCTGCTGGAAGCCCAGTTCGAACCCCTTCAGCGTTACGCCCTTTTCATTGGTCGGGCGGGTGCGCTGAAACACCTGATCGCGGGTAACGCTGGTGTTGGTGGACGCGGTGAAGAACGTTGGCTGAAGGATGACCGAGTCCGTCGTCGGGCGCACCAAGGTAGCGAGCTTCTTGGCGAAGAGCGCCACGGTCAGCGTCGTATCGCGGTTGGGATACCATTCGACCGTCGCGTCATAGTTGGTCGACACGAACGGTTCGAGCGCCGGGTTGCCCGATGTCATCGTATAGTTGCCGCCCCCGCCGGTGATCGTGGTGGAGGGCGAAATCTGGGTGAGTGACGGACGGCTCATCGTGCGTGAAAATGCCGCGCGGAAAACCCAGTTGTCGTTCGGCGCGAACTTGAAGTTCGCCGACGGCAGCCAGTTGGTATAACTGTTGCGCGCCGCAATCGCTCCGGCAGGCGGCACGGTCACGGTGCCGCCCGTTTCCACCTGAATGATCAGGCCCGACAGGTTCGGCGCAAATCCGTTTGCAATCTCGCGCGTATTGACCACGCGCAAGCCCACATTGCCGCTGAACCGGTCATCGTCCGAGGCGAAATCGGCCTGGATGTACCCCGCCATGATGCGCTCGCGCACATCGACGATGCTGCTGGGATTGGCCTGGATGGCTCCCGGAACCGCAGCCAGCTTGTCACGCGGCACGGCAGCAAGCAGCGCTGCGGTATCAGTGGCGAGCCATGTCGTCGGGAACGGCTGCGTGCCGTTGTACGTCCCGAGGAATTCGCCCTTCGCCGCCGTGACAACCTGATAGAACGAGCCGAGGCCGAAACCACCCGTCTTCGCCGGAAGGCCCGCAAGCCCAGCCAAAGCCGCGGCGGGCACGACCAGCGTGGTCGCATCGGCATAGGTCTTGCGCCACGAGGCCACGCCGCCAACCGACACACGCTTGAGGAATGAACCTTCAAACTCGCGCCGCAGATCGGCCTTAAGCTCCTGCACCTGATCGCGCGTCTTGCGACCGAACGCGCCGTTCAGGCTGGCCACGGTGCCCTGCGTCGGATCAAGATAGCGCGCCTGCGATGCAGGGGTAAGCGCAATGCCGCAGATGTCCTGCCCCGGCTGGCAGTTTTCGGTAACATCGAAACGCTGAATCTGCGCAAGATTGAGGTTATCGCCGGTCTGCTTCGACTTGGAGTAGGCGTAGCTGAGGTTGGCCGACCAGCTTTCACCGGTAAATTCGCCACCCACCTTGCCGTAATAGGTCTGCGCGATCGAATCGTTGATGCGATCATTGGCGCGCACGTCGGTGTTGGTCAGGCCAAGCGAGGTTACGAATGGCACGCCCGACGCCAACTGACGCGGATCGATGCCGTCGATCGACAGGAACTTCGTGCTTGAAGGATCGAACACCCCACCGCGCGCACCGGTAAAGATGTTCAGGTTCTCAAGGCTTTCAACGTTGATGTCGAAACGCGAATAGAAGCCTTCGGCATAAAGCTTGAGACTATCGGTAGCCTCGAACTCCACGATTCCGGTCAACACCGTGCGCTTGCGATCCTCACGCGCAATCTCGGTGCGAATCTGGCTGGGAATGTTGAATCGGTCGAGCCGGTCACCGTCACCGTTGATATCCTGCCCAAGCGTGGCTTCGGGCGTAGTCGACCAGCCGACATTGTTGACTGCGTGGGTTTCGGTGCGGTCCCGGCTGTAGCCGCCGCCTACCAGCACGCCGAGGCGCCCATCCAGCAACGTCGTGGACACCAGGCCCGAAAGGCGTGGGCTGATCTTGCCGGCATTGGAATTGCGAACGCCGAATGCCGACCCCACGATCATCGTCTTGCCAAGTTCGAGCGGGCGCACGGTCTTTACGTTGATCGTGCCGGAAAGTCCGCCTTCCTGCATATCCGCGGTCTGGGACTTGGTAACTTCCAGCGTGCTGACAAATTCGGTGGGTAGCAGACGGAAGTCGAAAGCGCGGCTGATATCGCCGCCAGCACCACCGCCGCGCAAATCGACGCTGGCCGACGACAGCGTGCTGCCGTTGAGCTGAACGCGCGTAAAATCGGTCGGCAGGCCGCGAATGCTGACGCCCGTGCCCGCGCCGCGCGTGCGGGTAATCTGCACGCCGGTGATACGCTGGCTTGCATCCGCAACGTTTTCGGTCGGAAACTTGCCGATATCTTCGGCGGTAACCGCGTCTATCACGCTGGCTGCTGCCTTTTTCTGCGCGGCAGCAGATTCAAGGCTGGCGCGAATACCGGTCACCACGATGCCACCCTCTTCGGCGCCTACTTCGGCCCCGCCCTGGGCCTCCTGCGCCATCACTGGCGCACCTGTCGCAGCGACAATGGCAATCCCGCCCAGAAGTGCGGCCTTGACGTGAATTTTCCTCATGATCCTGTCCCCGTTTCTACAATCAGCGTGCAAGCGCGGGCGCGACCCACGCCCAATGGATCAGCAAGAGACAGCGATTGAGGAGAGCAAGCGCGTCCTTCGAATGGACATGCTGCGGCACTTTTCGGCAGACCGTGCGACAACGGCCAGCTCGACACCCTCAGAACGCTGGCCGACAGCCAACCCCGCCATCCACTGCAACCTTGTCTCCGCCCGCAAAGGCGACAGTCGCATATGGACAACGTTGTCCAACTTCTATTATGCATTGACAGCGCCGTCAACACTGACAATCACTTTTGCAGAACGACGCATCGGACATGTGCTAGTGAAGCCCGCGGAAAGACCGGGCTGTAATGGGAAGGGGCGTTCGAAAAACTGATGGCGCGCGCCACGATCAAAGACATTGCAGCCAGAGCAGGCGTATCGTTCAAGACCGTCTCGCGCGTCTTGAACGGCTATACCTCAGTGGCTGAAGACCTGCGCAAACGGGTCGATCAGGCGATGGTCGACCTTGATTACCGCCCTAATCAGGCAGCGCGCCAGATGCGCGGGCGCAAGGCTTTTGCCATTGCCCTCGTCCCCGCCCTTCGCCACCAGATCGACGAAATCGGGCAGGATCGGCGGATGCCTGGCTATATCGGCGATGTCATCGCCGGGGCCTTGCAGGCTTGCCAAAAGGCCGATTACCGCCTGCTGATCGAAACGCTGACTGCCCCGGAAGAGCCGCTGTGGCGCGAAGCATTCGAACGCTTTCTGGATTGCACGCGCGTCGATGGCATCATGCTTGTGCCCCCACTTTGCGATGATCCCTGGCTGCTGGATCAGTTCGCCACGCGCGGGATCCATGTTGCACGCCTTAACCCCGGCACAAGACTGGACGAAGGTTTCTGCACGGTTATCGATAATTACGCTGCCGCCCGCGCGGTCATGGCCCATCTGGCCGCCAAGGGGCATCGCCATATCGCCTTCATCAAAGGTCCGGCAGATCATCGCGCACAGGCCGAAAGGACGCGCGGCGTGCTGGAAGGCGCAGCCGAGATCGATGACATCAGGCTTGACCTGAAGCAGGGCGATTTCCTGTTCGGGTCCGGCCTTTCCCTCGCCCGCAATCTGCTCGAACAGCGTGACCGACCTACTGCCATCTTTGCGGCTAACGATGAGATGGCGGCCGGGGTGCTGGCAGCAGCGGTCGAGTTAGGATTGAAAGTGCCTGAAGATCTTTCGATCATCGGCTTTGGAGGGTTGCTCGTCTCAGAGATGACCTGGCCGCGGATGAGCACAGTTTATCAACCTACGATCGCGATGGCCCGGGAACTGGCAAACCTGCTGATCGAAGCTGCTGGGGACGATTCCGCCTGTATAGCACGTTTCAGAATAGAACCATTTCGTCTGATTGAGCGGCAGTCCGTAGGCTCTACTCGCACATAGCAAGGAGACTTGCGATACATCGATCGCAGCTTGCAGGTCAGATTTCCTTTAAAGTGAGGCATATGACAACCCTGTCAAAACACTGTTGACAGCAAGGCTATGCTGGACAACGTTGTCTATATAATACGCCTTAGGAGAGCGATCGTGTCCTCGATTCTGACAACAGCACGCCGTGCTGCCATTGTATTCGGCTTGCTCGGCAGCACCGTACTTACCGGGACAGGTGCACACGCTGGCGATATCATCGGCAAAGTAATCGGGGCCGACGGCAAGCCTCTTTCGGGTGTATCGGTTACTCTCGACGACGCGATGCGCGCAGAAACGACCGACAGCCAAGGGCATTTCCGATTTGATCGTGTGCCCGAAGGCAGTGTCACCATTAATCTGAACGCCATGTTCCGTGCGACGCAGCACCTCACCGTGGATGTGCCCCTCGCTGGCGAGGTAGAGATTGCGGCACAGATGAAGCCCAATACCCTGTTAGCACGCGCGGCGGCGCTCAACACGGAACCTGCAGTCGAACACGCCGCACAAAAGCAGACCTATCTCGCGGGAATCAAGAAGACCGCACAGGCTGGCAAGGCGCCCAACATCGTGATCATGTTTTTTGATGACTTGGGGTATGGTGACTTGTCTGCTTACGGCAATCGGCTGATTTCGACCCCCAATATCGATGCGATGGCTACACGCGGGGCGAAACTCACCCAATCCTACTCTTCCTCACCGGTATGTACTCCCTCGCGCGCCGCCCTGATGACGGGACGCCTGCCTGTTCGCAGTCACGCTCAACACCACGTCTTTTTCCCAACAGGGCACCCGGTCGCCACGATGCGCCGGTCACTCGGCTGGGCCAATGCCTTGCCGCGCGATGAAATCACGATGGCGGAGGCTTTGGGCAAGGCCGGATATACCACTGGCGCTTTCGGGAAGTGGCATTTGGGCGATGTCGTGGGTAGCAGGCCAACCGATCTCGGCTTCAACACCTATTACGGGGTGCTCTATAGCAACGACATGGCGCCCTTGGCGCTATATCGCGGTACCAATGCCGAAACCCCACCCGATCAGGTTGTTCAGGGCAAGCTGAACGAACGCTTTGCCGATGAGGCCATTAAATTCATCAGCGCCAGCAAGGACAAGCCATTCTTTGCATACGTGCCATTCACTGCACCGCACTGGCCGCACCATGCCAATCCTGACCGCGCCGGCAAATCGGCCGGTGGCGAATATGGAGACGTAATCGAAGACCTTGATGCACAGGTGGGTCGAATAGTGGCTACCCTCGACAAGGAAGGGCTATCCGAAAACACCATCATCATTATTACCAGCGACAATGGCGGCGATTATGATGGTGCTGTATCCGATCTACGCGGCCGCAAGGGCGAGACGTGGGAGGGTGGCCAACGTGTCCCGCAATTCGTCGCCTGGCCCGGCGTGGCTCGTCCCGGCAGCGTTATCGATGGCATGACAATGAACATCGACATGTTTCCAACCCTGCTCGCTGCCGCAGGTGTTGCACTCCCCACAGACCGCGTGATCGACGGCAAGGATATTCGCCCCCTGTTAAGCGGACAGGCACAATCGCCCCATGATGCCTTGTTCTATCTCACCACGTGGTCCGGGAACGTTTCTGCGGTTCGCAACAAGGATTTCAAATACCGAGAAGTGATCGAAGATAACTCTCCACTCGGCGTTGTGCGAGGTGGTGCTGGTCATCCCACCCCACCTGCCTTGTATGATCTTGCCCTCGATAATGAGTCCCACAACACGATCGCACGACATCCGATGATCGCGGAGCAGTTGAAAAAAGCGCTGGATACCATGCGCGATCAGTTGTCCATCAATCCACGCGGATGGACGGCAGAAGCAAAAAAATCAGCCAAGTAATACCTTGCAGATGACTTGAGCGCCGTTGACTCCGTCAATTTCATGCAGAACTTGTTCTATTCGAACGTACTGACGTGCCCCCCACTTTTCACCATCTGGGATTAGAACCGGGCCGTTTTGTTGCGCATGAGTGCCAGGGTAAGCAATGGCCTGTGCAGCGGAACCCGCAGGGTATAGCGGAGCAGGCCATTGCTTGTGCAGTTCGGCGACAAATGCCACCGGGGTTTCGTAGCCTAGGGCTGAGTGTGGACGTTCGTGGTTGTAGCCCTCCATCCATGCCGTAATCTGGACACGGGCGTGGCCCACGCTGAGAACAAGGTCTCGTTGAGCAGTTCGTCGCGCACGCGCTTGTTGAAATTCTCGAAGTAGCTGTTCTGCATCGGCTTGCCCGGCGCAATCCTCTCGCACCATGCGAGCACAGCATTGGACGTCAGCTCAATGCCATTGGCGCTGACGATCATGCCCGGCTTGCCCCCGTTCAGCGATCAGATCGCCAGCTCGCGTACGAGCCTGCGCCCTCAGACCGAGGTGTCCGACATTGCCAACAGGCAGTCATCGCTGATGTTCAGGCCCTGAAATCGACGGCCTGACGCGAGCTGATCGTGCACGCGAGGTTCCATCGCTGGTTGGACGGCGCCAAGACAGAAGCTGGCGTCCGTGCACTAGTGGCACGACGCCGATTGCGCCGCCGTCGAACTGCAAGCTTCTCCTCTTGGCAGAGCCGCTGGGTCGTCTTGCAATTAATCATGATACCCACCCGCCGCAGCAGGATATGCGGACGGCGATAGCCGAACCGGCGCCGCTGCTGGCCAATTCGCGCAGCTTCGACCGGACCTTGTTGAAGGACAGTTCACAGGAGCCGTAAGGCGACATCTACCTTTACGATTT
>NZ_JBMLSM010000110.1:0-4341 GCF_049240505.1 Novosphingobium sp.
TGGTGTCGCGGGCCATGACTTCAAACTCCTCGATGTGGATCGAGGTAAAGACGTCTTCCTTCACGATGCGTTCGCTGATCAGGATCGAGTCTTCGTAGTTGTAGCCGTTCCAGGGCATGAACGCGACGAGCACGTTGCGGCCCAGCGCCAGTTCGCCAAACTCGGTCGAGGGACCATCGGCAATGATGTCGCCCTTTTCGATCAGATCGCCCACCTTTACCAGCGGACGCTGGTTGATGCAGGTCGACTGGTTCGAGCGTTCGAACTTCTGCAGGCGGTAGATATCGACGCCCGACTGGCCGGGTTCAATATCGCCCGAGGCGCGGATCACGATACGGGTTGCGTCAACCTGATCGACCACGCCCGAACGCAGCGCCGAGATTGCTGCGCCCGAATCGCGCGCAACGGTTTCTTCCATGCCGGTGCCGACGTAAGGCGCATCCGCCTTGATCAGCGGCACGGCCTGACGCTGCATGTTCGATCCCATGAGCGCGCGGTTGGCGTCGTCGTTTTCCAGGAACGGAATGAGCGATGCTGCAACCGAAACGAGCTGCTTTGGCGAAACGTCCATCAGCGTGACCTGATCACGCGGGCTCATCACGAATTCGCCGTTCTGGCGAGCCGAGACGAGTTCTTCGACGAACGAGCCATCAGCGCTCAGCTCTGCCGAAGCCTGCGCCACGGTGTGCTTCTGCTCTTCCATTGCGGAAAGATAGATGACGTCCTTCGTCACCTTGCCGTCCACGATCTTGCGGTACGGCGTTTCGATGAAGCCGTACTTGTTGACGCGGGCAAAGGTCGAGAGCGAGTTGATCAGACCGATGTTCGGGCCTTCCGGCGTTTCGATCGGGCAGATACGGCCATAGTGCGTCGGGTGAACGTCGCGCACTTCGAAGCCTGCGCGTTCGCGGGTCAGACCGCCCGGCCCGAGCGCCGAAACACGGCGCTTGTGCGTCACTTCGGACAGCGGATTGGTCTGGTCCATGAACTGCGAAAGCTGCGAAGAACCGAAGAATTCGCGCACAGCCGCCACGGCAGGCTTTGCGTTGATCAGATCGTTCGGCATGACGGTGGAGACGTCAACCGAGGACATGCGCTCCTTCACGGCGCGTTCCATGCGCAGCAGGCCGACACGGTACTGGTTTTCCAGCAGTTCGCCCACCGAACGCACACGGCGGTTGCCGAGGTTGTCGATGTCGTCGATTTCGCCCTTGCCGTCCTTGAGGTTCACCAGCTCCTTGACCACGGCGAGGATATCTTCGGTGCGCAGGGTGGTGACCGTGTCTTCGCATTCCAGCGCAAGACGCATGTTCAGCTTGACGCGACCCACGGCCGAGAGGTCGTAACGGTCCGCATCGAAGAACAGGCCGTCGAACAGCGCTTCTGCGGTTTCGCGCGTCGGCGGTTCGCCGGGGCGCATGACGCGATAGATATCGGCCAGCGCGTGATCGCGATCCGGGGCCTTGTCGGCCTTGAGCGTGTTGCGGATCCAGGGGCCGGTCGAAACATGGTCGATGTCGAGCAGTTCGAGGCTGTCGATCCCGGCCTTGTCCAGCAGATCGAGGTTTTCCGGCGAAACTTCGTCACCGGCTTCGATCCAGATGCGGCCGGTCGATTCGTCAATCAGATCGCGCGCTGCATAGCGGCCGAAGATTTCCTCGGTCGGGATCAGCAGTTCTTCCAGACCGTCCTTGGCCGCCTTGTTGGCAGCGCGGGGGCTGATCTTCTGGCCAGCCGGGAAGATCACTTCGCCCGACTTGGCATCGACGATGTCGAACATCGGCTTGGAACCGCGCCACTGTTCGAGCACGAATGGAACCTTCCAGCCGCCTTCCGCACGCGCCCAGTTCACGATATCGTAGAAGTGGTGGAGAATGCCTTCGTCGCTCAGGCCCAGCGCATGAAGCAGCGCGGTGACCGGCAGCTTGCGCTTGCGGTCGATACGGACGTTGACGATGTCCTTGGCGTCGAATTCGAAATCGAGCCACGAACCACGGTAGGGAATCACGCGCGCAGCAAACAGATACTTGCCCGAAGAGTGCGTCTTGCCACGGTCATGATCGAACAGAACGCCCGGCGAACGGTGCATCTGCGAAACGATAACGCGCTCGGTGCCGTTGATGAAGAAGGTGCCGTTCTCGGTCATGAGCGGGATGTCGCCCATGTAGACGTCCTGCTCCTTGATATCGATGAGCGACTTGGTTTCCGTCTCGGCGTCCACTTCGAACGTGGCCAGCTTGAGCGTCACCTTCATCGGCGCAGCATAGGTGATGCCGCGCTGGCGGCATTCGTTCACGTCATACTTCGGCGCTTCGAGAACGTAGCCGTCCCGCTCCTTGATATCGAGGCTGGCAGTGCCGGCGAAGTCCTGGATCGGGAAAACCGAACGCAGCGTCTTTTCGAGACCCGAGACATAGCCCACCGACGGATCGGAGCGAAGGAACTGCTCATACGATTCGCGCTGAACCTCGATCAGGTTCGGCATCTGCACGACTTCGTGAATGTCTCCGAAGATCTTGCGGATGCGCTTCTTCACGCCGGGACGACTGGCTGTCTTGGTAACCATAAAGGTTGCGAGCCTCTTCTCAACTAATGGCCGGAAAACCGGCGGAAATTCTGCCACGCGCAGGGATGGCGCCACCAAACGGGAAAAGGCCGCACAGCGCACAGCGATCCGTTAAACGGAAGCCGTGGCCCGCAGCCTTTTGCGTCAGATGGTAAGCCCGCTGCTTCCTTCCCGAGCTATCCCCTGCGCATGGGACGGCCTTGCTCGAAGCATCAGACAGGGGCGGCATATAGGAGAGGTACAACGCGAAGTCAAAGGCCCGTTCGGCGCCATAACAGAGAGCCATGCAAACCGCTCTCGACCTCTGCAAAGTAATCGCAAGAACAAACTGAATTCATGAACCACTGTTCATAATCCGCAATGACATCCGGGAATTGTCACTACCGGATGGCAATTCGGCATCAATAATCGCTCGATTCATCGCCAATAAGGAACCCGAATCGCACTTCGTCGCGTTTTCCGGGCATGACACACTTCAATCCAATATCGCCCCGCACCACCATGACAATTTCAGCCATGCTGATGCTTTCTTCCGCTATGGTCCACGCGCAGGAAGTCGTGCTGCCGCCAACGGCAGAGCCGGTCATGTCCGCGCCAGCCGTGGCCCCGGCAACTACGACGCCCGCCGCGCCGACAATTGTGCTGCCGCCCGTTGAGGCAAGTCCTGTTGCCGCGACGGTGGAAACGCCTGCCAGCATCGCTGACTCAACAGTGCCGCCGCCTGTGGCTGTGCCTGAGGCCAGTTCCGAGCGCGCAGCGCCCCGCACCGTGGCACGCACGACGCCTCCTGCCCGAAACGTCGCAATGCCTGCGACACCCTTCACCGCAACTGCAAACACAAATGCTTCAGCACCAGTGGCCTCACCGCCGCCTACTCCGCCGATCACCAATGATAGCGAAATCGCTCCTGCCGCCCCGCCCCCTGCCGAGAGCACTTCGGACGGAGCATCTGACTGGGCACTGCCCATCGGCGTGGGTGCCAGCATTCTTGTGCTGGGCGTAGCGGTTGCGGCGCTGCATCGCCGCCGCCGTCCTTATGAGGAAGATGTCGATTTCGTGCCGCCCGTGATTGTCCCGCCCGGCCGTGCAGAAGCACGTTCGCCGATGGCGGCACGCATGGCGGGGGTGCAGCAACCGATCACGCCACGCCCGGCAGTCACGATGCCCACAGTTGCACCTGCCGGAATGCGGGAGCGGGAAGCGCTTATCGAGCGAATGGTTGCTGCTGCCCCCGATGCCGCGAACCCGTTCACCTCGCGCAAGGCTCGCCGCCGCCGGGCAAGGTTGATCATGCAGTCCATGCCTGATGCGCCCGCGTTGCAGCCCGCACCCACTCTTCCTCGTGCCGAAACGACCCGGCCTGTCCATGTGCCGGTGACCAGAACGCTCGTGGACGCCTGACGGTCTGCCCGCTTCGGCGAGCACTTTCCCATCAATCTTCACCCGTCGCCACGTCGTGGTGAAGGGAAGCGATCCAGCCCATAGCGGGCAGGGTCGCTTCTTTTCATGATGACTCCTTGACCGAGGAGCAATTGACTCTCTTGCCAGAATAAGCCAATGGCCCGCCCGACCGGCAGGCCGAAATGCCCGCCGATCATCCGTCCGAGACAGTTGGCGTGCGGGACTAGCCCGCGCTTAATCTCCAACCTAGGCGGGGAAAAGAGTTTCCGGCCCCTGGCTCCTTATGGATCGTGGTGCCCTTCGCGCCTTTCCGGCGCACCTCCTTCCCTTGTCACGGACTCGCCGGTGGTCTTCGGGCCATCGACAAACGTAGC
>NZ_JBMLSM010000111.1:0-14526 GCF_049240505.1 Novosphingobium sp.
GAAGCGCGCGTGCTGATGATGTCGACCAACAACATCCTCTCGCCCGCCAACGGCAAGCCGATCATCGTGCCTTCGCAGGACATGGTTCTGGGGATCTACTACCTCTCGATGGAGCGGCAGGAGAAGCACCCCGAATACATCGAGGAAGCCGACGGCACCAAGATCGAGAAGCTGCCGCGCTTTTCGGACATGGCCGAAGTGCATCAGGCGCTGGAAACCAAGGCGGTCACGCTCCACACCCGCATCATCGCCCGCGTCCCGCAGGCCGACGAAAGCGGCAAGGTGGAGATGAAGCGCTTTGTCACCACGCCGGGCCGCATGCTGATCGGCGAGTGTCTGCCGAAGAACCACAAGGTTCCCTTCGACATCATCAACCGCCTGCTCACCAAGCGTGAAATCGGCGACGTGATCGACCAAGTGTACCGTCACACCGGCCAGAAGGACACCGTGCTGTTCGCCGACGCCATCATGGCGCTGGGCTTCCGTCACGCGTTCAAGGCCGGCATCAGCTTCGGCAAGGATGACATGATCATCCCCGACGCCAAGGTGAAGCTGGTGGACGAGACCAAGGAACTGGTGGCCGGTTACGAGCAGCAGTACCAGGACGGTCTGATCACCCAGCAGGAAAAGTACAACAAGGTGATCGACGCCTGGAGCCGCTGCGGTGATCAGGTGGCGAACGCCATGATGGAAGAGCTGAAATCTTCGCCGGTTGATGAAGCGACCGGCCGTCAGAAGCCGATCAACGCGATCTACATGATGTCGCACTCGGGCGCTCGTGGCTCCCCGGCGCAGATGAAGCAGCTGGCGGGTATGCGCGGTCTTATGGCCAAGCCTTCGGGCGAGATCATCGAAACGCCGATCATCTCGAATTTCAAGGAAGGTCTGACCGTTCTTGAATACTTCAACTCGACCCACGGCGCTCGTAAGGGCCTCGCGGACACCGCGCTCAAGACTGCGAACTCGGGTTACCTGACCCGTCGTCTGGTCGACGTGTCGCAGGACTGCGTTGTGATCGAGGAAGACTGCGGCACCGAACGCGCGCTGGAAATGCGCTCGATCGTGCAGGGCGGTGCTACCATCGCATCGCTGGGCGAACGCATCCTTGGCCGCACGCTGGCCGAAGACATGATCGAAGCCCGCAGCGGCGAAGTGATCGCATCGAAGGGCGACCTGCTCGACGAACCGGCTATTGCCCGGATCGAAGCCGCCGGTTTCCAGTCGGCGCGCATCCGTTCGCCACTGGTCTGCGAGGCCACGCAGGGCGTTTGCGGTAAGTGCTATGGTCGCGATCTTGCGCGCGGTACGCCGGTCAACATCGGTGAAGCTGTCGGCGTTATCGCCGCGCAGTCGATCGGTGAGCCGGGCACGCAGCTTACCATGCGTACCTTCCACATCGGTGGTGCGGCACAGGTGAACGAGCAGTCGCATCTCGAAGCGATCAGCGATGGCACCGTGGTCTATCGCGACATTCCGACGATCACCGACAAGCGGGGCCGTCGTCTGTCGCTGGCTCGCAACGGTGAAATCGTTGTGGTCGATACCGAGGGCCGTGAGCGCGCGATCCACCGCGTGCCTTACGGTACGCACCTGCTGCACGAAAACGGTGCGATCATCTCGCAGGGCGATCGCCTGGCCGAATGGGACCCGTTCACTACGCCAGTGATCACCGAAAAGCCGGGTATCGTGCGCTATCAGGATCTTGTCGACGGCAAGACCCTGACCGAGCAGACCGACGAAGCCACCGGCATGTCGAGCCGCGTTGTCACCGAAAACCGCGCTGCTGGCCGGGGCAAGAAGGAGGACCTGCGTCCTCGCCTGACCCTGCTGGACGACGATTCGGGTGAAGCCGCGCGCTATCTGATGGCGCCGGGCACGACGCTTTCGGTCGAGGACGGCCAGAAGGTGGAAGCGGGTGACATTCTTGCCCGTGCTTCGCGCGAAGCCGCCAAGACCCGCGACATCACTGGCGGTCTGCCGCGCGTTGCCGAACTGTTCGAAGCCCGCAAGCCGAAGGACAATTCGATCATCGCCAAGATCGCAGGGCGCATCGAATTCGTGCGTGACTACAAGGCCAAGCGTAAGATCGCGATCATCCCGGAAGAGGGTGAACCGGTCGAGTATCTGGTGCCGAAGAGCCGCGTGATCGACGTGCAGGAAGGCGACTACGTCAAGAAGGGCGACAACCTGATCTCGGGCTCGCCTGATCCGCACGACATTCTGGAAGTGATGGGCGTCGAGGCTCTGGCCGAATACCTCGTCGCGGAAATCCAGGAAGTCTATCGCTTGCAGGGCGTGAAGATCAACGACAAGCACATCGAGGTGATCGTTCGCCAGATGCTGCAGAAGGTCGAGATCACCAACGGTGGCGACACCACCCTGCTTCCGGGCGAACAGGTGGATCTGGAAGAGATGCTGGAAACCAACGGCAAGCTTGAAGAGGGCCAGGTGCCCGCCGAAGGCAAGCCGGTGCTTCTGGGCATCACCAAGGCCTCGCTGCAGACGCGCTCGTTCATCTCTGCGGCGTCGTTCCAGGAAACCACCCGCGTGCTGACGCAGGCGGCGGTCGAAGGAAAGCGCGACAGCCTGATCGGTCTGAAGGAAAACGTGATCGTGGGCCGTCTCATCCCCGCCGGTACCGGCGCGGGCATGAACCGTCTGCGTGTCGCTGCCTCGTCGCGCGATGCGGCGCTGCGCGCTTCGTATCGCAAGCTTCAGGAATCGCTGATCGCGCCTGCGACAGCAGCTGAAGAACATGCGGCTGAACTGGCGCAGGGACCGGAAGCAGCCATCGGTGACGATCCGCTGGCAGTGGTCGAGGGTGAAACCCACGGCAGCGATGCTGATGCGGGTGATTACCTGATCAAGGGTGAAGACGAGGCCTGATCCTCGCTTCCCTATGGCAACGAAAAGGCCCCGTCGGAGCGATCCGGCGGGGCCTTTTCGTTCGATCTGTCCGTTTCGAAGGATTTATCGAATGTTTATCACACGCTAGGTTTTCCAAACCCTTCCCGGCATTTTTGAAATTTACCTTGTTCGCGAATGGTAGCGCCTCAATCATTTTCGAGGATGCCCTAACATGATCAGGGATCGCACAGCGTCTGGTGCAAGACTGGTTGTAGGCCTTATCATTGTCTCCATCGCGCTGGTCGCGGTGACGATCGGGTACATCCGCTTTGGCGGCCCGCTGCATCGCCAGAACCTGCTGCAGGACGAACTGCTGGCCGATATCCTGCCGCCGCCCGCATTCGTGGTGGAGCCATATCTTCATACCACCTGGGCAATCGCTGATCCTGCCCACGCGATTGAGGCTGCCAAGGCGCTGGCTGATGAACGCGCCTTGTTCGAGCAGCGCAGAGCCTATTGGGCTACAGCGGCGGTCCCAGATGAACTGCGCGCGGAAGTGGCCTCGACGATTGGAACGGCCGATGCTTTCTGGAGCGCTGTGGATCGTAGCTTCCTCCCTGCGATGAAAGCAGGTGACGTTCCAACGATGCAGCGCGTTCATGCTGCCGAACTGACGCCCGCCTATCGTAAACAGCATGATGCCGTGACGCATCTCGTTGCGTCATCCGGCAAGTATCGCGAAAGTTTGATGAGCTTTGCGTCGATACTCGTGGCCTGCCTGCTTGCGCTTTTTGCGCTGCTTGCCCTGCTCATTCTTGCGATGGTCCACGGCGCGGCACGCATGATCCGCAATTCGGTGGTCCAGCCATTGGTAGAGACCGCGACGGTTATGGAGAAGATGGCCGACGGCGAATACGCGGTATCTGCGCCGGGCAGCGAAAGGCAGGACGAAATCGGAATGATGGCGCGCGCGATAGCCGTGTTCAAAGAGAACGGCATGGCACGTCAAAAAGCGCAGGATGAGCAGCAGGCGGTGGTGGCTGCGCTGTCTGCGGGCCTTGACTGCATGGCGCACCAGAATCTCGAATACCGCATCGAGCAGGCCTTCCCCCACGGCTATGAGGAACTGCGCAACAACTACAACACGGCTGTCGATTCGCTGGCTTCCGCTATGCGCACCGTCCGCGTAGGTGCGGCCAGCGTGCTTGGCTCGATCTCCGAAATCAGCATTGCGGCCGATGATCTGGCGATGCGCAATGAACAGCAGGCGTCCAGTCTGGCGCAGACGGCAGGCGCCATGAACACCGTGACCGGCAGTGTGCGTGAAACGGCCACCGGTGCGCAGGGCGTGCAGGATGCCATTGCTGCCGCGCATGGGCAGGCCAACGCCGGTGGGCAGGTCGTGCAGCAGGCGGTTGCGGCGATGGCCCAGATCGAAGCATCCGCGCAGCAGATCAGCCAGATCATCACGGTGATCGATGGCATCGCCTTCCAGACCAATCTGCTGGCGCTCAATGCCGGTGTCGAGGCCGCGCGTGCGGGCGAATCGGGCAAAGGATTTGCGGTGGTCGCCACAGAGGTCCGTGCCTTGGCGCAACGCTCTGCCGAGGCGGCGCAGAATATCAAATCGCTGATCGAAAACAGCACCGCACAAGTCGAAGAGGGCGTCCGTCTGGTGGGGGCGACGGGTGAACGCCTGACGGGCATCGTCGATCAGATCGCTGCGGTGGACGGGCTGGTTGCAGGCATTGCCCAAGCGGCGTTCAGTCAGGCGGCAAGTCTCGAACAGGTCAACGTCGCTGTTGCCGCAATGGATCAGATGACGCAGGCCAATGCCGCGATGGTGGAGGAATCCTCCGCCGCGACCCGCAGCCTGTCGAGCGAGGCTCAGGCGCTTACCGAACTCGTATCGCGCTTCCGCACGCGCGATGTGGACAAACGCCCCGGAAAAGTCAGCAATCCCACCAATCTGAGACGGCAATCGGCGACCGAGATTGTGCGGCAGATCCCTGCGATAGCGCGCTACGGAACCTGACATGAAAAAGCCCGGCTGCCGTATGGCTGCCGGGCTTCTCTCTAGGCCGTAAACTCATAAATGGCACCATCGAGGTTTGAGGCAAAACGGCCATGTGCAAGGAAGGAGGGCGCGGGAATATGTCGATATTTTAAGCCCGACTGACGCGGCAGATGGCCGTTTTGGTCAAATCCCGAAGGGACGTCAGAATGGCTTCCATCTCGAACCGAAACGCCCTTGCAGGGGCAGCCAGCCCCTGCCGCGTGCCTTTCGGCCCGATATGTTCGCCATTCTGACGCCTCGATGGTGCCATTTATGAGTTTACGGCCTAATGCTGGTATTAAGGTCAGCGGCCCTTGCGGTGCTCGCCCTTCACCCAGCGCACGGTGCCGGACGAAGCGCGCATCACCACGCTTTCGGTAGTCATCACACCGTTCTTGTGGATCTTCACACCCGAAAGCAGCGAACCATCGGTGACGCCGGTCGCGGCGAAGATGCAGTCACCCTTGGCCAGTTCCTTAAGGTCGTACTGCTTGTTGAGGTCTTCGATGCCCCACTTGCGGGCGCGGGCCTTCTCGTCCTCGTTACGGAACAGCAGGCGGCCCTTGAACTGCCCACCAACGCAGCGCAGGGCTGCTGCGGCCAGCACGCCTTCGGGCGCGCCGCCGGTGCCCATGTACATGTCGATGCCGGTGTCTTCGTCGGTCACCGCGATCACGCCCGCCACATCGCCATCGGGAATCAGGCTGATGCCGCAGCCGATGCTGCGCAGTTCCGCGATCAGATCCGAATGGCGCGGACGGTCCAGCACGCAGACGATAATGTCACCCGGCTCCACACCCTTGGCCGCAGCAACGGCCTTGACGTTCTCGCTGGGCGACTTGTCGAGATCGATGATGCCTTCGGGATAGCCGGGGCCGACGGCCAGCTTGTCCATATAAACGTCTGGCGCGTTGAGCAGGCCACCTTCTTCAGCCACGGCCAGCACGGCCAGTGCGTTCGGCCCGGCCTTCGCGGTGATCGTGGTGCCTTCCAGCGGATCGAGCGCGATATCGATCTTCGGCCCGGTGCCGGGCGCAGCGCCGACCTTCTCACCGATATAGAGCATAGGGGCTTCGTCACGCTCACCTTCCCCGATCACGACGGTGCCATCCATCCACAGCTCGTTGAAGGCGGCGCGCATGGCTTCGACGGCGGCGGCATCGGCAGCCTTTTCGTCGCCCCTGCCGATCAGTCGCGATGCACCGATGGCAGCCGCTTCGGTCACGCGGACCATTTCGAGCACGAGAACGCGGTCCAGAACCTGCGAGGCGAGGACCTGGGAAGCGGCGGGGGTGGTGGTCTGGTCGGTCACGGGTGCTCCAGCTTGGTCAGGTTGTGGCGAATAAAGGCAACAAGTCTTGATCGGTTCAGCCACTGTGCAGCATCGCACCGGCACGACCGGCTCGACGGGACGCAATGACTGTGCAAACGTATGCACAAACATCAGGCGATCACGCGATTGGCATTGCGTGACACAGATGACATTGGTGTGACCCGGCACTAGACGCGAGGGAAGGGTCTTGTCGAGACGGACAGTAGCAGTTCTGGCCAGCCTTGCGCTTCTTTTTGGGGCTGAGGTAGCGTTTGCGCAAACGAGTGCCCCCAATCCCGGTGCCGTGCAGGGACCGGCTGCGCCCGGCGCGCCGCCGTCCGACGCTGAACTGGCGCGCAATCTGCTTTCGACCTCGCAGACGCAGCGCTGCCGCCCGATGCAGCGATCCGACGGGACGATCGTGGTCTGTGGTGGCAAGGAGGCGAGCGACCGCGAGCGCGTGCCGCTGCGGGACGAGACAGATGGCGCGAAATCGACCGATACGGGCGTGCCGCGCGCGCCCAATGTTTCGGGCCTGCGCGATTGCAGCCGGGGCTGCATCGGCGTGGGTGGCGTGCCGCCGCCGATGTACTATTTCGATATCAAGGCGCTGCCCGCTCCGCCGCCGGGATCGGACGCGGATCGTATTGCCAAGGGTGAGATCCCGGCACGCTGAGGCGCCGGGATATCGTCATTCGCCCAGAATGTGCATCACCAGCGGCGGTTCGGCCAGCGCGGGTGATCCATCAAGCAGGCGCAGCGCTTCGGCAATGGCGCTTTCCGGGCCTTCGTGCGTGACCATCGCCACCATGACCTGCGCATTGTCCGAATTGCCCTTCTGGATCAGGCTTTCGATCGAAACCCCCGCATCGCGCATCGCGGCAGTGATTTCCGCCAGAACGCCGGGGCGATCGGCCACGTTGAACCGGATATAGGCCTTGCCGGTGCGGTGCCCCACGTCCGCCGGTGCCGCCTTCTGCAGTTCGGCCACGGGGATTGAGAACGGCGCGCCGATATCGCCGCGCGCAATGTCGATTAGGTCGGCAACCACAGCGCTTGCCGTAGGCCCATCGCCCGCACCAGCGCCCTGAAACAGCAGGCGACCCACGAAGTTACCTTCGGCCACCACCGCGTTGGTCGCTCCGTCAACATGCGCCAAGGGATGATCGCGATGGACAAGGTGCGGGTGTACCCGCTGGAACAGGCGGATATTGCCCCCGGCGTCAATCTCGGTTTCGGCCATGCCGATCAGGCGGATGTAATAGCCCAGCGCGTCAGCCTGCGCGATGTCAGCGGCCAGAACGCGGCGAATGCCCGTGGCGGCCACCGGTTTGAAATCCACCGCCGTGCCGAATGCGATCGACGACAGGATCGACAACTTGTGCGCCGCGTCGATGCCATCGATGTCGAACGTGGGATCGGCTTCGGCATAACCCTTGGCCTGCGCCTCAGCCAGCACGTCGGCAAAGTCGCGGCCCGTGTCTTCCATCGTCGAGAGGATATAATTGCAGGTGCCGTTCAGGATGCCATAGACGCGCGCAATCTCGTTCGCGGCCACGCCTTCTTTCAGGCCCTTGATCACCGGAATGCCGCCCGCAACCGCAGCTTCGAACTTCAGCGCCACCTTGGCTGCTTCGGCCTTGGTTGCAAGCTCCACGCCGTGATGCGCAATCATCGCCTTGTTCGCGGTGACCAGCGCCTTGCCAGCTTCGAACGTGGTGCGGGCCAATGCCAACGCCGGACCATCGGCTCCGCCGACCAGTTCCACCACCACGTCAACATCCGGTCGCTCGCCCAGGATGACCATATCGTCTTCCCAGGCGTAGCGTGAAACGTCGAAGCCGCGATCCTTCTGGCGGTTGCGTGCGCTCACAGTGGTAATCACGATCGGTCGGCCTGCGCGCCGTGCAATAAGGTCGGCGTTGGCCTCGATCAGCCGGATTACCCCGCCGCCGACCGTACCAAGACCGGCCAGCGCGATGCGCAAAGGTTCGCTCATGTTATTCCCGTTCGCTGGAAACCTGCAGAATCTGCGCGGCGGGCCTTAGGGGACGCAGGGCTGCGGGGCAACAGCGCTATTGGCTTGCGACAAGATGCAGCAATCAATCCACCACGGCGGGACGGGTTCGCGTGCATTCGCCCAGTTGCTCCACCACATAGGCATAGTCTGCCGCAGCAGCCCGCACCTGATCGGCGCTGCCCGAAAGGCTGGCCCCTGCTGGCATGGAGCGCGGCAGGAAGCAGGCAAGGCGATACCATGTCAGCGTATCACGTTCGGGCGTACGGGCCGCCTGATCGACGATTTCGGAAAGGCTCACGCCCCACGCCTTGGCCATTCCGGGGCGGCGCACCACCGTAAGCGATACGGGCGCATTGTTCTGCGTTTGCAAGAAGACCTGCGTTTCGCCTTCGCCCACAAGATTGCCCGGAACGTAAAGCACCTCGCGCACGCCCTTTATGCGGGGTGGAGCTTCGGGCGAAAGCAGTTCGGTCAGTATACCCCGCGTCCGCATCTCGTCAGCACCGGACCATGCGATCTGCGCAGCGCCATCCACAAGGCGCAATTCGCCGGGGCGTCCCGCCACGGTTCGCGCGAACACAAGCATGATCTGCTTTTTCAGCTTCGGCAGCTTGCCTTTGGCATCCAGCGGCACATCTGCAAGATAGCGCACCGTTTCGCCCATCGCCGGGCCGCTCAGAACGGTTTGCGTCTTCGCTTCTATCAGAACGCGCGCCGTGCCGGCGGGAAGGCCCGGCGCCTGTTCCGGCTTCAGGCGGCTGACCTTCCTGATCTGCGCGCGCAGCACCACTTCGGATGCGTCAGCCAGGCTTGCGAGATCGGCATAGGTCAATGCAGCGTTTGCAACGGTGATGTCACCGCTTGCATCGCCGCGAATCAGGGCCTGCGTGGGTTGTGCAGCGGCTGGAACGAATCCAGACCATGCCGCAACGGTGATAGCGGCGACCATGATCGGACGGACAGCAAACCTAGGCATTATCGTATCTCCGGCGGCGCGAACCCTTGCAGCCGCCCCTTTGTTTCTCGCCAATTTCAGCCAGTGCAACCCTGAATCGTTGGTTAACCGATAAAGCATTTGCGCGGCTATGCCTTCGCCGTTAAAGATGCGCCCGTTCGGGCAATCCAAAAACAAGCAGCCCGACGCTTGCCGCCGCCAAACCCCCTGGTTTGATGTCGGCGGACCGGGTTGCCGGCAGGGTGGATTGAAATTTGCTGGATTGGCCTGCGGGCAGGACGGTGATCCTGTGCGTCGGCACCACCTTGGTCAGGGCCGTATTGCGCGTGCTCCAGGCCCGGGTGGGCGATCAGGAGTATTGGAGCTGAATGGCATACGCTGACCAACAGATGAGCGGTAACAAGATCACCGCGCTCATCATCGTTGCGATTCTTCATGTCGCCGTCGGCTACGCGCTTGTCACAGGGCTCGCGTACGAGGCGATCAAGAAGGTCAAAGAGGTGACCTCGGCGGTCAACATCGAGGAAGAGAAGCCGCCGGAAGAACCGCCGCCGCCTCCTCCTCCGAAGGAGAATACGCCGCCCCCGCCGATCGTCGCGCCTCCGCCGCCGATCAGCTTTAACGCGCCAGCGCCGCAGGTGCAGACGGTTAATGAAGCGCCCCCGATTCCGGCCCCGCCGGCACCGGTTGCTCTTCCCGCGCCGCCCGCAGCTCCGCCGCCCCCGCGTTTCACGCCGAAGGCTGCCGTACCAAAGGGCAACCCCGGCAACTGGGCGACGTCGAACGATTACCCCTCGCGTGCGCTTCGCGAAGAGCGTGAAGGCACCACGGGTTTCCGTGTCACTGTCGGCACCGATGGCAAGGTTACGGACTGTCAGGTTACCCGCTCGTCGGGCAGCCCTGATCTGGACGAAGCCGCCTGTTCCAACATCCGTCGTCGCGCACGCTTCACGCCTGCGACCGATGGTGAAGGGAACCCGGCCACCGGTTCGTACTCCAACTCGATCCGCTGGGTTATCCCGAAGGATTGATACGACGGCAATCGTCTCACCGAATGGCACGAAGGCTCGTTTGAACGGCTTTCACGCACTTTGATTTGATTTGAAGAGGAAGACTCGCAATGTCCATCTACACTCTGGCCGCTGCCGCCGCCGGCGCTGCGCCGCAGAACAAGTTCGGTTTCGCCGAAGCTCTCGAGCAGGGCGGTTTCATCGCCTATGCTACCGTCGTGATCCTGGGCATCATGTCGTTCGGGTCGTTCTTCATCCTGTTCACCAAGTTCTTCGAACAGAACAAGATCCTCGGCCAGTACAAGACCATCCGCACCACCTTCTGGAAGGCTCCTTCGCTGAAGGAAGGCGCTGCAAAGCTCGACAAGAACTCGGCATGGCGCCAGCTCGTCGACGACGGCATCGCTGCTGAAGAACAGCACGCCAAGATGACCGACGCTCTTGAAGCGCACGATTGGCTGCACGGTTCGCTCGCCCGTTCGGAAGCTGCTGTGAACTCGAAGCTCGCTGGCGGTCTGCCCTTCCTCGCAACCGTGGGCGCAACCTCGCCGTTCATCGGTCTGTTCGGTACCGTGGTCGGCATCTACCGCGCTCTGATCAACATCGGTCTTGCCGGTTCGGCTTCGATCGACAAGGTCGCAGGCCCGGTCGGTGAAGCTCTGATCATGACCGCGCTCGGTCTGCTCGTGGCTGTGCCTGCCGTTCTTGCCTACAACTGGCTCCAGGCTCGCAACAAGAAGATCGCAGAACTGCTGTCGGGCTTCTCGACTGACGTTCTCGCGAACATCAACTCGAAGGGCGCTGTGAAGCCCGCCACCCCGGCGGCTCCGGCAACCCCGGCCGCTCCGGTCAAGAAGTAAGCATGAAATCGGGTCGGCGGCTGACCGTCGGCCCCTTTCCGGAAACGCGGGACTTCTGCCGGAGTCCGTCCCCTCGGGGAACCTCCGGCACCTTCCGCGGCTCAGAACGGACAGGATGTAACTCATGGCAATGTCTGTAGGCGGCGGGGGCGGTCAAGAACGCCCGATGTCCGACATCAACACCACGCCGCTCGTGGACGTGATGCTGGTGCTGCTGATCATCTTCCTCATCGCGGTGCCGGTCGCGATCCAGACCGTCGAAAAGCTCAAGGTGCCCGTCCTTCCCAGCGAAGAATCGCAGGACAAGGTCGAAAACCTGATGCTGACGGTGGTCGCTACCGACGCGGCAGGTCGCAGCCCGAAGGAGCCTGGTTATGAAGGCTCCACGCGCAATGGCCAGTGCCGCGTATATTTCAACAATACGGCCCCGGTCGACAATCAGGAACTGTACCAGAAAGCTTTCGATCGCCTTGACAGCATCGTGAAGCGCGAAGGTGGTGCCGAAAACATCGACCCGGAAAAGATCCCCGAAGTGCATATCCGTGGCGACGTGAACGTGCCGTGGAAGTGCATCGCGGGTGCCATCTACAACGTCCAGTCGGCCGGTTATCCGAAGGTCGGCTTCATCTCGACCCCGGTCGATCCGAACGGCTAAGCCGCTTCCGACCGCGCCAGAGAGCGAACAGGAGTACCTACGATGGCAATGAGCGCCGGCAAAGATGATGGCCAGCCGATGATGGAAATGAACACGACGCCGTTGATCGACGTCATGCTCGTTCTCCTCATCATGTTCATCATCACCATCCCCGTGGCCACCCACGCGGTGAACATCGACCTTCCGCAGCCGTCTCCGCCCACGCCTAACCAGCAGGTGGATCCGATCAAGAACAAGCTGGTGCTGACCAATGCGGGTCAGATCCTCTGGAACGGCGTGCCCACCACGACCGGCCAGCTGGTTTCGCTGCTGCAGGCCACCAAGGCGATGACCCCCGAGCCGGAACTTCAGTTCCAGCCCGAGGAATACGCCAGCTACGAGATCGCGAACCAGATGATGAAGATCATCACGGATTCGAAGGTCACGAAGTTCGGCTTCGTCGGTAACGAGAACTTCGCCACCTTCCAGAAGGCTGGCCAGTAAGTCTCTCGCTGCAAGGCTTGCAGAACGAAAAGGGGAGCGGAGCAATCCGCTCCCCTTTTTCGTGGGCGATCAGCGCTCTGATGAAATCGCGTCTTTGACGGCAGAAACAATCCTGGCCTCACGCTCGGTCCAGGAGCCACCCACGCGCTCCCATCTAACGCCTGCGCGTGTCAGAATGGCTTCCGAGAGTGCCGCAAACCGCGCGCGTTCTGCGCTTTCCCCAAAGAAGCGCGTGCCATCCGCCACCCACGGCACATCGGGTTGGAACAGCAGGTAGAAATCCGCCTTGGGATAGGCGAGCAACCTGTCCGGCACCTCGCCAAACAGCATCTGCGCCCAGGCCGCTGTCATCAGCGGATCGGTGTCCAGCAGCAGAACTTCAGGCCGCGCCTGCGCTGCCGCTTCGGTGGCAGCAGCATGTCCGGCGGCGATGGCCAGCAGGTCATCCATCGACAGATCGGTGCCGTGCTCTTCGCAATAGGTGCGTCCGTATTCGGGGACGCAGGGCCATCCGAAGCGTTCGTGCAGCCGTTCCCCCATCACCGATTTTCCGGTGCTCTCCGCTCCGTGGAAGCAGACCGTCAACATGCGCGCGCCGCCTTGATCCACTGCTTCAGGCCCAGCGCCGACATGACGAGAAACACCGCATAAAGCGCCGCAAGCAGCGGCAGTCCGCGCGAAAGATAAAGGCCGACGGCCACGACATCGATCGCGACCCACAAAATCCAGTTCTCGACCCGCCGTAGCGAAAGCAGGATCTGCGCCGCAATGCTGGCCCCCGCCACGGCGGAATCCGCAAAGGGCAGCGCGGCGTCGGTAAAGCGGTGCAACAACCAGCCAAGCGAGACGCTCAGCGCCGCCGTTACCGCAGCCCAGATTGCTCGTTCCGGGCGCGTCAACCAGCCCACCGGCACGGTGCTCTCATCGGCATCCTTGGCCTGTTTCCACAGCCACCATCCCCACAGGTTCGCGCCAAAGAAGAACGCCTGCAGCCCTGTCTCGGCATAAAGGCGCGCCTCATAGAGCACGATCGCGGTGCAGGTGACCGACCCCAGCGCAAACGGGAAATTCCACACCGATCGCCGCACCAATAGCGCGATGTTGGCCAGCCCCAGCAGGCTTGCGGCAAGTTCAATCGGGTTCACGGCAGCAAGGGTGTGGCGCGTGTTTCTGAAGTGCACCTAGATGCACCTAGCAGCACCAAGACGACGCCAAACCGCCGCAGCATCACGCCAATGCGCCTTCCCACTCGCTCAGCTTGAAGCCCACCAGCAGCCCGCCGGGATGCTCGACGATGGGGCGCTTGATGACGGACGAATGCTCCGAAAGCACTTCGGGCGCGCTCGCTCCTGTCAGCGCGTCCTTCTGCGCATCGTCCAGCTTGCGGTACGTCGTCCCCGCCTTGTTGACCACTTTGTCCAAGCCGGCCGCCGCAATCCATTCCGCGATGCGCGCCGGATCAGCGCCCTGTTTCTTGTAATCGTGAAACGTGTAGGCAATTCCGTGTGAATCCAGCCAGTTGCGCGCCTTCTTCACCGTGTCGCAATTGGGAATGCCGTAAACCGTGATGCTCATGTCTCGTCCCGATTGAAGTGATGCACCCGTGTTGGCGTTCCCGCGAACAGGGTGTAGCTTTCGTAATATTCGGCGCGGCCTTTGCCTTGGATTTCAGCATGTTCGGCCACTTTGCGCCACGCGAGGGCGGCGGCCTCGTCGGCCCATTCGGACAGGGCGATCACTTCGCCATCGTCTGCCGAATAGGATTTGAAGCCGAGATAGCCGGGTTGTTCCGCCGCCAGTTGCGCCATCGCATCGGCATCGCGGGCGTATGCGGCAGCGTCGATATCGACGCGTTTGCGGTTGCGGAAGACAACGAGGTACATGTGGCTGCGATAGCGCGGTGAAGCCAACGCGCAAAGGTGGACTTTTTCGCTGCATTCCTACAAAGCGCGCCTCATGAGCCTGAACAGCTTCGGTCACCTTTTCCGTTTCACCACCTGGGGCGAAAGCCACGGGCCGGCGCTTGGCGCGGTGGTTGATGGCTGCCCTCCCGGCCTTGCGATCAACGAGGCGGATATTCAGCCTTTCCTTGATGCGCGCCGCCCCGGCCAATCGCGCTTTACCACGCAGCGGCAGGAGCCGGATCAGGTCCGCATCCTTTCAGGCGTGTTCGAAGGCCAAGATGGCATACAGCGCACGACCGGCACGCCGATCAGCCTGATGATCGAGAATGTGGACCAGCGGTCAAAGGACTATGGCGATGTCGCCAAGGCCTATCGCCCAGGCCATGCCGACTATGCCTATGACGCGAAGTATGGCTTCCGCGAT
>NZ_JBMLSM010000112.1:0-3042 GCF_049240505.1 Novosphingobium sp.
ATCGACGAGATCGACAAGATCAGCCGCAAGGCCGAGAACCCCTCGATCACGCGCGACGTTTCGGGCGAAGGCGTGCAGCAGGCCCTGCTCAAGCTGATGGAAGGCACCACTGCCTCCGTCCCGCCGCAGGGTGGCCGCAAGCATCCGCAGCAGGAATTCCTGCAGGTGGATACCACGAACATCCTGTTCATCTGTGGTGGCGCGTTCGCGGGTCTTGAAAAGATCATCTCTGATCGTCTGCAGAAGCGCTCCATCGGTTTCGGCGCGCATGTGGCCGATCCTGACAAGCGCAAGGTTGGCGAACTGCTGCAGAAGGCGGAACCGGAAGATCTGCTCAAGTTCGGGCTGATCCCCGAATTTGTCGGTCGTCTGCCCGTGATCGCCACGCTGAACGATCTTGATATCGAAGCGCTGGTGCAGATCCTGCGCGAGCCGAAGAACGCGCTGATCAAGCAGTATGCCAAGCTGTTCGAGCTTGAAGACGTTGCGCTGACATTCACCGACGACGCGCTTGAAGCGATCGCCAAGAAGGCCATCGAACGCAAGACCGGCGCGCGCGGGCTTCGCTCTATCGTAGAAGGTCTGTTGCTCGACACCATGTTTGACGTGCCGACCGAAACGGACATTGCCGAAGTCGTTGTCGACAAGGACGTCGTCGAAGGCCGCAAGGAACCCGTCCGCGTCCACAAGGGCAAGGAAGAAGCTGCCTAAATTGACGGCGAGACTGAATCAAAAAAGGGGCGGGGCCACGTGGCACCCGCCCTTTTTTTCTACGAACCATCCAATCGGTCGGCCAGCCGGGCCATCAGGTCCATGCGCTCGTGAAGGATTGCGAGAATTAACGCAGGCCTGTTCGCGCGATCCTGGCAAAAAATGTAGTGATGTTCGCACTTCCCGACGCGCAGGCCATCGTGCAATGTGCGAAGATCACGGCCCAATGTCCGTTTCTTGGCCAGCGCAACAATACCGGTTTCCAGTCGAAGGGCATAATGCCGCGCCTGAACTGCGCCCCATTGGCTGCGTGTATAACGAAGGATGGCGCGCAAATCGGCTTCGGCGTGTGCTGTCAGCACATAAGTGGAATTCAAGCGCCCGCTTCCCGCCCGAGTTCGTCTTCCACAATGGCATCGACACTTAAACCGGACAGCCCGCCAACCACTTCGGCGGTGTCGATACGCCTGCCTATGAAGGCCTTCAATTCGCTCCAGGCCTGATCGCTGTCAGCGTCGGCGGGGAACAGTCGTTCAAGAGCATATTGCCTGATCGTCTTTCCCTGCAACGCGGCCAAGGCTTTCAAGCTTTTGTGCTGCTGCTCGGATATGTCGATGGTCAGGCGGCTCATGGCATACTCGCTAATGATATTTCCTGTTTTAGCACAAATGTGGGTTTGTGCCTATCGAGCGGATTGGAGCCGACAATTCACAAGTTTTCAATAATAAGCCAAAAAAGGGCGCGCTTGCCGTCAGGCAGCGCGCCCTCAAGAATGCGACTCCGGCCGAAGGGAACGAGATAGCCGGATAGTCAGGGGAGGAACCGGGGCGGAGGGGTAATTCAGGCCCGGTCGGAACGTCTCCGGGAGGCAAAATGGGCGCGAACGTCTCGCAAAGCCACATGTCCCAATGGGCTATGCCCGCAAGGTCAGGTCAGACAGAGTGATCGTGCAGCAGCACGCATTCGTGGCCGTCGATGGTTTCGACCTGAACGGTCGCGTGGCCAATATCGAAATCGTGTTCCAGTTCGTGCGCCAGCTGGTGAAGGAAGCTGTCACCGGGGTGTCCACCTGGCATGACGAGGTGCGCGGTCAGGGCGGTTTCAGTGGTGCTCATCGGCCAGATGTGCAGATCGTGGACCGCTTCCACCCCGTTCAGGCCTTCGAGGAAGCTGCGCACCTTGCGCTCATCTATGCCCATTGGCACGCCGAGCAGGCTCATCCGCAGCGAATCCTTGAGCAGGCCCCATGTGCCCCAGGCGATGATGCCGACGATCAGCAGGCTGGTGACAGGATCGATCCACGTCATGCCCGTGAGCGTGATCAGCAGTCCGGCGACGACCACGCCGGCCGACACACCCGCGTCTGCCGCCATGTGCAGATAGGCGCCGCGAATGTTGATGTCGTGGTGGCGACCGCGCATAAACATCAGCGCCGTGATCGTGTTTATCACGATGCCGATGGCGGCAACGATCATTACCGTTCCGCCAACCACCGGTTCGGGTTCGAACAGGCGGCGGATGGTTTCCACCAGAATTGCGCCCAGCGCGACCAGAAGGAAGGCGGCATTACCCAGCGCGGCAAGGATCGAACTGGACTTGAAGCCATATGTGAACCGCGCCGAAGGCGGGCGCGCGGTCAGCACGCTGGCGATCCATGCGATGACGAGGCCGAGCACGTCGGACAGATTGTGTCCGGCATCGGCCACAAGCGCCATCGACCCGGAGATGATGCCGTAGGTAGCCTCGACGATCACGAAGGCAAGGTTCAGGCCGATCCCGATGGCAAAGGCGCGTCCGAAGCTGGCCGGAGCATGAGAGTGGCCGTGCGCATGACTATGCGAATGGTCGTGATGGTGATGATGGCCGCCGGACATGCGCCCTTCCTAACGCCTTGAGGGGCAGTAGGAAACAGATGTTGCGCCAGGGGGCCTGTAAGCCGGGTTCTGTAGCGCCGACGGTATCCCATACGGGACCGTATCGGCACTGGCAGCCATTCCTCTAGGCGGACCGTTGCCGGAACGCTCAAGCAATCAACCCGGACTGCTGGCCCGAAACAGGCCTGCCCCGAAAGGCGCACAGTCCCTATTCGATCTTGCTCCGGGTGGGGTTTGCCGTGCCGCTTCCGTTGCCGGTCGCGCGGTGCGCTTTTACCGCACCCTTTCACCCTTACTCGTCCTTGCGGACTAGCGGTCTGCTCTCTGTGGCACTTTCCCTTGACCATTGGCTTTGCAGCTTCTGGCCCGGCGGGCGTTACCCGCCACCCTTGTTTCGTGGAGCCCGGACTTTCCTCGGGATCTTGCGATCACGCGGCTGCCCGGCCCCCTGGCGAGC
>NZ_JBMLSM010000113.1:0-2804 GCF_049240505.1 Novosphingobium sp.
CCGGATGGGCGATATCGACAACTACAACGTCAAGGCCACGACCAACGTCTACTTCGACACCGGCAAGGCCCAACTTTCGCCACAGGCCCGGTCGGAACTGTGCCAGGCAGCATCGACTGCAGAAGGCATGGACAACGCACTGCTGCTGGTCGTGGGCTACACCGATTCGGTCGGGCCTGAGGATTACAACCAGACCCTCAGCGAAAAGCGCGCAGCCAGCGTGATCAATTACCTGCAGCAGCAGTGCCGCTGGAAGCCCTACCGGATGCTTACGCCTACCGGCATGGCCGAATCCGATCCGGCTGCAGATAACTACACCGAAGAAGGCAAGGCCCAGAATCGCCGTGTGGCGGTGAACGTGCTGGTCAGCAAGGCCATCGACGGCTTCTAATGAAATGCGGGGCGGGCCAAGGCTCGCCCCAAATCACAGCAGGCCCAGCGCCTTGAGCCGTGCTTCCAGCACATCTGGATCGCGCACGAAGTGATGAACCTGCCAACCGAGCGCCTTCGCGCTGGCGATGTTGGCCGCACTATCATCGATGAAGAGCATGGTCTGCGGGGCACGGCCGAACCGGGCTTCCGCCAGATCGAAAATCGCGCGATCCGGCTTGATCAACCGCTCCGTGCCCGAAACCACGATATCGCGCATGTGGTCGAGAATCGGAAACGTCGGTCGGAACATCTCCCACGCATCGACCCCGAAATTGGTGATCGCATATTGCGGCACGCCCCGCGCCGCCAACCGCGCGATCAATTCGTGCGTGCCAATAACCGGGCCGGGCAGGCTATCGAGCCAATGGCTGGCGTAAAGCGCGATTCGCATCGCGTGCTGCGGATATTCTGCCGTGCGCGCGGCCACCATCGCGGCAAACGAAATGCCTTCGTCATGCTGTGCGTGCCAGTCTTCGGTCATCACTTCGGCCACGAAGCGCGCGCGTTCTTCTGCATCGGGAATCGCATCGCGATAGATGCGTGAAAGGTCGAACTCGACCAGCACCCGCCCGATATCCCAGACGACAGCTTCTACCGACACTTGCACCCCACAAACGACAGCGCCCCCGCGTTTCGGCGGGGGCAACATGGCTACGCAGGCAACCTGCCGGTTTCCGGTGCAGCCCCGCCGTCGCGAGACTGCACCGAAACTTGGTCAATTAGCCCTGACGCGCCTTGAAGCGCTTCTGGGTCTTGTTGATCACGTCGACGCGGCCACGACGGCGGATCACGCGGTTGTCCCGGTGGCGGTCCTTGAGCGACTTCAGGCTGTTGCGAATCTTCATGTCGAATCCCTTTGCCCGAAGCTGACCGGGCTGAAAACTGAAGCGTGGCCGTTAAAGACGGGAGGGCACCAAGTCAACCGTCCAGTAAACTTCAACGAACCCACGCGCAGGATTCCGCTCGCCCCTGCGTTCATTGCGGTGACAGCACCCTTGTGAGAAAGCAAGCCATGCCCCGCAAAGTCCTTCTGGCCGCAATCGCCGCTCTTACGCTCCCCACCGCCACAAACGCGCAACCGATGGGCGGCCGCTGGGGGGGGCCTGACATGGACCAGCGATTCGGTGGTCCCACCCGCCAATCAACACAACCATCGAAGAAGGTAGACGTTACCGCCTTTCAGTCCGCCGATGCTGCGCCGATGCTGGGCAAAGGCGCAATCACTGTCGCAGCCGCCAATGGTGCCGAGGCCGAATGGAAGCTGCCGGTCTATGAAGCAGCCGTGGTCGATCAACTGGCAAAGCTTGGCTATGACACTGCCGTTTCCGGCGCGGAAAGCGGCCAGATCGCACAGATCGGCATCAGCCATTCTGTCGTCATGACCGAAGAGCAGAAGCGAAAGCCGGTTTCCGGTGCGATGGAAGTGGGCGTTTCGAATCGCGGCAGCTATCAGGCGATGGCGTTGAACATTGATCTGTCGAAGCCGAAGAAGGCCATTGTCGCCACACGGCTCGATGTACGCATCCGCGACAGGGCAACCGATCGCGTGCTGTGGGAAGGCCATGCCGAAGCCCAGACGCGCGAGGACGATGACGGCCTGAACGATGGCGCGGTGGCAAACCGGCTCGCTTCCGCACTCTTCGCCCGCTTTGCCGATGCGCAAGTCGTGCCGACCGGCGGCTGACCGATTCACGACAGCTTGTGCCAATTGGCATTGCGGCGGGGCGTAATCACGCCCACCTTTGATATTCAAAGGAATGGACGCCCGCATATGAAACGCCTCCTCGCTGCCCTCGCCTTGTCGGCACTCATCGTCACCCCAGCATTGGCAAAGCCTGCGCCGGTCGAAGTCACGCGCTTTCATACGACTGAAACGCTTGCCCGGCTCAAAGGCGTAGCCGCGATGGTCGAACCTGCGCCCGACAGCGATCCCAAAAGCCTTGAGGACCAGACGTGGCTCGCCGCCGTCCAGCGCGAACTGTCCGCACAGGGCTTTGGCATTGCCACCCCCGGCGCGACCGATGTCGTGGCCGAAGTGCTGGTCGAACGCGAGGTGCAGAAGCGCGAACGCACGCGCAGCCCGGTCAGCGTCGGCGTTGGCGGATCGACGGGCAGCTATGGCAGCGGACTTGGCCTTGGCTTGGGCTTCAATCTGGGCGGCGGCCCGAAAGACTTCGTGGTCACGCGCCTTTCCGTCCGCATCCGTGACAAGCGCACCGGCGAAGCCCTGTGGGAAGGCCGGGCCGACAACCGCGAAAGCGCAAAGGCCAAGGAAGCTGCCATTGGTGAGGCCGCACCGCGCCTTGCCCGCGCGCTGTTCTCGGGCTTCCCCGGCACCTCGGGAGAGACTATCACTGTTAAATGAGTGATAT
>NZ_JBMLSM010000113.1:2904-10186 GCF_049240505.1 Novosphingobium sp.
TTCTCGGGCTTCCCCGGCACCTCGGGAGAGACTATCACTGTTAAATGAGTGATATTCGCATCAATGCCGCGTTCGATTCCGGCAATATCGAAGTGCTTTCTGTTTCGGAAGCCAGCGCTCGCCTCACCATCCGCAGGGATCGCGATTCCGAGTTCTTTCAATGGTTCCACTTCCGCGTCGATGGCGCTGCGGGGCGCGAACTTGAACTGAAGATCACGGGTCTTGGCGCTTCGGCCTATCCCGGCGGCTGGCCCGGCTATCGCGCCGTCTTTTCGGATGATCGCGAATACTGGGGCCGTACCGAAACCACCTATGACCCGCGCGAGGGTGACGGCACGCTGACCATCCGCCACACCCCGCAGGCTGGCACATGCTGGTTCGCCTATTTCGCGCCCTATTCGATGGAGCGGCATCACGATCTCGTCGCGCAGGTATCAGCGCAGCCGGGGGTCGATTACCGCTGCCTTGGCACCAGCATCGAAGGCCAGCCGATCGATTGCCTCGAACTGGGTGAAGGCGACAAACATGTGTGGCTCTATGCCCGTCAGCACCCCGGCGAATCGATGGCCGAATGGTGGATGGAAGGCGCGCTGGACATGCTCACCGATCCGGCAGACCCGCACGCCCGCGCGCTGCGCCAGCGCTGCCGGTTCCATGTGGTGCCCAATGCCAACCCGGACGGATCGTGCCGGGGCCATCTGCGCACAAATGCTGCGGGCGTGAACCTCAACCGCGAATGGCACGAACCCACGCCCGAACGTGCGCCCGAAGTGCTCGCCATCCGCAACGCGATGGACGAGACCGGCTGCCACTTCGCAATGGACGTGCATGGTGACGAAGCGATCCCCCACGTCTTCCTTGCAGGCTTTGAAGGTATTCCCAATTGGACCGAAGCCTTGGGCGAAGGGTACAACCGCTACCGCGCCATCCTCGAACGCCGGACGCCCGATTTCCAGACAAAGCGCGGCTATCCCGTGGCGGCACCGGGCCGGGCCAATCTCACCATGTCGACCAATCAGGTCGCCAACCGCTTCGGCTGCGTGGCGATGACGCTGGAAATGCCGTTCAAGGATAATGATGACCTGCCCTGCAAGGAGCAGGGGTGGAGTCCCGAACGATCAAAGCTGCTGGCGCGCGAATGCCTCGCCTCGTTGCTCGAATGGCTGGAAGCGTAGGGATTTTTACCTGGTGTTAAAGGTTCGGGGCGCATGGCTGCGGCATGGCCCGCGCTATCGCCCTGATCCACACCGCAACGCCCGCACACTTGCTGGCCGATCTGCCGCGCAAGGCTATCGTGCTGGGCTGTGCGGCTGCGCTGATTCTCGCAGGACGCCCGCTGCCCTTCTGATCCCTTAGAGGATCTCCAGCATCTTCTCCTTGGGCCGACACAGGCGAACCCCCTTGTCCGTTTCCACCAGCGGACGCTCGATCAGCTTCGGCTCTGTCACCATCGCTGCCAGAACAGCCGCATCATCGGCCTGCAGCAATCCGCGCTCTTCCGCATCGGTGCCTTTCAGGCGCAGGCCCTGCTGCGGCGTGATCCTGGCATCGCGATAGAGCTGGGCCAGCTTTTCCGCGCTGGGCGGTGCCTTGAGATATTCGATGACCGTCACATCGGCCCCGGCTTCCTGCAGCATCGCCAGCGTGTTGCGTGATGTGCCGCAGCCCGGATTGTGCCAGATCGTAGCCTTCATCGCCCTATCTCCTTGTCACAAGCGTGCCGGTGATAGCCGCAATCGCATGAAGTGCAACGGACGGACATGCGACAATTTTGACTCCCATCAATGTTAATGAGAGCGAATCGCACGATTCCCCTTGCAAGTGAAATTGGCTCGCAATAGTCGCGCCAATGCAAGTCATTCGCACAATACTTGCCGCAAAGAAGAACAGGGAGTCACCGTGAATCGTCTCGCCAGCCTGCTGCTCGCCGGAACCATCCTTGCACCCGCTTCGGCCTTCGCAGCAGAAGTCGCTCCAGATGCAGCGCTTGAATCCACGGGAACGGTCATCGTCGTCACCGGCACCGCAGATGGCTACCGCCCGGTCGATGCCAACGCGGTGAAAACCCCTACGCCGCTGCTCGACGTGCCGCAGACGATCACCGTGCTCACGCGCGAACAGCTGGACGATCAGGGCATCACCCAGCTTGGCGATGCGCTGCGCTATGTTCCCGGTGTCGTTCTGGGTCAGGGCGAAGGGCACCGCGACCAGATCACCCTTCGCGGTCAGAATACCACGGCAGACTTCTATCTCGATGGCCTGCGTGACGACACGCAGTACTACCGCTCGCTCTACAATATCGAGCGCGTCGAAGTGCTGAAGGGCGCCAATGCACTGCTGTTCGGTCGTGGCGGTGGCGGCGGCGTGATCAACCGCGTCAGCAAGACGCCTGACCTTGATCGCGCGAAAGGCCAGGCCAGCGCCAATGTCGACAGCTTCGGCGCCTTCGCCCTCGCTGCAGACTGGAACCAGCCGCTGACCGAAATGGTCGGTGCGCGCCTCAACGCCACATATGAGGAATTCGACAACCACCGCCAGAACTTCGAAGGCCGCTTCATCGGCGTGAACCCGACAATGGCGCTCCAGCCGGGCGAAGCAACGCGCATCGAACTGTCGTACAACTACGACGATGATCGCCGCACCACCGATCGCGGCGTGCCCTCGCTCGGCGGCAAGCCGCTGACGGGGTATGACGAAACCTTCTTCGGCCGCAGCGATCTGAACGTCGCCACTGTCGTCGCCCATATCGCGCAGGCCCGGCTTGACCACGATCTGACCGATAACCTCAGCTTCAACGTGCTGGGCCAGTACAGCCACACCGACAAGCTCTATGGCAACGTCTTCGCAGGTGGCGCGGTGAACACCACGGCCAACACCGTGGCACTTTCGGGCTACGAAAGCGGTACGCTGCGCGATAGCTGGGTCGGGCAGGCGAACCTTGTATGGACGGGTGAGACTGGCGGCATCGGGCACACCCTGCTTGCAGGCTTCGAAGTGGCCGATCAGGATACGCACGCCACCCGCCGCAATACCGCCAATGCCACCGTCACGCTGGCCAAGCGCATCACTGTGCCCGCCCTCAGCTATGGTGCGCTCGTCACCAACAGCCGCACTGACGTGCGCACGCTGTCGGCCTATGTGCAGGACCAGATCGAACTCGCCTCGTTCCTGCAGGTCGTTGCCGGTGTCCGTTATGACGAATTCCGCATCACCGGACGCAACGCGATCAACGGCGTCGGCGCATCGCGCACCGACCGGAAGTGGTCGCCCCGCTTTGGCGTGGTGCTGAAACCACAAGCGAACGTCAGCTTCTACGGCAGCTTCACCCGCACGTTCCTGCCGCAATCGGGCGACCAGTTCGGCGCGCTGGACGCAACGCAGGCCACGCTTGCGCCCGAACAGTTCGAAAATCTGGAAGCGGGCGTGAAGTGGGACGTGAACCCCGGCCTTGCGTTCACCGCTGCCCTCTACCAGCTCGACCGCGACAATTCGCGCTTCAACAACCCCGTCACCGGCCTGCCTGAACTTTCGGGCAAGACCCGCGCGAAGGGCATCGAACTGTCGCTGGCTGGCCGCATCCTGCCGCAGTGGCAAGCCAGCCTCGGCTATACGCTGCAGGACGGCGAAGTGCGTTCGCAAACGACCGCAGCACCCGCCGGGCGCAAGCTATCGCAGCTTCCCCGCCATCAGGCCTCGGCCTGGACGCGCTATGACGTGGCCAAGCAGATCGGCCTCGGCCTTGGCATCACGCACCAATCGAAGAGCTTTGCCACGATCAGCAACGCTGTGACGCTGCCCGCCTTCACCCGGCTCGACGCGGCGGTCTTTTATGACCTGTCCGAACGTTTCTCGGTCCAGCTCAATGTCGAAAACCTGACCGACACCGACTATTTCCCCGCCGCGCACACCGACAACAACATCTCGACCGGCGAACCGCTCAACGCGCGCATTTCGATCCGCGCGAAGTTCTGAACCAGACCCCCGCCGCGCCCTCTCCCACATCCCTCCGGGAGAGGGCGCAACCGGGTTAACCCGCGCCGGGCGTCACAATAGCAGGCGGCGGCGCGGCGCTGATCGTTTCTTCGCCGCGCATTACCCGCGCCGCACGCTGGATCGCCCGCGTCAGCCGGGGATAGACGCCGCAACGGCAGATGTTGGTAATTGCGCGCGCAATGTCCTCGTCCGTCGGGCTGGCATTCGTCGCCAGAAGCGCCGCCGCCGCCATCACGATCCCCGGCGTGCAGAACCCGCACTGGATCGCCTGCTCGGCCACCAGCGCCTGCTGAACGGGATGCGACCGGTCGCCCGAAAGCCCCTCGATCGTGGTGACGTTCCGCCCCTCGGCCTCACCCAGAACGAGCGTGCAGCTTGGCATGGCCTGCCCATCGACGATCACCATGCACGCCCCGCATTCGCCCGTGCCGCAACCATATTTGGTGCCGGTCAGGTTCGCCGCATCGCGCAGCGCCCATAGCAGCGGCGTATCGTCCTCAAGCCGATAGAGGACAGGCTGGTTGTTCACGGTAAGGCGGGCCATGCCTTTCGCTTAGCCCGCTCCCACCTTCGGGATCAATCCCGCCAGCTACGATCGATCCGGTCGATCCGCCGGGTCCACGCGGCAAAGTCCGCCATCCCCGCCGCACCGGTTTCACGGTTTACCAGCGAAAGATCGCGCTGATGCACGGCAACCACCTCATCCGGCACCCGCACCACGGGGCGACCCATCGATAGCGTCGCCATCTGGATCTCGCAGGCACGCTGCAGGCTCCACTGCATCAGGAACATCTGCTGCACGTTCTGCCCCAGCACCACCGGCCCGTGGTTCTTCAGCATCAGGATCCGCTTGTCGCCAAGGTTGGCCAGCAGTCGCTCCCCCTCTTCGGCGCGCACCGTCACGCCTTCGAACTCGTGATAGGCAAGCTGGTTCGCAAAGTTGCAGGCATAGAAGTTGATCGGCATCAGCCCTTCTTCAAGGCTGCACACCGCCATCGTTTCGGTCGTATGGACATGGGCAATCGCGTGCGCCCACGGCAGATGGCGGTGAAAATAGGAATGCTGCGTAAAGCCTGCCGGATTCACCGGATAAGGGCTGTCATCCAGCTTGTTGCCATCGATATCGATCTTGACGAGGTTCGATGCCGTAACCTCGGAATAGAGCAGCCCGAACGGGTTGATCAGAAACGCCCCTTCCTGATCCGGCACCCGCACCGAAATGTGATTATAGATCGATTCGGACCAGCCGAGGTAGTCATAGATGCGATAGCACGCAGCCAGTTCCTGCCGGGCCTGCCATTCGGCATCGCTGCATTCGATGTTCGACCTCAGGTGCGTGGCCATCGCGCTCTCTCCGTTCATGCTCTTTGCACAAACTCTATCGCATGGTCGGCAGCACGCAAGTGATGGCGCAGGGATCAGGCCATCCGACAACTATTTGTGCCAATGCCTATTTGTGATCGTCCTCCCAGCGTCGCAGAACGCGCCGCTCCACCGCGCGGAACAGCGAATCGAGATCGTCCGGCTCCACGTCCAGGCTTTCGCCCCAATCGGCCAGCACCGCATCCAGATCGGCCCTGTCATAGGTCACCGTGCGCAAAGGTGCAGGCTGCGGTGGCGCGGTTGCCAAGTGCGGCCAGGGATGCCCGGTCATCGTGTTGTAAAGCCACCCCACAGCGACAATCCCCACCACATTGAGCGCCAGCGGTGCCAACGGCCCCGGCAGATGCGCATCGGGTGCCACTCCCGCCAAAGCCCCCAGTATCGCAGCCGCGCCGCCCGGCGGGTGCGTGCAGCGCGCCAGCGCCATTGCGGCGATTGCCCCGCCCACGGCAAGGCTCACCGCCAGCGCCGCCCCTAGCCCGGCCCCCGCGCAAAGCCATCCCACCGCCATGCCCAGCGATACAGAGATCAGGTTTCCCCCGACCACCGACCACGGTTGCGCCAGCGGACTGGCCGGCACCGCAAAAACCAGCACTGCCGATGCACCCACAGGTGCCATGATCCACGGCAAACCCTGGCTCGCCGGGATCAGATGCCCCATCAACGCCGCCAGCGCGATGCCCAGCACCGCACCTGCCGCTGCACGCGGCCAGCCTGCCGGAACCCATATGCGTCTGGCGGTCATTCCCTCTCCCTACTCCAAGCGCCGCTCATGCTGCGCTTGTCGAAGCACCCGGAACAAGCGCAGGGCAAGAAAAAAGGGGCTGGCCGAAAGACCAACCCCTTGATTTTCTTTGGCCCTGCAGCCGAAGCGATTAACGCTTCGAGAACTGGAAGCTCTTGCGTGCCTTGGCACGGCCATACTTCTTGCGTTCCACGACGCGCGGGTCGCGGGTCAGGAACCCGGCGGCCTTCACGGCGCTGCGCAGTGCAGGCTCGAACTTCGACAGCGCCTGAGCGATACCGTGCTTTACCGCGCCGGCCTGGCCCGAAAGACCACCACCCTTGACGGTGCAAACGATGTCGTACTGGCCTTCGCGACCGGCAACCTCAAACGGCTGGTTGATCACCAGACGCAGGGTCGGACGGGCGAAGTATACTTCCTGATCGCGGCCATTGACGGTGACCTTGCCCGAACCGGGCTTCAGCCACACGCGGGCAACGGCGTCCTTGCGGCGGCCGGTTGCATAGGAACGACCCTGCGCGTCAACTTCACGCTCGCGCAGCGGAGCTGCCGGGCCGGTGCGGACAACGACGGGAGCTTCCTCGCCAGCGGCAGCAACGGCTGCTTCGGGCGCGCCTGCGGTCAGATCCTTCAGATCAGCCAGGCTGGAAACGGAGTTTTCGGTTTCGGACATGGTTTACGCCCCCACCTTGTTCTTGCGGTTCATCGAAGCGACGTCGAGCGCCACCGGCTGGGTGCCGCCATGCGGATGCTCGGCACCGGCATAGAGGTGAAGGGCGCGCATCTGCGCACGGCCAAGCGGACCGCGCGGAATCATGCGCTCAACAGCCTTTTCAAGCACGCGCTCGGGGAAGCGACCACCGAGGACCTTGTCCGCGGTGACTTCCTTGATGCCGCCGGCATAACCGGTGTGCTTGTAGTAGGTCTTGTTCTTGAGCTTGTTGCCCGTCAGCTTCACCTTGTCGGCGTTGATCACGACAACGTGATCGCCGCAATCGACGTGAGGCGTGAAGCTCGGCTTGTGCTTGCCGCGCAGACGATTGGCGATGACAACGGCCAGACGGCCAACCACCAGACCTTCGGCATCGATAAGATGCCAGTTCTTTTCCACCTCGGCCGGCTTGATCGACCGGGTGACCTTGCTGAGAGCCTTCATGGCTA
>NZ_JBMLSM010000114.1:0-48808 GCF_049240505.1 Novosphingobium sp.
TGCGCCTCCTGATCGAGCGCATCGAACGCCTCGAAGAGGAAAAGAAGGGCATCGGAGACGATATCAAGGACGTTTACAGCGAAGCCAAGTCGACAGGCTATGACGCCAAGATCATGCGCCAGATCGTTCGTCTGCGGAAGATGAAGCCCGACGATCGTCGCGAGATGGAAGCCGTGCTGGAAACGTACAAGAACGCTCTCGGCATCGATTGATCCCGTTTTCCGGGCAGGTGCGGAACCGCCAACCTGCCCGGCCATTGCGATCCTGTAATTTCAACAGGATCGCGCCATGAACCAGACCGCCACCGTCCGCCCGCCAATCCATGAGGATGGCCTTCCCGGCAGCGAAGCTGAGCTCGACCCCAAGCCCGAATGGCAACCGCGATACCCCGGCTCGGGCAGGCTCAAAGGCAAGGTCGCCATTATTACCGGCGCTGACAGCGGCATCGGTCGCGCCGTTGCAGTGCTGTTCGCGCGTGAAGGCGCAAAGGTTGCCATCGCCTATCTCAGCGAAGAAGAAGACGCCCACAAGACAGGCGATCTTTGCGAAGCCGAAGGTGTCGAGACACTACTTTTCGCCGGAGATCTCGGCGACCCCGAAGTGGCCCACGCGCTGGTCGATCTTGTCATCGGCGAATGGGGTCAGATCGATATCCTCGTGAATAATGCCGGTGAACAGCACCCCGACAAAGACATTCGCGATATTACGACAGCCCAACTCCAGCGCACCTTCCAGACGAACATCTTTTCGATGTTCTACATGGTGCAGGCAGCACGACCGCACATGGAAGCGGGCGCAACCATCATCAATTGCACGTCGATCACGATGTATCAGGGATCAAAGGAATTGCTGGATTATTCCAGCACCAAAGGTGCGATTACCGCATTCACCCGATCACTGTCGGAAAATCTGGTTGGCGATGGCATCCGCGTCAACGCGGTCGCCCCCGGACCGATCTGGACGCCACTCAACCCCTGTGGCGGGGCGAGTCCGGAGAAACTCGAACACTTCGGCGAAAGCACGCCGATGGGCCGTCCCGGCCAGCCCAACGAGGTTGCACCGTGTTTCCTGTTTCTGGCGTGCGAAGATTCCTCTTATATGTCCGGCCAGGTGCTACACCCCAATGGTGGGACGGTGGTGGGAAGCTGACTTTACCGCATCGCCCAACCTGCTAGGCTTCGGTAATGCTCATCACCACCACCAGCCTCGTCGAAGGCCGTCCGGTCCAGCGCCATCTTGGCATCGTCACCGGTGAAGTGATTCTCGGCGCAAACATCGTCCGCGATATCTTTGCATCGATCACCGACATATTCGGCGGTCGCTCAGGGAAATATGAGGAAGTTCTGGCACGCGGACGCGATCAGGCCTTGCGTGAACTGGAAGACAAAGCCCGCGCGCTGGGCGCAAATGCCGTGATCGGCGTGGACATAGACTACGAAACCATCGGCGCGCGCGGATCGATGCTGATGGTCAGTGTTACCGGCACGGCGGTGGTGCTCTAACTGGTTGCAAGCGCCGCCGTAAGCATGATCGCGTTTGACGCGATGTGATTGAGGATTGCCGCAAGCAAGCCCAGGCGGACGCGCATGTGGGCCAGCATCAGCCCGGTCCAGAATTGCGGCAAGACCATCGGTACGACGACCCAGGTCACCTGCGGGTAGTTGAACACGTGCATCAGCGCGAAAGCCATCGTGCCGCCATAGAACAGCCACGGAAATGCGCGAACAAACCACTCTGGTGCCGCGCGTTCATGCCGCGTGCGCCACCAGGCCACCACCGCTGCGATCAGGGTCAGCACTATGATCGCACCCGCGATCAGCACATCGCCCCTGCCGAAGGCAAAGAACAGCGCTAGCCCCGCAATCAGCACTGCCATTAGCCACAATGCCGCCGGTCGCCCGCTCATCCAGCCCCGAAAGAACAGTTCTTCAAGCACCGGAGCCAACAGCACTGCGCCACCCCACAGCGCCAGCGGGCTCATGCCATCAAAGGCATTGGGCGATGGCAGATCGAACGCCTTCTGCCACAGCAGGATGAGGGGCATCACCACCAGGCCCAGCACGGCAATCTGCAATATGGCCAGCACTAACCAGCGCACGATGGCGCCATCGGCGTTCAGGCCTTCAGCCTGTATCAGGCGCGGATTGCGGAGAAAGACGACGAGTTCGATCAGCGTTGAGCGCAGCATCCGCGCTTCATGCCGCCAAAATCGGCATTGTGCCACATAGATTGCCGGGAGGGCTTGTCTCGGCTAGGGGCACTGACAGACTCATACCCCGCAAGAAGACGGATCATGGCAGGCCATTCCAAATTCAAGAACATCATGCACCGCAAGGGCGCGCAGGACAAAAAGCGTTCGGCACAGTTCTCCAAGCTCAGCCGCGAAATCACCGTGGCAGCCAAGATGGGGATGCCCGATCCTGACATGAACCCGCGCCTGCGCGCTGCTGTCAACGCGGCCAAGGCCCAGTCCATGCCGAAGGACAACATCGCCCGCGCGATCGACAAGGCGTCAAAGGGTGATGGTGAGAACTACGAAGAAGTGCGCTACGAAGGCTATGGCCCGGGTGGCGTTGCCGTGATCGTCGAAGCGCTGACCGACAATCGCAACCGCACCGCGACGAACGTGCGCACCGCCTTTTCCAAGAACGGCGGCAACCTTGGTGCATCGGGCGCGGTCAGCCACGGCTTCGAACGCCTTGGCCTGATCGAATATCCGGGCAAGGTGGGTGACGAAGAAAAGGTTCTTGAAGCCGCAATCGAAGCTGGCGCCGATGACGTCGAATCCGACATGGGCGATGGCGATGAAAATCCCGGCAGCCACCAGATCTGGGTTGCGGTGGAAAACCTGCACGAAGTCGCTCGCGAACTCGAAAAGGTTCTGGGCGAAGCTGAAGGCGTAAAGCTGGCATGGCGCCCCAACATGAAGACCGAAGTATCGGCAGACGATGCAGCAACTCTGCTCAAGCTGATCGACGTGCTGGACGATGACGATGATGTCCAGACCGTCTGGGGGAACTACGAAATTCCCGATGAGGTGATGGAAAAGCTGGGTTAATCCGACGGATGTGGCAACTGGCCGCCAAGGCGCTACTCTCAGGCGTCCTGATCGCGGCCATTGCCGAGATTGGCAAACGCCTGCCCACTATGGGCGCGCTGGTCGCCTCGTTGCCTCTTGTTTCGGTGCTGGGCATGATCCTGTTATGGCACGCCCGGCCCGACGCCGAAAACATGGCCGTCCACGCAGAGGCGACGTTCTGGTACGTCTTGCCCAGCTTGCCCATGTTCCTGCTGATCGCCGTGCTTTTGCGCAATGGCGTGCCCTTCTGGGCTGCGCTTATCGCGGGCAGCGTGCTGACGGTTGTGCTTTATATTGCAATGACTCAGGTCGGCACGCGCATCGGGCTGAAGCTTTAACGTGATCGTGCGCGCATGATCATCCTCGGCATCGACCCCGGCCTTACCTGCACGGGCTGGGGCATCGTCTCCAAGTCCGGCAGCAGGCTCAGCCACGTGGCCAATGGCCAGATCCGCACCAATGCCAAGGCCACTATGGCCGAACGCCTCGTCGAACTCGATGCCGCACTCGCTGCAGTGATCGATATCTACAAGCCCGACAGCGGCGCGGTTGAAGAAGTGTTCGTCAACGTGAACCCGCAATCGACGCTCAAGCTTGGCCAAGCGCGCGGTGTGGCGATGGTTGCTGTTGCTCGTGCGGGAATTCCGGTGGCGGAATACCCCACAAAGGTGATCAAGAAGGCGCTGGTCGGCACCGGCGGAGCAGAAAAGCAGCAGATCCAGCACATGCTGAAAATCCTTCTGCCCGGCGTTCAGCTTGCTGGCGAAGACGCCTCCGATGCGCTGGCTGTGGCGATCACGCACGCCAACATGCTTGGCAGCCATCGTTAACGGGTAATCTCAGAACGCGAAAAAGGGCGGCTCCCCCCGGAGGCCGCCCTTCCCGTTCACCCGCCGCAGCGGGCGATAAATCCAATCAGACCTGCTTCACCTTGCCGAACCGGCGACGTGCTACCAGCCCCGCTGCAGCCGCGCCGAACAGGATGATCATCGACGGTTCGGGCACTTCGGTGCCACCATTGGTCGTACCGCCGTTCGTGGTTCCGCCGTTGGTCGTGCCGCCGGACGTCGAAGTCGATGAAGAGGTGGACGATGAAGTCGAACTGCTGGTGCTGCTCGATGTCGAGGAAGAAGTAGACGAAGAGGTTGACGAACTGGACGTGACATTGCCCGACGAGGTCGATGTCGATGAACTGCTGGTCACATTCCCTGAAGATGTGCTGACATTGCCCGACGATGTAGATGTCGAAGAGCTACTGGTCACGTTGCCGGACGACGTGCTGACGTTACCGCTGGAAGTCGAGACATTGCCGCTCGACGAAGACACATTGCCCGAAGACGAGCTGACATTACCCGAAGAGGTCGACGAGGACGTCGAGACACCACCCGTCGAAGTGGAAACACCGCCAGTGGAAGTCGAGGTCGAAACGCCTCCGGTCGATGTGGATACGCCGCCAGTGGTTGACGATGTCGAACCACCCGAACTCGACGTGGAGCCACCCGAAGTGGAGGTGGAACCCGTGCTGGTGGACGAAATTACCACGCTGCCACCGCCACTGCTGCCGCCACCGCCGCCGAAGAAGCCTCCGAAGAAGCCGCCGCCGAAGCCGCCAAGGCCGCCGCCACCGATTACTACCGGCACGCCACCGCCGCCACCGCCAGCCATCTGCTGCGGCGGCATTGGCGGCATGTAAGGCACGGGCACCATCGCCATCTGCTGAGCCGGTTCGCAAGTCCGCGTGGTTGTCGTGGTCACCACGCGGCGGGCGCGATGCACCTCGCGCGGAGCGGCGCGGCGGGCAACCACCCGCTTGGCAGGCTTTGCCTTCTTGACCTTGACCGGCTTCACGTGATGGATTTCACCTTTCGAAGGTGCCTCCGATACGTGGACCGCACCACCGCCGAGCATCGCCCCGCCTGCTGCTGCTGCCGCCAGTTTTGCCAATGCCATCCGAACCGACATGATCGTTGCTTTCGTTTTCCCTGAGAAAGCCGACTAGCAGAAGCGGGTTAACGCCATGCCTTGCTTTCCTGACAGGTCGATCAACGCAGATGGTATCTCCAAGGGCAATGCCGTTAACCCCGTTCCCCCAACTGAATCTGCCCGAAAATGGGACCGCAACGCGCAGCCGGTTAACTCTGTGCCAGTTTGGGACCGAATAGGGCCGGAGTCTTTCACACCCGACGCTCAACCGCGCACAACAGCGGCTCAGTCTCCCGAATCGAACAGTCCCGGCGATTGGCCATTCGGCGGCGTGAGTCCCAGGTGCTGCCAGCCTCGGTCGTTCAGGCAGCGCCCACGCGCGGTTCGGGCGATGAGACCCAATTGGATCAGGTACGGTTCGATCACTTCCTCGATCGTGTCGCGCGGTTCGGAAAGGCCCGCCGCCAGCGTTTCCACGCCTACCGGCCCGCCCTTATAGATATCCGCGATCATCATCAGATAGCGCCGGTCCTGCAGATCCAGCCCGATCTGGTCGATTTCGAGCCGGGTAAGCGAATTGTCGGCGATGCCTTGCGTAATCTTGCCTGAGCCGGCCACCTGCGCAAAATCGCGCACACGGCGCAGCAGCCGCCCGGCCACGCGCGGCGTCCCGCGTGATCGGCGCGCGATTTCTGTCGCCCCGCCCTTGTCGATGCCGATGCCCAGCAACGATGCCCCCCGCGCCACCACACGCTCCAGTTCATCAACCGAATAGAACTGCAACCGAACCGGAATGCCAAAGCGGTCGCGCAATGGTGTTTGCAGCAAGCCCTGCCGCGTCGTCGCCCCGATCAGCGTGAACGGCGGCAGATCGATCCGCACCGAACGGGCAGACGGGCCTTCACCGATCATCAGATCGAGCGCGCGGTCCTCCATCGCCGGATAGAGCACTTCCTCTACAACGGGATTGAGCCGGTGAATCTCATCAATGAACAGCACATCGCCATGTTCGAGATTGGTCAGCAACGCTGCCAGATCCCCTGCCTTGGCGATCACCGGGCCAGACGTGGCACGGAAGTTCACCCCCAGCTCGCGCGCGATGATCTGCGCCAGCGTCGTCTTCCCCAGCCCCGGCGGCCCGAAGAACAGCACATGATCCATCGCCTCGCGCCGCATCTTGGCGCTTTCGATAAACACCTGCAGATTGTCCTTGGCCGCCGCCTGCCCCACGAACTCTGCCAAAGTCTTTGGCCGAAGCGCGGCGTCCTGATCATCGACCATGCGTTCAGACGTCAGGAGAGGATTGTCGGTCATGCTATCCCGCCGCCCGCTTCAACGCCACGCGCACCAGATCGTTCAGCCCCGCATCCTCGCCCAGATCCTTCACCGCCGCCGCCACCGCGCTGCTTGCGACGGCAGGTTTGAAACCAAGGTTCTGCAAGGCCGAAACTGCGTCGGCAGCGGCGTTGCCCGGTGGCGGAGCGAAGACCTCTCCTTCCACACCGGCTGGCGACACATAGCCGGCAAGCCCGCCTGCCTTGTCCTTCAGTTCATTGACGATGCGGCTGGCCAGCTTCGGCCCCACGCCGTTCGCCCGCGCCACCATTGCGCTATCGCCCTGTGCGCAGGCGCGCTGCAGTTCTTCCACCGACAACGCCGAAAGGATCGCCAGCGCAACCTTGCTGCCCACCCCCTGCACCGCCGTCAGCAGCCGAAACCATGCGCGCTCCCCTGCACTGGTGAAGCCGATCAGACGCTGGTCGGTTTCGCTCACCTGCATTTCGGTGTGGATCACCACCCGATCGCCCCGGATGCCAAGATGGCTGAGCGTCTTGACCGAGCAATGCACGAGATACCCAACGCCGCCCACATCGATCACGGCCCAATCGGGGCCAGTGTCATCAAGAATGCCAGTGAGCTTTGCGATCATGGTTTGTTCCTATGCACGGGCAGCCTTGCCAGCGCAATAGCAGCCGCGCCATGCCAGCTCTTCGTGCGTTTACAGTTGCATCGAAAACAGCGGAAAAAGATCAATCGACTTATCAAACGCTTGCGCCGCATTTTGAATGCAACAAGCAGGCCAATCCATCCAACCAGGCCGCACTGCTTCTGGTGATGTATTTCGAAACTGACACCTTCCTTGCGCAGCCCGCATCTGGCGCTGGCTGCCTATCAGACAGGGGAGAGTTTTACGATGAGCGACACCGCACTGGCAGACGCCGCGTTGCAATACGATGGCAGCGCGCCACCGCTGCTTGCAAAAGCGTCATACGATCTGATCACCCGCACATCTGTCGTTCGTGATGCTTCGCAAACGAAGCAGATCGTCATGCCGTTTCAACACTGGGTCGCGCTTGAACATTCTGGCGGGCGCCCCGTCCTCATCCCGGCCACGCCCTGTTCCGCCTTTTTGGGGATCGTGCTGGGCGATGGCCGCCAGATCATGAACGCCGATCACACGCTGCAACCCTATGTCAATCACGATGCCCCTTCGCTTCTGCTGTGGGACGTGACCGAAACCTATTGCTGGCATCAGGTGGAAAAGGCGACCGGGTACACCGATACCATGAAGGCATCCATGCAGGAGACGTTCGTCACCTCGACGAGTTCGATGAGCGAATTTTCCAAGACCGTCGATCGCAGCGTTTCAGCCACGGCATCGGCATCCGGCTTTGGCTTTTCGGCCGAAGTCACCGGATCGCTGTCTGATTCGATCACCCACGGCATCACCACGCAAAGCCAGATCGAAAACGAAACCCAGAAGGCGACCGAGGTCTCTTACGAAGGCGGGTACACCTACACCCGCTGGCACAAGGTGCTTGAAGTCACCATCACGCCAAAGGCAACCCCGGCAGACAATGGATGGTATCCGCTCAGTCAGGAGCAGATGGCCGCGGTGCTGCCGCCCCCGATGACCTGCCGCATCCTCGTCAGCGACTATCCCGACAAGTGCCTTACCGCCAATCTGGTGAAATGACGTTCGGGTCCGGGCGGGCTCAGCCGCCGCTCGCCCGGTCCATGAGGTCCATGAAATCGCGCGCCGCATCGCGATCCGCCGCATCCTTGAACGCCACGTCCAGATCGGGCGCGCGGCCCAGCATGTGCAGCAGGGTCCACAAGGCAAAACGCCGTGCCCGGTCCTTCTCCAGCCCGAAATCCACCAGCATCTTCTCCACCCCCGCATCAAGCGCGGCGGGCGTGACAGCGGCAGGATCGTCGGTGCCGAAATAGCGGCGGAGCTGGTCGTCGAGTTCCATGATGGGGCTATAGTCAGAAAAGCGGTACGCTGTCCCGGTCAATGATCGCGGCAAATTCCGGCGATACGCTGCGATAGTGCACCAGATCGACTTTCCACGGCAACGGCGATTCATCGAATGCTTCGCGCAAAAGCGCCAGCAGGGAGAGCGGCAGAGCCTCACGGCCTTGCAGCGCCAGATCAAGATCCGACCATGCCTTGGGAATGCCGCTTGCACGACTGCCAAATACGCGGACTGACACGCCTTCGGGCAAGCAGTGCGACAGAATCTCCCGCACCTGCATCAGCTCGTCCGGCGCAAGCCTCAGGGCATCAGTCACGCCCGCGCTTCCAGACGGGCAAGCAACCCCTGCGCCTCGGCCAGAAACGCCGGGATCGCCGCCACGACCTGCAAGGCCTTTGCTTCGTCATAGGTGTGCGAGGTGATGTTGCGCATTTCGCGGAACATGCGCCAATCGGCCCATTCGCCTTGCACCAGACCCTGCTCCACCCCGGTGCGGATCAACGTGGGGAAAGTCAGCCGGTCAATCTCCTCAGGATTGGCCGAAGCCTCCTCCAGCGCCCGCCGCAGCATCTTGTGGACCAAGTCATAGGTGAACTCGAACCGCTTGATCAGCCCATCCCGAATCTGCGCATCGCTCTCGTCAGCAAGGAACCGGGCCAGCCCCTCGTCAAGACGGGCGACGGCTTTTGCGAGGGGGGAGAAGTCCAGAGCCATGATGTCGGCATTTGCCATCATTACAGGGCAGTCGGCAAGGGCTCCCCTTCTTCCCCCCCTCCCGCAAACGGGAGGGGCCGGGGGTGGGCCTTCGCCGAAAGGCGAACAACTCCCACCATTCCTGCACGATCCCGAATTGCCCCAATTCCGCAAACCCGCAACCCTGCCCCGATGCGAGAGTTCAAACCCCGCAACACCCAACGCGCCCGCACCTTGCGCCGTGAAGCAACGCCAATGGAGCGCAAGCTCTGGCGCTATCTTTCCGGCAGCGCACTGGGCGCAAAGTTCAGCCGCCAGATGCCCGTCGGCCCCTACTTCGCCGATTTCCTCTGCCGCGAACTGATGATTGTCGTGGAACTGGATGGCCACAGCCATGATCTGCGCCCGGACCACGATGCCTTGCGCGATCGCTGGATGACAGACGCTGGCTATCAGGTGCTGCGCTTTACCAATGCCGATGTGCAGGGGCACGTTGAAGGCGTAGTGACTGCCATCCGCCTGGCCGTGGATGCGCAGCGTTCGGCGCGATCCGGCTGACGCCGGAAGCCCACCCCTAACCCCTCCCGCCTGCGGGAGGGGGACAAAAACACCGCCACCCCACCAGACCCCCTCCTTCTTCACCCCTCCCGCAAGCGGGAGGGGCCGGGGGGTGGGCCGTCCGGCATGTCAAACAATGCTAACGCCAATATAGTGGCACTCCTCAAGTTAAGTATACTGCCCCTGAAATCAGGCAAATCCATATCAATCCGAAAACAAAGGCTTGATATCTGCACGCCTTCCCAAGTTCTGCCACAACATTGGATGTATAACACACCAAGTATTTTCATTTATTTCTTCAGAAGATATTGAAGGCTTTGATATAAAGGAGAATTGTGTTTTCGAATTTTCTTGAGTTCTCACCCCAAGAATGCCCATTCTGTAAAGCAAAGAGGTTACTTTTGACAAAAAGATGTCACGACTTTGATCGGAATTCTCATCAAAATGGCGCTTGGCAAACAACACGACGGATGATGTATCGCCGTCAAAATCAACACAAAGTTGCATTGCGAGGGAATCAACAACTTCCGATGGAACAGAAGCTAACCTAAACGTCGCCGAAAGCTTCCGGTTACCGAGAAACCCTATAAGATGATTCACGCACGGGATGTAGTCTCGCCACTCATCAACAAGGGCCTGCCTCCTATCCTTTGAGTAATCAAGTTCGACTGAACGAATATCTTTCAGAGTTATTTTCGATTTACCGCCACACCTTTCAAATATCATATTAAAATATGCAAGAATATCACGCGGCCTCAGCATAGTTCTTTCACATATATATCCAAAGTATTCTGCAGATCTTCGGCCATCTTCAAATAGATCCCTTAACGAAACTTGGTCGTTTGTGTATCTCCTTTGAAACAAATTTCCAACTCGGCGATTAATGAGATTCTGCAATTCAAAAGGCTTCCAAGTAAGCCTCTGGCTATGATCTTTGAACTTGTCTCTTTGAAATCCAGCTGTGCTCGAGTTTTCAAGAACAATGTCTAAAAGATCATCCCTCATCGCGATAACAATTTTCACATTTTTGATTTTCCTAAATTTCGGAATTGCATTAATCAATGCCTCTATTAGCTTTATTCTAACGCGATCATCGGCCCACTGACGGTCCAAATCATCTATAATCAGAATAACTTTTCTCTTTCTATCAGTAAAAATATCCTCATCCAATATTTCAATTATTCTTGCCAACTCCCTCATTTGGATAGAGCTTGTAATGCTTTGAGCTTTTGACACAAGCTCACGCGTCTCATTTCGCCCGATGGTCTCACCTCGCTTATACTTAGCGCTCACGGATTTATAATTTGCGCCAAATTCTTTTTCTACTTGCTTTTCAAACTCGTCAGTTATTTGCTTTACTCTTTCATCGGTATCCGACCAAAAATCTCCACCGTATTTCTGAAGGTATTCGAAAGCCTTTTTCTTTCCTGTGTTATCGGCAATTAAGCTCGTGAGCTTTTCAAGAAAGCCCCTAAGCTTTTGCGAATTTTCGAGTTTTTCGTGAAACTTTAGCAATTCAACAACCAAAACATGTCGCCATAGTTGCTGATAAAATATGGATAAATCAAAGCTATTTTCTGTAAGAAACTTAAGAAGCCAAGAGTCGGCCAAATATCCTAGGGAGAGGTTTTCAGGATGCAATTCTATTACATCGTCATTGCTCTCCTTAATTTTCCGCATTATCGCAGATTTTCCACCGCCAGTTCTTCCGATTATAACAGACGTTGAACTTGTCTCCGAGAGCAAGCGGTCAATAAATCCTGTATCAACGAAACATTCCGAAAAGTACTCATCATCATCTTCCGCTGAAGCTTTTCCCAAGTCGGCGTAGCGTGGAATTATAACGTTCGACATAAGTATCCTGAAAAAGCGCGAGGGAGCAGAGCCCCTCGCGTCAGCATTTTGCTAATTCCCTAACTCCGCGGCTCACCTCACTCCGCCGCAATCCCAGCGCCGCCGAACATATCCACCTCAACCTCAACCGGCGCTTCCACATTCGCTGCCGACTTGGCGGTGCGGCGCTTGTCGAAGCTGGTCCAAACGGTGTTCCAGTCGCCGCGCGTCGCGGCTTTCGAATATTCCGTCGCGCGGGTTTCGAAGAAGTTGGCGTGTTCCACGCCGTTCAGCAGCGGGGCGAGCCACGGCAGGGGGTGGTCTTCGATCATGTAGATCGGCTGGAAGCCAAGCTGGCCCAGGCGCCAGTCGGCGATGTAGCGGATGTAGCGCTTGATGTCCTTGGCGCTCATGCCCGGCACGGGGCCTTGTTCGAAGGCCAGATCGATGAAGGCATCTTCCAGCCGCACGGTCTTCTGGCAGCAGTCGATGATGTCTTCCTTCACCGCCTTGGTCAGGCAGCCGCGTTCCTTCACGAAGGCGTGGAACAGGCGGGTGATGCCTTCGCAGTGCAGCGATTCATCGCGGACCGACCAGCTGACGATCTGGCCCATGCCCTTCATCTTGTTGAAGCGCGGGAAGTTCATCAGCATGGCGAAGCTGGCGAACAGCTGCAGCCCTTCGGTAAAGCCGCCGAACATGGCGAGCGTGCGGGCGATATCCTCGTCCGTGTCCACGCCGAACTGCTGCAGGTAATCGTGCTTGGCCTTCAGCTCCTCATACTCAAGGAACATGCCATATTCGCTTTCGGGCATCCCGATGGTGTCAAGCAAGTGGCTGTAGGCCGCGATGTGCACCGTTTCCATGTTCGAAAACGCCGTGAGCATCATCTTGATCTCGGTCGGCTTGAACACGCGACCGTACTGTTCGTGGTAGCAGTTCTGCACTTCCACGTCGGCCTGCGTGAAGAAGCGGAATATCTGAGTCAGCAGGTTGCGCTCATGCTCGGAAATCTTCTGCGCCCAGTCGCGGCAGTCCTCGCCCAGCGGCACTTCTTCGGGCAGCCAGTGCACCTGCTGCTGGCGCTTCCAGAATTCATAGGCCCACGGATATTCGAAGGGCTTGTACGTCGGGCGGGCTTCAAGAAGGGGCATGGGCTTGTCCTGTGCTGATTCTTTTAATGTAAGGTCTGGCGGCCTGCGGCGAAAGGCGGGCGGGGGCCTTGGCCGGGGATAGTGAAGGGGTTTTCCACCGCCGGAAATCGTGCGCTTTGGGGCAGGTCGGCTCGGCCCGGCGCGTGTGCTGCGCAGGCTGGCGCTATGCTGCGATGCCGGGCGGAACGGGCAATGGTGGTGGCGGTTAAGGGGGCATGGCGGCGCAGTGTGGCGCACGCCCTATAACCAACTGAAACCACAGGAGAATTGTCATGGGCGAATATGAGCCGAACGACTCGCGCAACGTCACGGGCGCGAATATCCAGCACCCCGGCCAGCAGGAGCAGTTCCAGCAGGGCAGCGGCCAGATGGGCGGCGGTTCCGGCACTGATCAGGACATGCGCAGAGCTATCCGCGAACACATGGAAGTGATCGGCGCTGACGGCACGCACATCGGCACCGTCGACGGTATCGAAGGCGATCGGATCAAGCTGACCAAAAAGGATTCCGGCGCGGGCTTCGAAGGTGGAACCCATGAGGGCCACCATCATTACCTCTCGTGCGGGCTGGTCGCCGGTGTGGAAGGCGATCGCGTCCGCCTTTCGGCCAATGGCGACACGGCTTGGGGCATGTTGGAAGAGAAATAGGTCCGGGCGGCAGGCGCGATTTTCGCGCAGCTCCGCTCCGGGCTGCACGAACGTCCCGCCCCCTTCGGGACCAGGCTGCGCCACGCGGCCGGGAGACGCCTCGCTGAAAAGCGGGGCGTTCTTCTTTTTGTTCAGGGTGCGCCCCTGACATCCGTCAGGGGCTTGCGGCTCCGGCCCGCGCCCCCGGCCCGGCCACCCAGAGGATACCTTGAAGGTAGCCGAGCCGGGGGCGCGAGCCGAAGCCGCACTAGATGTTACTTCCAGAACCAGCCGGGTTTCAGGCTGCGATCCTTGCGGTTCTTCCACATCGAGAAATACATCCACAGGCCCGAAATGCTGAAGAACAGCAGCGCGAGGCCCGTCATCAGCGAGATCGCCGTGCCCACCGGCCCGAATTCCTCGCCCGAATGCAAGTGATGGAACCAGCCGACCAGCGATTTCATGCCGCCCGGAGGCGCCTTGGGCCGACACATCATCGTTTCGGGGCAGACGAAGCCCTGCGGTGCCGGAGGCGGCCCGGCAGCCTCGCCTGCGGGCCAAAGCGCGGTCACATGGCTGGCGACGCCCGTAAAGGCCATCCACAGCATGAACACGCCAAAAAACACCGTGATCCAGCGGTGCCACTTGCGCATCATCAATTCCTTCCGTTCCCGGCGCCCCGCCTGCAGCACAGGCAAAGGTCACCCCCATTTGCGTCCGAGCCGGGATCGCACCAGACGCACGCAAATGGCCGAACGGCATGACACCGCGCAAGCCGCGAAATGTCGCGGGGTGTATCGAAATCAATGGCTCCGGCAGCCGGGAAGGCGTCTCGAGACGCGCGGAGGCTACCGGAACCGTCATGGCAGGGGCAGAAGCTACCGGCGCGCCATCACTGGCAGGCCAGACATTCCTCGTAATCCGTTTCTGCCGTGGCGAGTTCGATCTTCGGTGCGGCAGAGGTGTTGTCCGCCTCCACGCCACCGGCAAAGCCTGCCCGCTGGACCGACTTCGAACGCAAATAATAGAGCGACTTGATGCCCTTCTCCCACGCCTGGAAGTGCAGCATCATCAGATCCCACTTGTCTACGTCTGCCGGGATATAGAGGTTCAGCGACTGGGCCTGATCGATGAAAGGCGTGCGATCTGCGGCAAATTCCAGCAGCCAGCGCTGGTCGATCTCGAAGCTGGTCTTGTAGATCGCCTTTTCATCGGGGCTGAGGAAATCGAGGTGCTGCACCGATCCGCCGTGCTCAAGGATCGAGTTCCACACATTGGTGGAATCCTTGCTCTTTTCGGCCAGCAGCTTCTGCAGGTACGGGTTCTTCACCACGAACGAGCCGGACAGCGTTTTGTGCGTGTAGATGTTCGCCGGGATCGGTTCGATACAGGCAGAGGTGCCGCCGCAGATGATGCTGATCGAAGCGGTCGGCGCGATTGCCATCTTGCACGAAAAGCGCTGCATCACGCCCATGTCCGCCGCATCCGGGCACGGCCCGCGTTCCTGCGCCAGCATCAGCGAAGCCTCGTCGGCCTTGGCTGCCACGTGCTTGAACATCTTGAGGTTCCACGCCTTGGCCATCGCGGATTCAAAGCCGATGCCCTTCATCTGCAGGAACGAATGGAAGCCCATCACGCCCATGCCGACCGAGCGTTCACGCGCGGCGGAATACTTCGCGCGGGCCATTTCGCTGGGCGCGCGGTCGATATAGTCCTGCAGCACGTTGTCGAGGAAGCGCAGCACATCTTCGACAAAGCGCTTGTCGCCGTTCCATTCGTCCCACGTTTCAAGGTTGAGCGAGGACAGGCAGCACACCGCCGTGCGATCGTTGCCCAGATGGTCGCGACCCGTGGGCAGGGTGATTTCCGAACAGAGGTTCGATGTCGAAACCTTCAAGCCCAGATCGCGGTGATGCTTGGGCATCATGCGGTTCACCGTGTCGTTGAACACGATATAGGGTTCGCCCGTGGCAAGGCGGGTTTCAACCAGCTTCTGGAACAGCGAACGCGCATCCACGGTGCTGCGGATCGAACCGTCCTTGGGGCTGCGCAGGTGGAATTCGGCGCCATCGCGCACCGCTTCCATGAATTCATCGGTCAGCAGCACGCCGTGATGCAGGTTCAGCGCCTTGCGGTTGAAGTCACCGCTCGGCTTGCGGATTTCAAGGAACTCCTCGATTTCCGGGTGCGACACATCGAGATAGCACGCTGCCGAACCACGGCGCAGCGAACCCTGGCTGATCGCCAGCGTCAGGCTGTCCATCACGCGCACGAAGGGGATGATGCCGCTGGTCTTGCCGTTCAGGCCCACCGATTCACCGATGCCGCGCACCTTGCCCCAATAGGTGCCGATGCCGCCGCCGCGCGATGCCAGCCACACGTTCTCGTTCCAGGTGGCAACGATGCCTTCAAGGCTGTCATCCACCGAGTTCAGATAGCACGAGATCGGCAGGCCGCGCCCGGTGCCGCCGTTCGAAAGCACCGGCGTTGCGGGCATGAACCACAGCTTCGAGATGTAGTCGTAAAGGCGCTGGGCGTGTTCCTGATCGTCGGCATAGGCATCGGCCACGCGCGCGAACAGATCCTGATACTTTTCGCCCGGCAGCAGATAGCGGTCGTCCAGCGTATCCTTGCCGAAATCGGTCAGGCGCGCATCGCGGCTGTCATCGGTCACGATAGTGAAGCGGCGCGGATTGACCTTCTTGGAATCACTGACCGGTGCCGCCGCTGCAGCCATCGCAGCAGCCATGCCGGCCACCAGCGCATCGCTGCCAGCATCCTTGGTGTTCATGTCCATTGCCTTCGCCTCGCCGGTCGATTCCGGGGTGGCTTCCGAGGCCGATGCCGGAGCGCCTGCCAGCGCCAGTTCGTCTTGCGCAACCACGGAGCCGTCTCCAGTCCTGAAATCCACGTCGCAACCCCTGTTTTCGCATCCCGACACATGGGCCGGGCGATCAATCCATAATCGAATCGGGAGCGCATCCCAACCTTACAGGAAGCGGAACGAAAGTGGAACAATCTTGTCCCGCACCCGCTTCGCTCCGAAATCCAAAATCGCGGCCCCATTTGCCCTTCGCACCGGCAACGCACTGCCATTGCGCGAAAAACACGCCCAAGCGCCCTAAACTAGGTTTAGAGGTCCCCCTGAAGCCTGACCACAACCCATAGTGCCTCAACCGGATTCAGACACAAGAGGGTAATGATCCGCAGGCAGACTCGATTCGTCGCACGCCCGATTCGTTTCGTCGCCACGCAAGTCATGCTGCAGTGCAGCGACGCGCGGGAGAAGCGTCACTGCAAGAGGCAAAATGCCAACCCTCAACTTTTTTTAATCCGCATCACCAAATTGTGGACAAGAACCGGTCAACCGGCACCATATGATGTGTCCACAGGAATGGAGAACATACGTGCTGAATCTGATCTCGATCCTCTTCACCGGGCTGGTGGTCGGCGTGCTGGCGCGGTTCCTCTATCCCGGCGCGGTCGATATTGGCCTTCTCAAGACAATCCTGCTCGGCGTGGGTGGCGCACTGGTGGCGGGGCTGTTTGCCAGCTGGCGTTCGGGCGGCCCCTTTGGCGAAGGCGTAAACCGCGCAGGCTGCCTTGCTTCGGTGATCGGCGCGATGGTGCTGATCTTCCTTGGGCGGAATCTCTGAATCGATACCGCACCGAATTGAATCAGGAATTTTCACGCAAAGACGCGAAGGCGCGAAGGCGCGAAGATGGAGTGCTTCCGGCGAAGCCGCTCTGCACCTGTAGCTGTCACGCTATCATGCGACAATTGAGCCTGCGGCGCACACAACCTCTTCGCGCCTTTGCGTCTTTGCGTCTTTGCGTGCGAAAACTCTTTCCTACACCACCGCCGCCGATCAGGCCCTCGGCGCAATCCTGCGGTAACTCAGAGCCTCGGCCACATGAATGCGCCCCACCGTCTCGGCTCCGCCAAGATCCGCAATCGTCCGCGCTACCCGCAGCATCCGGGTATAGCCCCGCGCGGACAGGCGCATGGCTTCGGCCGCTTGGGCCAGCAGCTTGCGCCCCGGCTCATCCGGGGTGACATGGGTATCGAGCATGTCGCCGTTCAACTCGGCATTGCTGCGCATCCCACTTCCTTCCAGCCGCGCGATCTGAATGCTGCGCGCCTGCGCCACGCGGGCGGCAACCTGATCCGATCCTTCGGCAGGTGGCGGCAGCGCCAGATCGGCGGCTGATACCGGATCGACCTCTACATGAAGGTCGATGCGATCGAGCAGAGGCCCTGACACTTTCGACTGATAATCCCCCGCGCAGCGCGGCGCGCGGCTGCACCCCAGCGCAGGATCGCCCAGATGCCCGCAGCGGCAGGGATTCATCGCCGCGATAAGCTGCACCCGTGCGGGGAAGGTCACATGCGCATTGGCGCGCGCCACGGTAACCTCGCCCGTCTCCAGCGGTTGCCGCAGCGAATCCAGCACGGGCCGCTGGAATTCGGGCAATTCATCCAGAAACAGCACGCCCAGATGCGCCAGGCTCACTTCGCCGGGGCGCACTTTCAATCCTCCACCGGTCAGCGCCGCCATCGATGCGGAATGGTGGGGGCTGCGGAAAGGCCGCGCACGACTGATCCGCCCTTCCTCCAATGTGCCCGCCACCGATGCCACCATCGAAACTTCCAGCGCCTCTGCTGGCGTCAGTTCGGGCAGGATACCCGGCAGGCACGATGCCATCAGCGATTTGCCCGCTCCCGGCGGCCCGATCATCAACAGGTTGTGGCCGCCTGCCGCCGCGATCTCCAGCGCGCGCTTGGCCGTTTCCTGCCCTTTCACCTGTTTCAGGTCCGCCATGCGGCGCGGCGGTTCTGCCACGCCTTGCGCGGGTTGCGGCAGACGATGCGTGCCTTTCAGATGGTTGAGCAGCCCGATCAGGTCGGGCGCGGCGATAACGTCGATCCCGCTCGCCCAGCGTGCCTCAGGCCCTTGTGCGGCGGGGCAGATCAGCCCCTTGTCCTGCCCGCTGGCATGGATGGCCGCCAGCAGCACACCGGGCGATGGCAGAACCCGGCCATCGAGCGCCAGTTCGCCCACCGCCACATAATCGGCAATCTGCTCCAGATCGATCACGCCCATTGCTGCCAGCAGCGCCAGCGCTATGGGCAGATCGTAGTGCGAGCCTTCCTTGGGCAAGTCTGCCGGCGAAAGGTTCACCGTGATCCGCTTTGGCGGAAGCGCCAGCCCCAATGCGGAAAGCGCCGACGAAACCCGCTCCCGGCTTTCGCCCACGGCCTTGTCCGGCAGGCCCACCACGCGGAATGCGGGCATCCCCGGCGCGACCTGACACTGCACTTCCACCCCGCGCGCCTCCAGCCCCAGATAGGCAACCGTGGAGACCAGCGCGACCATTCATCCTCCTGCCCGATAAGAGATTTTGCTGAGGGTAGCGTGCGAGAAGTCGCCGTGGGGGCGGGATGCTGCCATTTCCGAGGCATCTCGGAGTCATCCGCAAATCACAGTGAAGACAATTTAACCGCGTTCCTTGGCACTTCGGCAATCCGCCTGAGCCGAAAGCATAGGTCATGCTTCGCCGCCTCGCCCCGCCCATGCTTTGCGCCCTGCTCGCCTGCCAACCGGCATCGGCGCGCGAGGTCAGCACGCGCACATGGGTGGAGAACGGCGTCACATGGACCGAAACCACCACCGTCGAAGTCTACGAACCCGGTTCGGAACGCATCGTCGGCTTGACCCGCGCCGATGTGCAAGGCGTGGCCAGCTTCGGCCCCTTCGAAGTGCTGGATGGCAGCCGCGCCGCGCTGGTGGCCGAAACCGACAGCTATTCGCCCGCAGACTTCCAGAAGATGCTGCGCGCCTTTCCCGGCATCCGCGTGCTGGAAATGCCCGATTGCCCCGGCACGGTCGATGATTTCGCCAACCTGCGCCTCGGCCGGATGATCCGTGCGCAGGGCATCGCCACGCACGTGCCCGAACACGGTTCTGTGCGATCGGGCGCGGTGGAACTGTTCCTTGCCGGAGCCACGCGCAGCGCAGCGCCCGACGCCGCGTTCGTCGTTCATGCATGGCTGGACGAAGACGGGCGCGAACCCGAAGATTTCAGCGCCAACGATCCCGTCAACCGCGCCTACGTCGATTACTACCGCGAAATGGGCCTGCCCGCAGACAAGGCGGCGGAATTCTACGCGCTCACCAATTCGGTGCCGCATGAAGAAGTGCTGATGCTCGGCACCGGCGATCTGCAGAAGTTTGCCGCGCTGAACTGAAGCGTGGCCATGCGCACTTTTGCGGCATCAGCCCGCTCCCTCGGCCCGATTACCTCCACCGAGTAGGCTCTGGGTGGTCGGGCCGGGGGAGTGGGCTGGTGCCGCAAGCCCTTCGCGGATGCGAAGGGCGCACCAGACAATCAGTGCGCCGCCCCCCACGATAGCCCCGTGCCGATCTCCACGCCCAGCGGCACCGTCAACGTCACCGAAGGCTCTGCCGCCGTCGCCATAACCCGCTCGATCACCGGCTTGGCTGCAGCAACGTCACTCTCAGGCAGTTCGAACACCAGTTCGTCGTGCACCTGCAGCAGCATCTTAACGTCGGGCAGTCCCGCCTCGGCAAGCGCAGGCATCATGCGGGCCATTGCGCGCTTGATGATATCGGCGCTGGTGCCCTGAATCGGCGCGTTGATCGCGGCGCGTTCGCTGCCCTGCCGCTCGGCCTGATTCTTCGACCCGATGCGCGGGAACCACGTCTTGCGGCCGAACAGCGTTTCCGAATACCCCCGCTCGCGCACGCTCTCCAGCGTTTCGTGGATATAGCGCTGGATGCCGGGGAAGCGTTCGAAATAGCGGTCGATCATCGCCTGCGCCTCGTCCGCGCTCACGCCCAGACGCCCGCCAAGGCCCCAGCGGCTGATGCCATACAGGATAGCGAAGTTGATCGTCTTGGCCCGCCCGCGCGTGTCGCGATCGACGTGTCCGAACATCTCCATCGCGGTGCGTGCGTGAATGTCCTCGCCTTGCGCAAAGGCCTCTTTCAACGCTGGCACATCGGCCATATGCGCGGCCAGCCGCAGTTCGATCTGGCTATAGTCCGCCGCCAGCAGCACGTTGCCCGGCTCCGCCACGAAGGCATCGCGGATCTGGCGGCCAATTTCAGTGCGGATCGGGATGTTCTGCAGATTCGGCTCATTGGACGACAAACGCCCGGTCTGCGCGCCGACAAGGCTGTAGCTGGTGTGTACGCGGCCCGTATCGGGATTGATCGCGGCCTGCAGGGCATCGGTATAGGTCGATTTCAGCTTGGAAAGCTGCCGCCATTCCAGAACCAGCGTGGCGACTTCCGCGCCCTGCGCAGCAAGTCCTTCCAGCACCGACTGGTCAGTGGAATACTGCCCGGTCTTGCCTTTCTTCCCGCCCTTGTAACCCAGCTTGTCGAACAGCACTTCGCCCAGTTGCTTCGGACTGCCGATGGTGAAGGCCATGCCCGCCTTCTCATGGATCACGCCTTCCAGCCGCGCGATCTGCGTAGCGAACTCGGCCGAGAGGCCCGCCAGACGCTCCCGATCCACCTTGATGCCATTGCGCTCCATCATGGCGACAACCGGCACCAATGGGCGGTCGACGCGGCTGTAAACGCGCATTCCCGCTTCATCCACCAGCCGGGGCTGGAACAGCCGGTGCAGACGCCATGTCACGTCCGCGTCCTCTGCGGCGTAGCGCGTGGCATCGGCCAGCGGCACTTCGGCAAAGGAAATCGCCTTCTTGCCGGTGCCGCACACATCCTTGAATGCCAGCGTGGCGTGGCCCAGGTGCCGTTCGGACAGCTCGTCCATGCCATGCCCGCCAACACCCGCTTCGCTGCGCCCTGCATCAAGGCAGAAGCTCATCACCATCGTGTCATCGATAGGGCCGAGGTTCACCCCGTGCCGTGCCAGCACGTTGATGTCGTACTTGATGTTCTGCCCCACCTTCAGCACCGCATCGCTTTCCAGCAGCGGCTTCAAAGCGGCAATCGCAGCCTCGCGGTCCACCTGTTCGGGCTTTTCGGCAAACATATCCGATCCGCCGTGCCCCAAGGGGATGTAGCAGGCATCATTCGGGCCAAGCGCAAGGCTCACCCCCACCAGATCGGCCCGCATCGCATCCAGCGCGCTGGTTTCGGTATCCACGGCCACCACGCGCGCGGCAAAGGCGCGCGCGATCCATTGCTCCAGCGCTTCCATCGTCTGCACGCAAGGATAGGCCTCACGGTCCACCGCAGGCCATGAAGGCAAAGGGCGGCGCTCATCCACAGGCGCAGCAGGCGCGCCGGCATTGTCCACCTTTGCCGGATTGAGCTGCGTCTTTGGCCCCGGACTGCCCTTGCCGTCGTCCAGCCGCCGCAGCAGGCTGGTAAAGCCATGCTCTTCTAGGAACGCCGCCAGCGGATCGCGCGGGATCACGTCCAGCTTGAAGTCCTCGATCGGCACCGGCAGCGGGCAGTCTTCCTTCAGCTGCACCAGCACGCGCGATAGCCGCGCCATCTCGGCCTGCTCGATCAGGCTCTCGCGCAGCTTGCTCGCCTTCATCCCCGGCGCTGCGGCCAGCGCCGATTCGAGATCGCCATGCTCCTGAATCAGCTTCGTGGCGGTTTTCGGCCCGATGCCGCGAATACCGGGCACGTTGTCGACCGAATCGCCCATCAGCGCCAGCACATCGCCCACCTTCTCCGGCGGCACGCCAAACTTCTCGACCACTTCGGGAATGTCGATGCGCTGGTTCTTCATCGTGTCGAGCATGTCGACGCAGCCGCCACCCACACCGCACTTGCCCACAAGCTGCATCAGATCCTTGTCGGACGAAACGATCGTCACGTCCCAGCCGCGCAGCGTGGCGGCACGGGCATAGGACGCGATGATATCGTCCGCTTCCAGCCCTTCTTCCTCGATGCAGGCCAGGCTGAACGCCCGCGTGGCATCGCGGATCAGCGGGAACTGTGGCACCAGATCTTCGGGCGGCGGCGGACGGTTCGCCTTGTACTGATCATACAGGTCGTTGCGGAACGATGTGCCCGCCTTGTCGAGAATCACCGCAAGATGCGTCGGCCCATCGGCCTTGTGCAGGTCTTCGGCCAGCTTCCACAGCATCGTGGTATAGCCGTAGACCGCGCCCACAGGCGTTCCCACAGGGTTCGTCAGGGGTGGCAGCCGGTGATAGGCGCGGAAGATATAGGCCGACCCGTCGACCAGATAGAGATGCTGCTTTTCGCTCATCCGGGGGTGTTAGCAGGGCTGAAACGCCGCGTCATCGCCTTGCCGCCGCAACTTTGTCACAGGTCTGTGCAAAGCTGAAAAGCCCGGAAATTGGGCGAAAAAAAGGCAAGCGCACCCGCGCGATAGACGAGATGAGACAGATTGCGTTCGTCTTGTGCTTGCAACGCGATGAATTGCCGATTAATTGGGTCGCGAAGTCTACCGCTTGAGTAGGCTTTGCGGCGGGCTGCTTGCCCGGCGCTGGTCACTTCAATCCAGGGATTGTAACGCATGCGCAAGCTCATTCTCGCCGCTGTCGCCGGCACCGCCTTCGCTCTCGCTGGCTGCTCGGAAAAGCCGGCTGAAGAAGCCACCGAAGCTGCTGTTGAAGCAACTGAAGCTGCTGCCGATGCCTCGGCTGCTGCTGCTGACGCTTCGGGCGCTGCCTCGGAAGCTGCTGCCGAAGCTTCGGAAGCTGCGATGTAATCTTTGCCTTAAGGCAGATTACGCGAGTTAGAGAGAGGCGCGGTCTTCGGACCGCGCCTCTTTCTTTTTGCGCTGTTGGTTTATACTCGAACGCTGCAGCGCATGAATCTGTGCACGACCCTACGCCCTCCCGCAGGCGGGAGGGCCGCGAGACTTACTGAATGCAGTGAAGTTAGTCGCAGCGGGGTGGACCGACTTTGGCCCAAACACCCCCACCCGCCATCAGCGGCGGCGCACCAGATCCTGCGTGCTCTTGCCCAATGGCGCGCTGTACCCGTCATAGATCGTGCGCATCATCCGTGCGATCAGCCCGGCGTGCGCCGCATGACCCTCAGGCCCGGTGACGAAGAACGTCACCGCCAGATGCCGCCCATCGGGCAGGCGCACGATGCCCACATCGTCGGTCACGCCAGCCAGCGTTCCGGTCTTGTGCGCCACCAGTGTGCCAGCGGGCAGGCCTGCACGGATGCGGGTCTTGCCCGTGCTGGTGCGGGTCATCGTATCAAGTAGCACCGCCCGGCTTTCAGGGCTGAGCACGCCGCCCCGGTCAATCGCCGCCAGCAGCGCGATCATCGCGCGCGGCGTGCTGGATGTGCGGGTGTCGATCACCTTGGCGGGATCGACCTTGCCGTCATCGCGCACCAGCGTGGCCATCGTATGGTCCAGCCGCTGCCCGGTGATGCCGTTGCGCGTCAGCCAGCGATTCACGTTTTCGAAACCGCCGACAACCTTGATCAGCCCGTCCGTCGCCTCGTTGTGGCTGCGGGTGATCATCAACTCCATCAGACTTTGCGCAGTCATCACGCTGCCTGCGCGCAGCGGCGCTTCCGGGCTTGGCGTGCCGCGTTCAACCACGCGGACCATCATCGGGAACTGCTGGTCGAGCCGGTAATTGCCCTTTTCAACCTGTTCTAGGAATGTTGCCGCCACCGCGATCTTGGCCGTGCTGGCCATCGGGAACGGCATATCGCCATTCACGAAGATCTGGCCGCCACCATCAAGATCCATCGCCGCCACGCCAATCCGCCCGCGCCCTTCGGCGGCAATCGCGGCAACCTGCTGCTGGATGATCTGATCACGCTGGTCCTGCAACGAAATCGCGTCGCGGCTCTGCACCTGGGGTACGGTGGCGACAAGCGCGGGCACTGCCGTAAGCAGTGCTGCAACGATTCGTGCGGTGCGAAACTTCATGCCCTCACTTACCCCGATCCCGGTTTATGCGAATTTAACGAAACTAACCGTTTGTGATTCCGCCGCAAAGTGCCTTTTCGAACACCTCGGCGCAAGGCTGGCGCGGATGATCCGATCCGGGGGAACCAATTCCGATTCGGTGATCTGACAATGATTCGCGCTGGACTTTAACTGATCGGTTAAGAATAGTCTTCCCAGCGGCATGCAAGCCGCAGGCTGGAGAGACGATGGAAGGACTGCTTGAAGCGGTCATGCACCGCGCAGGCGGGGTGGATACGGCCGCAAATCCGGTCACCGGCCTGCAACGCCTTTCGGGCGGAGCCAACATGGAATCGTGGCTATTTGCCTGCGGGCAGGACCGTTTCGTGCTGCGTCGCGCGCCTTCCGCCGAATGGATCGCCGCGCGTCCGTTGAACATGGCGGGCGAAGCAGAACTGATCCGTCGCGCCCATGCAGCCGGTGTCGCCGCCCCCGAAGTCATAGCCGAACTCGCACCCGCTGACGATCTCGGCATCGGCTTTATCATGCGCTGCCTGCCGGGCACTGCCGATCCTGAAACCGCGCTGTCCTCACCGCCCGAGCTGGCCAGTGATCTGGCAAAGGCGATGGCGCGAATCCACGCGCTAAACACGCGCGGCCTCGATTTTCTGCCGCGCCTTGATCCCGCAGAAGGCGTTGAAGGCCTCGCCCGCCAGTTCGCCGAAGCGGGCGGAGATCGTCCCCTGATTGCACTTGGTCTTGCATGGCTGCGCCGCAATCTGCCGCCGCCCGCCGAACCCGTGGTCGTCCACGGCGATTTCCGCATCGGCAACCTGATGGTCCATGAAGAGCGCCTTTCGGGCGTGCTCGATTGGGAACTGGCCCATCTTGGCGATGGCCACGAAGATCTTGCCTACGGCTGCATGGCGGTGTGGCGCTTCGGGCGACTGGACAGGCAGGGCTTCGGCCTGACCGATATAGAAACCCTCGCCCACGCCTATCAGGCCGCTGGCGGCGAGGCATTCAATCCCGCCCGCTTCCGCTTCTGGCTGGTTTACCGCACCGTCTGGTGGGCGCTGGGATGCCTGTCGATGGGGCAATCCTGGCGCAGCGGCACCGATCGTTCGCTTGAACGCGTCGTCGTGGCACGGCGCTGCGCCGAACAGGAACTCGACCTGCTGCGCCTGCTGGAAAGCGAAGCGCCAGAAACCGAACGTGCCCGCCCCCTGCCACCTGCCATGCCCGAATCACCCGCCAGCACGGGCGAACCAACCGCAGCCGAAATTCTGACCGCTGTCTCCGAATGGCTCGCCGCTACGGTGAAAGACAAGCTCGCAGGCCGCGAACGCTGGGAACTGGCCGTCGCGCAGAACGCGCTCGGCATCGTGCGCCGCGAACTCTCTGCCCGCGCCAGCCCTGCCGACAAGGCACTGGCCGAAGACCTTCTCGCCGGTCGCCAGTCCCTTGCCACGCCCGGCCTCCTCGCCACGCTGCGCGCCCGCGCGCTTTCCACCCTGTCTGCCGACATGCCCAAATATCCGGCGCTCGCCGCCGCCCGCACGCTCTGGGAGAACCGCTGATGGACTTCGACCTTCCCGAAACCCTCGTCGCTTACCTTGCCGAACTCGATGCCTTCATCGAATCAGACATCAAGCCGCTGGAACAGGCGGATGACAACGTGCGCTTCTTCGATCACCGCCGCGAATGGGCGCGCACCGATTTCGACAATGGCGGGTTGCCGCGCCACGAATGGGAAGCGCTGCTGGCCGAAGCCACCCGCCGCGCCGACGCCGCCGGGCACTGGCGCTTTTCCGCGCCCAAAAAATATGGCGGCAAGGATGGCCAGAACCTGTGGATGGCGGTCATCCGCGATCACTTTGCCGCAAAGGGCCTTGGCCTGCACAACGATCTGCAGAACGAACACTCGATCGTCGGCAACTTCCCGTTCGTCAACATGTTCGAACACTTCGGCACACCCGAACAGCAGGACGAATTCATCAACGGCGGCTTCGCCCGCACCCGCCGCACCGCCTTTGGCCTGACCGAACCGAACCACGGATCGGACGCCACCCACATGGAAACCCGTGCCGTGCCCCAGTCACGCGATGGCGTGGCAGGCTGGCGCATCGATGGTGAAAAGATGTGGACCACCGGAATGCACGTTGCCACGCACTGCGCCACATTTGCGCGCACCAGCGGCGATAATGGCGATGCGCGCGGCATCACCTGCTTCCTCGTGCCCAACCCCACCGAAGGCCTCGTGATCGAGGAGTACCTCTGGACCTTCAACATGCCGACCGACCACCCGCGCGTGTCATTCACCAATGTCTGGGTGCCCGAAAGCGCCATCCTCGGCCCGGTCGGCGGCGGCCTGTCGATCGCACAGAGCTTCGTCCACCAGAACCGCATCCGGCAGGCCGCATCCTCGCTCGGCGCGGCCACGTTCTGCATTGAGGAATCGGTACGCTATGCCCGCGAACGCAAGCCCTTTGGCGAGGAACTGGCCCGCAATCAGGCGATCCAGTTCCCCCTCGTCGACCTCGCCACCCAATGCGAAATGCTGCGCCTTCTGATCCGCAAGACCGCGTGGGATATGGACCGCCTCGAAGCCGAAGACGGCGGCCACAAGCGTATCGAGCGCGAACTGTCCGACAAGGTATCGATGTGCAACTACTGGGCGAACCGGCTGGTCTGCGAAGCGGCGGACCGGGCGATGCAGGTCCACGGCGGCATCGGCTATTCGCGCCACAAACCCTTCGAACACATCTACCGCCACCACCGCCGCTACCGCATCACCGAAGGCGCCGAGGAAATCCAGATGCGGAAAGTGGGCGCCTTCCTGTTCGGCTATCTGGGGCCGAGGAAGGGGTTGTTCGGGTAAAGTCATTCGAACAACCGGTCGAACCACGTCTTCTTTTCCTCGACCACCGGAACGGGCGCTGGCTTGTTGGCAAACAGCCCCTCTACCAGCGTTCGCACCTCCACCCGCTTGCCGCCCGAAGGCCGGTAGGAAGGTTTGGCCACGCCATAGACCAGCGCCGTCCCGTCCTCGCTCCACCGCCCGTCGAAGAACAAGGTCTGCTCCTTGCGGCGGCGCGGCAGGAGTGAGGCCGGGCGTGCCCAGTCGAGCATGGATCTGCGCGCGCCTTCGACATCGCCCTTCACGAACCGCCCGATCCAGCTCGCCCGCGCAATCGCACCGGTGTTCCAGTGGAACGACAGCGCCGCGCCCAGCTCCGCCTCGGTGGGATCGTGCGGCCCGAACGCGGCAAGCACCGGCGGCAGGTACTTTTCGCGCAGCAGCCAAAGATACACGCCGATGCAATGTTCCAGCGGCTGCGGCTTGTCGCGATAGCGCGGGAACACCCTGTGCCCGCTCGCATCGGTGATTCCGACGCTCCATGTCCACACGCCAACGCTGTCCTTGTAGGCTTCGGTCACGATGCCTTCGTGGGCGATCAGTTCAAGGGCGATGCGGGGGGTGAGTTCGCGCATGAGGGTCCGACTCCGTCCAAAAACCAGAGTCGTGCGCGCCGGTTGGAATGTAGGAAAACGGAGATGAAACCCAACACGCAAAACGGCCCGCTTCGGCAGTGCGAAGCGGGCCGTTCCGTGATCTTCAGGTACGCCTAGGTGCAGTTAGGTGCATCTAGGTGCACTTCAGGATTTCAGGCAAAAGCAGCCTTCAGGTCGTCGACCAGATCGGTGCGTTCCCACGGAAAGAAGTCACCTTCCGGCTTGCGCCCGAAGTGGCCATAGGCCGCCGTCGGCTGATAGATCGGCTTGTTGAGGCCCAGATGCGTGCGGATGCCGCGCGGGGTCAGGCCACCGAGCTTGGCAATCGCCTTGATCGCGTCTTCGATCTTGTCGTCGCCCACGGTGCCGGTTTCGTGCGTATCGACATAGAGCGACAGCGGCTCCGACACGCCGATGGCATAGGCGATCTGGATCGTGCAGCGCGTGGCAAGGCCAGCGGCAACGACGTTCTTCGCCAGATAGCGCGTGATGTAGGCCGCCGAACGGTCAACCTTCGTCGGGTCCTTGCCCGAGAACGCGCCACCGCCATGCGGGCTTGCGCCGCCATAGGTGTCGACGATGATCTTGCGCCCGGTCAGGCCAGCATCGCCATCGGGGCCACCGATTTCGAACGAACCGGTCGGGTTGATGTAATAGGTTGTTTCGCGCAGCAGCACGGGCGGGATCACGTCGGCGATCACGCGCTTCACATAGGCGTGCAGTTCGGCTTCGTTTTCACCTTCGTCATAACCCGGCGCGTGTTGGGTGGAGACGACGACGGCGGTTGCCGCAACGGGCAGCGAGCCTTCGTAACGCAGCGTGACCTGGCTCTTGGCGTCGGGTTCAAGGAACGGCGCCGCGCCGGAGTGGCGATCAGCGGCCATGCGTTCAAGGATCTTGTGGCTGTAGTACAGCGTCGCAGGCATCAGGTCGGGCGTTTCGTCGGTGGCGTAACCGAACATGATGCCCTGGTCGCCCGCGCCTTCGTCCTTGTTGTCAGCCGCATCGACGCCCTGCGCGATGTGGGCCGACTGGCCGTGCAGACGGTTGATGAATTCCAGCTTTTCCCAGTGGAAGCCGTCCTGCTCGTAACCGATGCGCTTCACGGTATCGCGGACGGTCTTTTCGATTTCTTCCTGCGCGCCGGGTGCCCACGCGCCGTCTTCATACACGCCCTTGCAGCGGATTTCGCCAGCCAGCACGACAAGCTGCGTCGTGGTCAGCGTTTCGCAGGCGATGCGGGCTTCGGGATCCTTCGACAGGAACAGGTCGACGATGGCGTCGCTGATCTGGTCGGAAACCTTGTCCGGGTGGCCTTCGGAGACGCTTTCGGAAGTGAACAGGTAATCGCTGCGCATTGGCGGTCCTATGCTGATGGCCGTGCCCGAAACGGGCCGAGGCGATATAAAGAAACCTTTATGTCACCCCCCGCTTAGCGTTTCCGCGTAGCGCTTGCAACCAGTGCGACGAAAAGAAGCGCTATTGCCCATGCAAGGCCGAGCATGTTGCCAAAGCGCGCGAAGGGTGTCGGCGCGTGGGCTGGCGGCACCTTTCCATCAAGCCGCCCTGCCCGCAGCGGCGGCACGAACTGGCGAACCACACCATCGGCATCGATCACCGCACTGATCCCGGTGGTGGTGGAGCGCAGAACCGGCAGACCTTCCTCAATCGCGCGCATTCGTGCCTGCGCAAGGTGCTGCGGCGGCCCCCATGCGCCGAACCAGCCATCGTTCGACGGGTTGAACAGATAGTCTGGCCGATGCGCGCGATCGACGACCTCGCCCGAGAAGATGATCTCGTAGCAGATCTGGATTCCAGCCTTGCCGTGCCGTCCCAGATCGAGCGTGCGCGGCCCCGGCCCGGCGAGGAAATCGAGGCTTCCCGCAACCAGCCGCGAAAGGCCGATGGGTTCGAGAATCTCGCGCATGGGCAGATATTCGCCATAGGGCACCAGATGCGCCTTGGCATAGGAGCCGCGAATCTCGCCGCCCGAATCGAGCGCGGTGACCACGTTCCATGCGCCCGTTACTTTCGGCCCCTTCATCGCAAGGTCGGTAGTGCCGGTCAGCAACAGGCCGCCCTTGCCCGCCACACGGCCCAGCCGTTCGCGGGCGACCAGCGGATCGCCAGCATAGGTCGTCTCGTCATACCAGAACTGCGCATAGCCGGGGCGCAGGAAATCGGGCACGCCGCTTTCTGGCCAGAGCACCAGCCGCGTCTCACCCGGTTTGCGGGGCAGCGAAAGCGCGGCGCTGGTCTGGAACTGCTTTTCGTAGTTGGCGGGATCGTTGAGCAAGTCCTGGCGCACATCGGGCTGGACCAGCGTATAGGCCAATGTGCCTTCGCGGCGTTCACCGTGAAGCGGCAGGACCAGCAGCAACGCGGGACCAAGCGCATAGGCCGCAGCGGCCCACTTGCGCTCCTGCCGCCATGATCTGAGCGCAAAAAGCCACCAGCCGCCCAGCAGCACGACGAGGCCGGACAGCGCATATGTTCCCATCCACTGCGCGGCAAGGGCAAGGCCGGGGCGATCAAAACCGCCCAGCGTGACCATTGCCAGGGGGTTCCACGCAAAGCCGGTGAACAGCCACGACCGCATCCATTCGGCCAATATCCACGCGGCCGCAAAGGCAGGCAGCAGCATGGCCCGGCGCGTTTCTGCCAGCCACCACCCCAGCAGCGTTGCAATGGCCGGGAACACCGCCAGATAGAGCGCGAGGAGGAAGACCGCGATCCAGCCCAGCCACGCGGGCATTTCCGCCTGATAGGTGAACGCCGTGGCGATCCAGCCATTGCCGACAGTGAAGTGCCCGACGCCAAACAGCCACCCGGCCAACAGCGCCTGCCGCCATGTTTTCACCACATGGAGGCGATGAATCAGCCACGCCAGCGCGGCCAGCGTCAGTGGCCAAAGGCCCAGCGGCTGGAAACCGCAGGCGGCAAGGCCACCGGCGGCAACAGTCAGCAAATGGTTACGGGGTATTGGGCGGAGGGGGAGGCGAAAGCGGCTCATGCCCCTCTGCTATGGGGTGCACCGGGGCCGACCGCAAGCGGCCAGACCCGGCGTCATATGTCAGCCTTCAACCGGCTCACTGGCTTCGGGCGCAGCGGCCTTGCGCGGGCGACCGCGCTTCTTGGGTGCAGGGGCAGCTTCTTCGGCAACCGGTGCAGGCGCTTCAGGGGCAGGAGCGGGTTCTGCCACAGGTTCTGCACGCGCACTGATCGATGGCGGCAGGAACGAGGCATCAAGCGTTGCAGGCGCTTCGTCGGCCACGGGCTTGGCCGCGCGGGGACGGCGTTCGGTGCGGGGGCGCAGGCCACCGCGTGCCGGGCGGGCATCACGCACGAAGGGATTTTCGCCAGCGTCGGCAATCGGCTCACCCTCGCTCGCGGGAACGCCTTCGCCGGGGAGCGGTTCTGCCGCAGGCGCTTCAACCTCTGCATCGCGGTTGCGATTGCGGTCGAAGCGGCGGTTATTGTCGCGCCGACCTTCGTTGCGATCCCCCCGATCATCGCGCTGACGATCCTCCCGGGGACGATCATCGCGGACCCGATCTTCACGCTGCCGATCTTCACGGGGACGGTCCTCACGCGGGCGATCTTCGCGCTCACGACGACCCTCGTTCCGGTCATTCCTGTCGTTACGGTCACTGCGATCACCACGCTCAGGCCGGTCATCGCGGTCCTCACGCTCACGCCGGGTTGAAACCGGGCGGTCGAACGCGGGGAAATCACCCTCGACGCTGAAATCGCCGCCGTCATCCTCACCGTCCTGGTCCTGCCAGCGTTCGCCACCGTTCTGGCGGGCGCGCTGTTCTTCCTGACGGGTGCGGGTATCGGCGATCACGCGGAAATAGTGATCGGCAAACTGGAGGTAGTATTCCGCCTGCACGCGATCGCCATTCATATGGGCGTCCTGCGCAAGCTTGCGATACTTTTCGAGCAGCTGGGGGGCATTGCCCCGTGCGCGGCTGTCGATCCGGTTGAGCTGCTGGCCACCATTCTGCGGACGGTTGTTGTTACCGCGACCGCGACGGCGGTTGTTACCACGATTGTTATTCAACTCAGGCACTTCCTTAAATGGGTGGCCTCTCGAAAAACAGGTGCGAACCTTTAATGCCGCACAACCCTCCGCCGCCGGTTCGCGATTCTAGCGAATCGGCGTTTCCAGCATCTGCGCTCTTCCCGGCCCCTATGACCGTTCATCCCTGCAAATGGTGGAGCTGGCCGGGACGGGAAGCCTCATCCGTCCCCTGCCTGACTTCACAGTTAATCGGCCAAGCGGCCCTTGCCAAGAGGAATATTGGGCATTTCTGCCATTTCCACAGCCCTTTCGCGTCCCGCAAGGTCATGGTGCAGCCTTGCATCCATTCCAGCCTGGTGCGCAAGCGCGCAAACGGCGGCACCCTGCGTCCAGCCGATCTCGATGATCGCAATGCCATTTTCGGCAAGCAGGCCGGGAATTTGCGGCACCAGCAGGCGATAATCATTCAGTCCTTCAGGCCCGGAAAACAACGCCTGCGCCGGTTCGTGCGCGCGGACTGACGGGGCAAGCTCGGCCTCATCCTCGACATAGGGCGGGTTCGACAGGATCAGGTCGAACCGGCCAAGGTCAGCCGCCCAGCCCGGCTGCGTCCAGTCGCCCGACAGAAAGCGTGCTGTGGGGGCGTGGTGCTGCCCATTGGCGCGGGCAACGGCAAGGGCTTCGGGAGAACGCTCTATCGCCACGCCTTCCGCTTCGGGCCAGAGCGATAGCACGGCGAGAAGCAGCGCGCCCGAACCGGTGCCCAGATCGATGATGCGCCGGGGCGGCTGGCGGCTGGCGAAGGCCTCACGCGCTGCCTCGACCAATGTTTCCGTATCTCCGCGCGGGATCAGCACGGCGGGGCTGACGGTTAGCTCCAGCCCGTAGAACTCGGCGTTGCCGGTAATGTAGGCGACAGGTTCGTGAGCCATGCGGCGTTCGACCAGCGCGGCGAAGGCGGCAGGGGTTTCTGCCTGCATATGACGCAGCAGCAGATCGGTGCGGGTGCAGCCGAGCGCGTGAGCCATGAGCAGTTCGGCATCGAGCCGGGCGGTGTCCGAGGTGGCGGACAGGCGTTCGGCGGCGGCGCGGAGGGTGTCTGCAACCTTCACACGCATTGCGCCCCCGCGCAGGCGGAGGCCTCGGTATTGTTATGGAAGGTTGGCGTAAACCGACTGAGGCCCCCGCCTTCGCGGGGGAGCAGCAAGGCTTGGCGACCAATGTCACCCATCCATCGCCGCCAGCCGCTTGGACTGGTCCTCGGCAATCAGCGCGTCGACCAGTTCGGCCAGGCCAGGCCCTTCGAGCACTTCGGGCAGGCGGTGGAGCGTGAGGTTGATGCGGTGGTCGGTCACGCGGCCTTGCGGGAAGTTGTAGGTGCGGATGCGTTCGGAGCGGTCGCCGCTGCCCACCATCGCCTTGCGCGCCTCGGCCTCTTCGCCCTGCGCGGCATCGCGCTGTGCTTCGAACAGGCGGGCGCGCAGGACCTGCATCGCCTTGTCCTTGTTCTTGTGCTGGCTGCGCCCGTCCTGACAGGTGACGACGGTGCCGGTGGGCAAGTGCGTGATGCGAACCGCCGAATCGGTGGTGTTCACATGCTGCCCGCCCGCACCGCTGGCGCGATAGACGTCAATCTTCAGATCCTTGTCCTCGATCCGCACGTCCACTTCATCGGGTTCGGGCAGGACGGCGACGGTGGCGGCAGAGGTGTGGATGCGCCCGCCAGATTCGGTCACCGGCACGCGCTGCACGCGGTGGACGCCGGATTCGAACTTCAGCTTGGCGAAGACGCCGCTGCCGGTGACGTTGGCGACGACTTCCTTGTATCCGCCAAGGTCGTTGGCGTTGACCGAGACGACTTCCACCCGCCAGCCCTGTTCGGCGGCATAGCGTTCGTACATGCGGAACAGGTCTGCGGCGAAAAGCGCGGCCTCATCGCCCCCGGTTCCTGCGCGGATTTCGAGCATGGCGGGGCGGCTGTCCGCCGAATCGCGCGGCAGCATGGCCACAGCAAGGCGGTGTTCGGCTTCGGGCAGTTCGGCGTGGATGCGCCGCAGTTCCTCGTCGGCCAGCTCGCGCATGTCCGGGTCGTCAAGCGCTGCAAGGCTCACCAGTTCCTCGCGCATCGCGGCAATTTCCTGCGCGATGCGGGCGACGGGTTCGAGTTCCGCATAGTCGCGGCTGGCGGCGATGAAGTCTGCGCCTTCGAGCGTGCCCGAAGCAAGCCGCGCTTCGAGTTCAGCGAAGCGGTGCGTGAGATGGCCGAGGCGGGCGTCGGATACGCTCATGCCACAGCCCCAAACTTCGTCATCCCGGGCTTGACCCGGGATCCCGCTTGTTGGTGCGCCGTTGCGGGAAGAATAGCGGGACCCCGGGTCAAGCCCGGGGTGACGGGGTGTTTGTTCGTAGGGAAGCACTCGTCATGCTGAACTTGTTTCAGCATCCATCCCTCCGCAGGCGATGTCCGTGCCGGGGGAGAGATGGACCCTGAAACAAGTTCAGGGTGACGAAGAGAACAGTCTATTTTCATGCCTTTCCAGGCACCATCGAAACCGTGCCGCCGCCATGAACTACCGATTCCCATAGGATTTCAGGGACCGAAAACTGATTCTTCATCAGCATTTTTGGAGAAGCTAACAAAGAGTTCGTAAGTTCAGCGCTTGCGGTACCCTGAGGCTTCACTGACAAACGCCCAAACTCGCCATCTGCTTCGCTTGAGGAGATCGTGAGAATCAAACCGGGCTGCGTCTTTTTCGCTTTGTCGTAGCGTTTCCGAACCCCTCCTGAATTGTATATCAGGACTGGCGCACCGCTATTTCTCGCAGCCTTAGCGAACATCGTGCCTATATTAAGCAGTCGAGTTTCATCGCTTTCAATCACCAAAGCAATGACCGGTTGTTGTTCAGGAGGCTGAACCAACATCGCCAGCCGCTCGATCCCCGCAGCCCAACCCACCGCAGGCGTCACAGGCCCACCCAGCGCTTCCATCAACCCGTCGTAGCGCCCGCCGCCCAGCACGGTGCCTTGCGCGCCCAGACGGTCCGTCACGAATTCAAACGCGGTGTGGCGGTAGTAGTCCAGCCCGCGCACCAGCGCCGGGGCGCGGGTCCATGATACGCCTGCGGCGTCCAGTCCGCCGGTGACCTTGGCGAAGAAGTCCTGTGCTTCATCGCTCAGGAAATCGTCGATCTTGGGTGCCTCAGCAGTGAACACCTTGTCGCGCGGGTCTTTGCTGTCGAGGATGCGCAAGGGGTTACGCTCCAGCCGGTCCTGCGAATCTTCGGACAGATCGCCCTTCACGGCGCGGAAGTACGCGATCAGCGCCTCACGCCATGCCTCGCGGCTGGCGCCATCGCCCAGCGTGTTCAGTTGCAGCGTCACGCCGTCCTGAATGCCCAGTTCCTTGAGCAACTGGTCGGCCATGACCAGCAGTTCCACGTCGGCCTGCGGTTCAGCCGCACCGATCACTTCGGCGTCGATCTGGTGGAACTGGCGGTAGCGGCCCTTTTGCGGGCGTTCATAGCGGAACAGCGGGCCGTGGGTGGCGACCTTGAGTGGCGCATATTGCTGCCAGCCATCGGTGATGAAGGCGCGGGCGATGCCTGCGGTGAACTCAGGCCGAAGCGTCAGCGATTCCCCGCCGCGATCCTCGAAGCTGTACATTTCCTTGGAAACGACATCGGTCGTCTCGCCCAGCGAACGGCTGAACACGGCGGTCTTTTCGAACACCGGCATTTCCACGCGGCGGAAACGATAGAGCTTGCGCACGCGCTCGAACGTTTCGACGACGAATGCGAAAGCCTCGGCATCGGGGCCGAAGATGTCCTGCGTGCCGCGGATGGCCTGAGGAGTCTTGGGGCTTGGGGTCTGTGTGCTCATGGTGCGCGCGATTAGCCGCATTCGCGCAAAACGGGAAGTGTCGTGAAAAAGGAAGCGCCCGATGGTTGCGAATGTGACCGCATCGCGTCATGAACTGATCCCATGCTGAAAAACCTCGCGGTTGCCCCGCTCCTCCTCGCCCTTTCCGTTTCACCACAGGCGCTTGCTGCCAATTCGGCACCCAAGGCCGTGCCCATCACGCAGACCGTGCCCGATGCGCAGGACGTGGCCTATCCCGGCACGATGACGCTGGATATCGATGCGTCAGACACGATGCGCCGCGCCTATCGCGTGACGCAGGTGATCCCGGTGGCATCTGGCGCAAAGGAACTGATCCTGTTGTTCCCGCAATGGTTGCCCGGCAATCACGGCCCGCGCGGGCCACTGGCCGAACTGGTCGGCGTGCAGTTCTTTGTCGATGGCAAGCCGGTGGAATGGAAGCGTGATCGGGTGGAGGTCTATGCCTTCCACGTCATGCTGCCCGCTGGCGCAAAGGCGGTGACGGCCAAGTTCATCCATACTTCACCGCTCGCTTCGAACGAGGGGCGCGTCACCATGACGCCCGAAATGCTGAACCTGCAGTGGGAGAAGATGAGCCTGTACCCGGCAGGCCATTACGTGCGGCGGATCAAGGTGAAGCCCAGCGTCACGCTGCCGCAGGGTTGGACCGCCGCCACCGCACTGGATGGCATGGCCATGAGCGGCAATCGCGCGACATGGGCCGAGACGGACTACGAAACGCTGGTCGATTCGCCGATCTTTGCGGGGCGCTATTTCAAGAAGTGGGATCTGGGACAGAAGGTCACGCTCAACGTCGTGGCCGACAAGCCCGAACAGCTTGAAGCCAAGCCCGAACAGATCGCCGCGCACGCTGCGCTGGTGGACGAGGCCAAGCTGGCGTTCGGCGCGAACCATTTCGACCATTACGAGTTCCTGCTTGCCCTGTCCGACAAGATCGGGGGCATCGGCCTTGAACATCACCGGTCGAGCGAGAACCAGCTTGAGCCGGAAGCCTTTACCGATTGGGACAAGCAGGAGTGGGACCGCAACCTGCTGCCGCACGAATATGCGCATTCGTGGTCGGGCAAGTTCCGCCGCCCCGCGCGGCTATGGACGCCCGATTATCGCCAGCCGATGCAGGGCGACCTGTTGTGGACCTATGAAGGGCAGGACCAGTTCTGGGGCCTTGTGCTGGCAGGCCGTTCGGGCCTTCAGGGCAAGGACATGGTGCTGGGGATGCTGGCGCAGTGGGCAGGCGGTTACACCCAGCAGCCGGGGCGTGAATGGCGTTCGGTCGAGGATACCGGGTTCGATCCGGTCTTCGCCTCGCGCAAGGCCAAGCCCTATTCCTCGCTTGCCCGCAACGAGGATTACTACACCGAAGGTGCGCTGGTGTGGCTGGAGATCGACCAGATACTTCGCGAAGGCACCGGCGGCAAGAAGTCCATCGACGATTTTGCCAAGGCCTTCTTCGGCATGAATCCGGGCGATTATGGCCAGATCCCGTTCGAGGTGGACGAGATCGTGACCAAGCTGAACGCGCTCTACCCCTATGACTGGGCCAAGCTGATCGACACCCGCATCAACCAGCCGGGCCAGCCCGCACCGCTGAACGGGATCGAAAAGGGCGGCTACAAGCTGGTCTGGAAGGAAGAGCCAAACCCTTATGCCAAGGCGGCGGGCGATTTCAGCAAGACGCTGAGCCTGACCAATTCGATCGGCCTCTCGATCGACAAGGAAGGCAAGGTTACCGGCGCACGCTGGGACAGCCCCGCTTTCAACGCCGGAATCGTGACGGGCGCACAGATCATGGCCGTGAACGGCGTGGCCTATGATGCCGATGCGATGAAGAAGGCGATCACCGCAGCCAAGGGTGAAAAGGGAACGCCGCTGGACCTGCTGGTCAAGCGGGGCAGCCGGTTCGACACCCTGCGCATCGAATACAAGGATGGCCTGCGCTATCCGTGGCTTGAACGTGTGGCCCCCGGCAAGGCACCCACCGCGCTCGACCTGCTGTTCGAACCCAAGCGGCCCGGTGCTGCAGCCAAGAAGGCGAAATAAACACCATGATGCGCGGCGGGAGCGGGCTGGGCAACCGGCTGGCGCCGCCGCGCTTCATCCTGTTCCTGACGCTGCTGGTGGCCGGATTCATCGGCTATTGGCAATTGCCGGGGGCCGAAAGCCTGGCCGATGCTGCGGCGATGAGCTTCGACCTGGCCGCAGCCGTGTTCCTTGCATCGATGCTGCCGCTGCTGCGCGATGCCGATACAGGTAGCATCCGCCTCCACGCCGCCAGCAATGACGCAAATCGCCTGCTGGTGCTGGTCATTACAACGGTCGTGACGATGGTGGTTCTGGCTGCCATCTCGGGCGAATTGCCGCCAGCTTCGGCCGGAAATCGCATGGCGATGATCAAGCTGGTCGGCACCCTGCTGCTGACGTGGCTTTTCACCAACACCGTCTATGCGCTGCACTATGCACACCTCTATTATTCGTCGCGTGATGGCAACGACGCGGGCGGCATCGATTTTCCCGGCACCAAAACGCCGGATTATCTCGATTTCGTCTATTTCAGCTTCACGCTGGGCATGACCTTCCAGACATCCGACACCGCGATAACCAGCAGGGCAATACGCCGGATCGCAACGGCGCATTCCTTTGCTGCCTTCGTGTTCAATATCGGCGTGATCGCTTTCACCATCAACGCAATCGGATGAAAGCCGCGCGAACAGAGGTTTCGCCATAAGTCTTGTTGCGACGCACAAGCGGCTTCGCTAGGGGCAGCGCGTTCTCTCCACCCAATGAACAGGGGCCAAGATGCGCATCGACATGATTCCCACCGGTGACAATCCGCCGGAAAGCCTGAACGTGATCATCGAGGTTCCCGTTGGCGGTGAACCCGTGAAGTATGAATTCGACAAGGCATCGGGCGCGCTCTTCGTCGACCGTATCCTGCACACGCCGATGCGCTACCCGGCGAACTACGGCTTCGTGCCGCACACGCTTTCGCCCGATGGCGATCCGCTGGACGCGCTGGTCATCGCTCGTTCGCCGTTTCTGGCAGGTTCGGTTGTCCGCGCCCGTCCGATTGCCGTGCTGAACCTTGAAGACGAACATGGCGGCGACGAAAAGCTGGTCTGCGTGCCGGTCGATTCGACCTTCCCGTACTATTCGGACGTGAAGGAACGTGAAGATCTGCCCGAAATCGTGATGCAGCAGATCGAACACTTCTTTACCCACTACAAGGATCTGGAAAAGGACAAGTGGGTGCGCGTGGGCACCTGGGGCGGCGCAGAAGACGCCCGCCAGATCACGCTCGAAGCGATCGAGCGCGCAAAGGCTGCCAAGGCTGGCTGAGGCGTTTCGCCTGATCTGAAAAAAGGCGCTGGTTCTGCCGAACCAGCGCCTTTTTTGTGCCCCCGCGCAGGCGGGGGCACAAAGTGTTGGCGATTATGTAGCTTGCAAACACGCACTTTTTGCAATCGTCATTGCGAGCCTCGCATAGCGAGGAGAAGCAATCCAGAGCGGTTTAAGCCAACTCTGGATTGCTTCGTCGGCTTCGCCTTCTCGCAATGACGATATGTGTTTGTATACGATACAATCGTCAAAGTGTTTGTACGGGCGTTCAGCCCACCACGCCCGCAGCCGCCAGCACGGCCAGCGTCAGGATATCGGGCGCAAGCGATGTCATCGGTGCAATCTGCACCGGCTTTTCCATGCCGAGCAGCATCGGGCCGATCACGGCATTGCCCGCCAGTTCGCGCAGCAGCTTGGCCGAGATATTGGCCGATTGCAGGCCGGGCATGATCAGCACGTTGGCCGGACCGGACAGGCGGCTGAACGGATAGTTGGCCATGACCTTGGGGTTCAGCGCCGCGTCAGGCGCCATTTCGCCTTCGTATTCGAAGCCGGGATCTTCGGCATCGAGGATCGCCACCGCGCCACGGATCGAATCAAGCCAGCGGCCATAGGGATTGCCGAACGTGGCATAGGACAGGAACGCAACGCGCGGTTCGTGGCCCATGCGGCGGGCAACGGCGGCGGTTTCCTTGGCGATGTGAGCAAGGTCTTCAGCCGAAGGCCGCTCGTTCACGGTCGTATCGGCCAGGAACACGGTATAGTTCTTGGCGACCATCAGGTGGATGCCGAACGGCAGATGGCCCGGCTTGGGGTGCAGCACCCGGCGCACTTCCTTCATCGACTGCGCGAAAGTGCGCGTCATGCCGGTGATCAGCGCATCGCCGTGACCCAGCGCGACGAGCAGCGAGGCGAAGACGTTGCGGTCCTGATTGACCATGCGCTTCACGTCGCGTTCCAGATAACCCCGACGCTGGAGCTGCTGGTAGAGATACTCGACCATCTCGGGCACCAGCGGCGAGACGGCGGAATTGTGAATCTCGTAAGACGAAGGATCGCTGACGCCCAGTTCGGTCAGCAGATCGAGCACCGGCTGGGTGCGGCCAACCAGCACCGGGGTGCCGTAACCAAAATCCTTGAACTGGATCGCAGCGCGCAGCACCACTTCGTTCTCCGCCTCGGCAAAGACGACGCGCTTGGGGTCTTCCTTGGCCTTGGCGAAAACGTTGGTCAGGACCGAGGTGGTCGGATTCAGGCGCGCCTTCAGGCTGGTGCGATAGGCATCCATGTCCTCGATCGGCTTCTGCGCCACGCCCGAATCCATCGCGGCCTGCGCCACGGCGGACGAAACGACTTCCATCAGGCGCGGATCGAACGGCGCGGGGATGATGTAATCAAGGCCGAAGGTGTGGTTGATGCCGTATGCCGCGGCCACTTCTTCGGGCACCGGCTCGCGCGCCAGCTTGGCGATGGCTTCGGCGGCGGCGATCTTCATCTCTTCGTTGATAGCAGTCGCCTGCACATCGAGCGCGCCACGGAAAATGAAGGGGAAGCCCAGCACGTTGTTGACCTGGTTCGGATAGTCCGAACGCCCGGTGGCGACGATGCAATCGGGGCGCACGGCCTTTGCCGCAGGTGGGGTGATTTCCGGGTCCGGGTTGGCCATCGCGAAGATGATCGGCTGCGGGGCCATCTTCGTCACCCAATCGGGCTTGAGCGCACCGGCAGCGGACAGGCCAAGGAAAATGTCCGCACCATTCAGCGCATCTTCCAGACTGCGCGCCGTCGTGTCGACCGCGTGCGCGCTCTTCCACTGGTCCATGCTCTGTTCGCGACCGCGATAGATCACGCCCGAACGGTCGCACATGATCACGTTGTCGTGGCGCACGCCCATCGCCTTGATCAGCGCAGTGCAGGCGATAGCCGCCGCGCCCGCGCCGTTGACCACAACCTTCACGTCTTCCAGCTTGCGCCCGGTCAGGTGGCAGGCATTGAGGAGCCCTGCGGCAGAAATGATCGCGGTGCCGTGCTGGTCATCGTGCATGATCGGGATCTTGAGCCGATCCTTCAGCGTCTGTTCGATGATGAAGCATTCGGGCGCCTTGATGTCTTCAAGGTTGATGCCGCCGAAGCTCGGCTCCATCAGCGCGACGGCTTCGATAAAGGCGTCCGGATCTTCGGTGGCGAGTTCGATATCGATCGAATCGACGTCGGCAAAGCGCTTGAACAGCACGGCCTTGCCTTCCATCACCGGCTTGGATGCCAGCGCGCCCAGATTGCCCAGGCCAAGGATGGCGGTGCCATTGGAAATCACCGCAACGAGATTGCCCTTGGCGGTATAGTCATAAGCGGTCGAAGGATCGTCTGCGATGGCCCGCACCGGCACCGCAACGCCGGGCGAATAGGCAAGGCTGAGATCGCGCTGCGTCGCCATCGGTTTGCTGGCGATGATCTCGATCTTACCGGGCCGTATGGTGTTATGGTAGAAAAGCGCCTCGCGTTCGGTGAAACGGACGTTGCTTTCCTCGGACATAATACCCCCGTGAGTGGTCGGATTTCGATTACAGGCCCTGTATGCTCTTTGCCGCTACGTCAAGGCGCGGATAGGCCGCATTTGCGGCACAAACATATCGGCGCGATCAATAGACCTGATCAAAGATCCTGCGGTTTCCACGTGGGAATGCCCAGGCGGCGGACCTTGAACAGCAGACTGCGGCCTTCCTGCCAGACCAGTTGCAGGCGCGGATCGCCACGCTGCGGCAGTCCGGTATCAATCAGCCACACATAGTCCACCCGCTCGATGGGCGCGGCGCGCAATGCGGTATCGACCGTGCGCCGCCAGCCACCGGCACACCGGCGCGACCATACGAATTCCGATGGATCAGCCGTGAAATTGCGACCGGGGCGGAAGCGCGGCACGATCATGTGCAGGCCGGGGACCGCCCAGTTGTCGTTCACCCACGCCTGCCGATAGAGGCTGGCAAGGCTGGCAAGGTGATCGCGGCGGGTGTTGCGCCACGATTCATCAAGGCAGGAATGTTCGACAAAGGCCAGCACGCGGCTGCCGGGTTCAACATGGGTCAGCGCTGAAAGCTGCTTGTTGTAATCGTCGGCATAGTCGTTGAAACTCCACGCCGTCACGGTGAGGCGCACCGCCAGCAGCGCCATGCCCAGATAGGCCACCGCCTTTGCCCAATCCGGGCGGCGCGCGCCGCTCCAGTCCTGAAGGCCAAGGCCGAGCATCGCCGCCACCGGCAACAGGCGAATGTCGACGAAAGACGATCCGTTGATATCGCTGGGAATCGCAAGGAACAGCAGGAACACCGTCAACGCGGGCAGGCCCTGCCGCCAGCGCCATTTTGCACCCAGCAGCGGCCCGACCAGCACCAGCAATCCGGCGATGATCGACGTGCCGAAATCCAGCAGCTTCGACTGATCGCGCAAGGTAAGCACGAAGGACCAGGCCTTCTGGTCCCAGCGCCAGATGTTCATGCTCTTTACCGGCGGCGAGAACGCCTTCCACAGCACGATGGTGATGACTGTGGCCAGCAGCGGCCAGCAGGCCTGCCACAGGCGCAGGCCGATGGCCTTCCAGTCCAGAGACTTCACCCATTCGCGGTTGGTGAAATCGCGGAAGCGCCAGCCTGCGGGCAGTTCGTCCATCGCGCGGCCAAAGGCGTGCGCGCCCACCAGCAGCGCCAGCAGCAGCCCGCCGATGGCATGGCACAGCATCGCCACCGGTTGCGCCACGATCAGCATGGCAGCGCGGGCGCGCGGGTTCTTCTGTTCAAGCCAGAGCGCAGCACCGAATGCGGTGAGCGAAAGGCCGGTGGCGAGGATATAGTTGAGGAAGCCGGTCAGCAGCGGGAAGCTGAACACGAACATGAGCGACCATGCCGCCGCGTGCCCGCCCTTGGGGTTCAACATGCGGATGGTCCACAGACAACCGCCTGCGAACAGACCCGTGGCCAGCACCGTGCTCCACCATCCGGCCGCAAGGATGCCGAACTGTGCGCCCAGCACTTTCATCAGCACGCCACCGCCGATGTTCAGCGTGAACACCCATTTCCACGTGAAATACTGTTCAAGCGGATTGCCGGGACCAGCTGCCTCGATCGCGGCGGCGCCCATGTGGCCCGGCACGTCGATCAGGGGCGGCACTTCGACCAGCGCGAAAGGCGCGCAGACCAACAGAATGCCGATCAGGATGCCCGGACCCGAAAGCCAGGGCAGCGCCCCGGCCTGTGCCCACAGCGCCTTCACGGCGGCAATCCAGCTCTTTTCGCGGACTTGCGTCAAACTCTGCTTACCCCAACATGACCCGCTTGCCGTGCCATCAGGGCGCGCAGTTGCGGATATCCAGCTTCGATGGTTTGAGAAACACGCGCGGCTGGTCTAGCCACCTCCGCGTGACGCCTAATGCCCCAACTCCGATGATGGCGCAATATCTTGCGCTTAAAGAGCAAGCCGCCGACTGCCTGCTGTTCTACCGCATGGGCGATTTCTTCGAGCTGTTTTTTGACGACGCGAAGATCGCCGCCCAAGTGCTGGACATTGCCCTCACCAGCCGGGGCGAACATGGCGGCGCGCCGATTCCGATGTGCGGCGTGCCGGTCCATTCGGCCGAAGGATACCTTGCCCGCCTGATCAAGGCCGGGTGCCGCGTGGCCATTGCCGAACAGGTCGAAACACCCGAAGAAGCGAAGAAACGCGGCGGTTCCAAGGCATTGGTCGCGCGCGATATCGTGCGTTTCGTCACCGCAGGAACGCTGACCGAAGAAGCCCTGCTCGAACCGCGCCGGGCCAACGTGCTGGCTGCGGTCTGCGAAGTGCGCGGGGTAATCGGAGTTGCCGCCTGTGACATTTCGACAGGCCGGATGGAACTGGAGGAATGCAGCGCCGACCAGATGGGCGCGGCTCTGGCAAGATTGGGCGCCAGCGAGGTCGTGGCTTCCGATTCGTGGGACCAGGCCCCGGTCGATTGCGTGCCCCGCCCGAATCGGTCCTTCTCAAGCGACGAGGGCGAGACGCGGCTCAAAGCGCTGCACGGCGTCTCCACGCTTGACGGATTCGGCCAGTTCACCCGCGCCATGCTGGCGGCGGCGGGCGGGCTGATCACCTATCTCGACCATGTGGGCCGGGGCGCACTGCCCCTGCTGCTGCCCCCCGTAGCGCGCGAGGCCGGCACGCACATGGCGATGGACGAGGCGACACGCGCCAGCCTTGAAATCCTTGTCAGTTCCACCGGCACACGGCGCGGTTCGCTTGTCGAAGCGATCGACCGCTGTGTCACTGGCGCAGGCGCACGCCTGCTGGCCGAAGACCTGTCCGCCCCGCTGACCGATGCACGCGCCATCAACCGGCGGTTGGAGCTGGTAAGCTGGCTGCACGACGATCCACTGCTGCGCGGCGACATTCGCGGCATATTGCGCGCGCTGCCCGATGTCGGCCGCGCATTGGGCCGCGTGGTGGCGGGGCGCGGAAGCCCCCGCGATCTGGGTCAGTTGCGCGATGGCCTGTCCGAAGCGCGCCGCCTGCACGATCTACTGCGCGCACGAAGCGATCTGCCCGAACCGATGGTATCGCTGCTGCCCGCGCTTTCCGGCCACGGTGCGCTGACCGATCTCTATGCCCGCGCACTGGTGCCCGCCCCGCCCACTGAACGGTCGCAGGGCGGGTTCATTGCCGAAGGCTATGACGCAGGGCTGGACGAGCTGCGCCGCGTTTCGGGCAATGCCCGTCGCGCCATTGCCGCGCTCGAAGCGAAGTACCGTGACGAAACGGGCATCGCCGCGCTGAAAATCCGCCACAACGGCGTGCTCGGCTATTTCATCGAGGTTCCGGCAAAGCACGGGGATCGGCTGATGGCCCCGGATTCGGGCTTCACCCATCGGCAGACGATGGCAGGCGCCGTGCGCTTCAACGCGCTCGCCCTGCATGAGGAAGCGAGCCGGATTGCGGAAAGCGGCGGGCATTCGCTGGCGGCAGAAGAGGCGCATTTCGAAGATCTGGTCGGCCATGCCGTTCGCGCCAGGGAAGCCATCGCCGCCACCGCCGCCGCACTCGCCCGGATCGACGTTGCGGCAGGACAGGCCGAACGCGCGGCGGAAGGCGGATGGGCCTTGCCGCGCGTGGTGGACGAACCTTGCCTTGAAATCACCGGTGGACGACACCCCGTGGTGGAAGCCGCGCTGGCGGCAAAAGGCGACCGCTTCGTCGCCAACGATTGTTACCTGAACACCCCCAGACCCGCTCGTGCTGAGCCTGTCGAAGCACCCCCGCGCAACGCTCATCCTTCGACAAGCTCAGGATGGGCGGGAGGGGCGGGAGCGGGAACCTCTCGCCTCTGGCTGGTCGGCGGACCAAACATGGGCGGTAAATCGACCTTTCTGCGCCAGAACGCGCTGATCGTGCTGCTCGCGCAAGCGGGCGGTTTCGTGCCCGCGCAGGCTGCAAAGGTGGGCATGGTCGACCGCCTGTTCAGCCGTGTGGGCGCAGCAGACAATCTGGCGCGCGGGCGTTCGACTTTCATGGTCGAGATGGTCGAGACTGCTGCGATCCTGTCTCAAGCTACAGAGCGTAGCTTCGTGATTCTGGACGAGGTTGGGCGCGGGACGTCCACATACGATGGACTCGCGCTCGCATGGGCCGTGGCCGAAGCCGTCCATTCGATCAACCGCTGTCGCTGCCTATTCGCCACGCACTATCACGAACTCGCCCGGCTGGCCGAAACGTGCGACGCGCTCTCGCTTCACCACGTCCGCGCGCGGGAGTGGAAAGGCGATCTGGTGCTGTTGCACGAACTGGCGGAAGGCCCGGCTGACAAGTCCTATGGCCTTGCCGTGGCGCGGCTTGCGGGCGTTCCGGCTCCGGTGATCAAGCGCGCCAGGTCCGTGCTGGACAAGCTGGAAAAGGGCCGCGCCGCCACCGGTGGCCTTGCCGCTGGCCTTGGCGATCTACCACTGTTCGCCGCTGCTATCGAAGCTGCCGAAGAAAAGGTCGATGCCCTGCGCGAACGGCTCAACGGGCTGGATATCGACGCGCTTTCCCCCCGTGAGGCGCTCGATCTGCTTTATGAACTGAAGGCGCAGGCGAATGGTTGAACCTTATGTTTCGTCATTCCCGCGCAGGCGGGAATCCAGTTCCAACGGCAGCGCGCTGGATTCCCGCCTGCGCGGGAATGACGAGGTTTTGGTTTGATGGAACTGACCCAACTCGGGCGCAAACGCGCGCTGTTCATCATGGCCGCCGAACCGGAATACGGCCCCCACCTGCGTGCGCGCTTCGCGCCGCTGATCACCGGCATCGGCCCGGTTGAAGCCGCGTTGCATACCGGCATTGCGCTCGCCCGGCTGGAAGCGGCGGGCACCCTGCCGGACCTGATCGTCTGCCTCGGCTCTGCCGGATCGCGGCGCTGCACGCTGGGTTCGATCCACCAGATCGCCGCCGTTTCATGGCGCGATATGGACGCATCGCCATTGGGCATCGAACCGGGCGTCGTGCCCTATCTCGATGAACCGAAAGACCTCCCGCTGGAATGCCCGCTCGATCTGTCAAAGGCCACGCTATCGAGCGGCGGCGATGTGGTCAGCGGCGATCACTGGGAGCGCGTGAGCGCCGACATGGTAGACATGGAAACATATGCCGTGGCCCGCGCCGCCCGCACGTTCGGCGTGCCCCTGATCGGCCTGCGCGGCGTTTCCGATGGTCCGGGCGAACTGGCGGGCGCGCATGATTGGCACAAACTGCTGGGCTACCTCGACGGCGAACTGGCCAAGGCGGTGGACTTGCTGGCGGCGCATTACGCCTAAAGCGACAGAAACAACCCCGCCAGCGCCGCGCTCATCAGATTGCTGAGCGCGCCTGCGACCAGCGCCCGCAGGCCCAGCTTGGCGATCACCGGGCGCTGGTTGGGGGCAAGGCCGCCGGTCACCGCCATCTGGATCGCGATCGAGCTGAAGTTGGCGAAACCGCACAGCGCGAATGTCACGATGCCCACGGTGTGCGGCGAAAGCGCGGTGTCCTTGCCCAGTTCGATGAAGGCGACGAATTCATTGAGCACGATCTTGCTGCCGAACAGACCGCCCGCCTGCATCGCCTCTGCCCAGCCATCAGCGCCGAGCAGGTAGAACACCGGCGCGAACACATAACCCAGCACCATCTGGAACGAAAGGTCGGGCACGCCCACCCAGCCGCCGATCCAGCCAAGCACGCCGTTCGCCAGCGCCACCAGCGCCACGAAAGCCAGCACCATTGCGCCCACCGCCACGGCCAGCTTGACGCCGGTCTGCGCGCCCTGGCTGGCCGCCATGATGATATTGGCGGGGCGCTCTTCCTCGTCAGAGGCAAGCGATGGCTTCACGTGCGGATTGGGCAATTCCTCGTCCGCCACTTGCGCCGGAACCGGCGGTTCGTCCGGCATGATCAGCTTGGCCATCAGGATGCCACCGGGGGCCGACATGAAGGCGGCGGCCACCAAATAATCGATGCGGATCCCCATGCTGGCATAAGCGGCAAGGATCGTGCCCGCCACGCCCGCCATGCCCACGGTCATCACGCAGAACAACTGGCTGGGGTTGAGCGCGGCAAGATAGGGCCGGATCACCAGCGGCGATTCGCTTTGCCCCACAAAGATGTTGCTGGCGGCGCAAAGCGATTCGACCTTGCTGATGCCGGTCACCTTCTCCAGCGCGCCCCCGATCCAGCGGATCACCAGTTGCATCACGCCCACGTAATACAGGATCGAGATCAGCGCGGCAAAGAACACGATCACCGGCAGCGCCGATATGGCAAAGCTGGTGCCGCCGATGGCGGGATCGGCCAGCGGCCCGAACAGAAACTGCACCCCCGCCCGCGCAAAGCCCAGCAGCCCTTCAACCCCCGAAGCCGCGCCCTGCAACATGCGGTTGCCCAGCGGCACATAGAGCACCAGCGCGGCAAAGCCTGCCTGCAACGCAAAGGCGGCAGCGACCACGCGCAACCGGATCGCGCGGCGGTTGGACGAAAGGAGAAAGGCGAGCGCAAGGATGAGCACCATCCCCAACAGGCTGGACAATACGCGCATCGGGAAAGGCAGTGCTCCGCGGCAAATGGTTACCAACGAACCTAATAGCGAATTGGCGGGGCGTGAAAAGCGCGCTATCGGCCCGTTATGCACGATAAAGCCAATGCGGTCCCCCGTTCGCTGTTCCTGTTTGCGCTGTTCTATGGCGGCATGGTCACGCTGGGGGGCGTGCTGGGGGCAAAGCAGGTGGCGCTTGGGCCGCTGGCGGTTGAGGCGGGAATCTTCCCGTTCCTCACGCTTGTCGGCATTTCCAGCGGCATTGCCGAACTGCACGGAAAAGCCGTGGCCGACAGGTTGGTGCGCTATGGCTTTCTGCCGCTTGCCTTTGCCATCCTGCTGACATTGTTCGTCATTCAGCTACCGACCGATCCCGGCATGTATGAACCGGCGAAGGAAGCCTTCCCGATCATCCTTGGCCAGTCCTGGCGGATGATGCTGGCAGGAATCATGGCCTATGGCGTCTCGGTCACGCTCAACGTGTGGATATTCAACCGGCTGCGCGGCGCGGCGGGCAAGTTCCTTGCGGTGCGCGGATTCATCGCGGCGGCGCTTTCGCAGATCGTCGATACGCTGATCTTCATCACCGTGTCGTTCGTGGGTGTGCGCCCCATCGCCGCGCTGATGGCGGGGCAGATGCTGGCCAAGGTCGTGCTCTCCGCCGTGCTGGTGCCGCTGATCATCGCGCTGGTGCTCAAGATCGGTCGCAAGCTCGATTCGGCAGATTGATCCGCGCCACTCCACACGAAAACGCTTCAATTTCGGGCGCAGAGGCGTAAAGGCGCGCGCATGACGCAGAATCACGATCCCGCAATGCTCGCCAAGGCGGAAACGCTCACCGAAGCGCTGCCCTATCTGCGGCGCTATGCCGGCAAGACCTTCGTGGTGAAATACGGCGGCCACGCGATGGGCGATCCCGAACTGGCACAGGATTTTGCCGAGGATATCGTGCTGCTGAAGGCCGTGGGCATCAACCCGGTGG
>NZ_JBMLSM010000115.1:0-13903 GCF_049240505.1 Novosphingobium sp.
CGGCGGAGAATCTGGCGAAGGACTTCGGCATCAGCCGCGAGGCTTGCGATGCCTATGCGGCACGCAGCCACAGCCGCGCGGCGGCGGCTTGGGCCAAGGGGCTGTTCGACGATGAACTGGTGCCCGTGCCCGTACCGCAGCGAAAGGGCGATCCGGTGATCTTCGCGCACGACGAAGGCTATCGCGCCGATGCCACGCCGGAATCGCTGGGCAAGTTGAAGGCGCTGGAAGGGGGCGTAGTGACCGCCGGCAACGCGAGCCAGCAGAATGACGCGGGCGCGGCCTGTCTGGTCGTGGCGGAGGATAAGCTGGAAGAACTGGGGCTGGAGCCGATTGCATGGTTCCATTCGTGGGCGGCGGCGGGGTGCGATCCTGCGCGCATGGGCTATGGCCCGTTGCCTGCAACCGAACGGCTGTTTGCGCGCAATGGCCTTTCATGGTCGGACATCGACCTGATCGAACTGAACGAGGCCTTTGCGCCGCAGGTGCTGGCCTGCCTGAAAGGTTGGGGCTGGTCTGATGATGACAGCCGCCATGACATGCTCAACGTCAACGGATCGGGCATTTCGCTGGGCCATCCCATCGGCGCAACCGGCGGGCGCATTCTGGCCAATCTGACGCGCGAATTGCAGCGGCGTGGCGGGCGCTATGGGCTGGAGACGATGTGCATCGGTGGAGGGCAAGGCATCGCAGCCGTGTTCGAGGCGGCGCGATGATCCTTTCCCCCTATGATAGCGAGGACCACGGCGAAATCCGCGAGGGCGTGCGCAAATTGTGCGCGCAGTTTCCGGGCGAATATTGGCGCAAGCTGGATGCAGCACGCGCGTATCCGACCGATTTCGTCAATGCGCTGACCGAGGCGGGGTATCTTTCGGTGCTGATCCCCGAAGAATACGGCGGATCGGGCCTTGGCCTTGGTGCGGCGGCAGCGATCCTTGAGACGGTGCAAGCCGAAGGTGGCAACGGCGGGGCCTGCCACGCGCAGATGTATACGATGGGCACGATCCTGCGGCATGGGTCGGAGGCGCAGAAGCGGGCCTATCTGCCCAAGATCGCCAGCGGCGAACTGCGGCTTCAGGCCTTTGGCGTGACCGAGCCGACCAGCGGGACGGATACGACAAGCCTGCGCACCTTCGCCCGCCGGGAAGGCGACGAATATGTGGTCAATGGCCAGAAAATCTGGACAAGCCGGGCCGAACATTCCGATCTCATGCTGCTGCTGGCACGCACCACGCCCAAGGACGAAGCCGCGAAGAAGACCGATGGCCTTTCGGTGTTCATCGTCGACATGCGCGAAGTGGTGGGAAAATCGCTGAGCATTCGCCCGATCCGCACGATGATGAACCATGCGACGACCGAAGTGTTCTTCGACAATATGCGCATCCCGGCGGCGAACCTTCTGGGCGAGGAAGGCAAGGGTTTCCGCTATATCCTGTCAGGCATGAATGCCGAGCGTGTGCTGATCGCGGCGGAATGCGTGGGCGATGCGAAGTGGTTCACGCAGCGGTCGGTGGACTACGCCAGGGAACGGCAGGTGTTTGGCCGGGCCATCGGGGCAAATCAGGGCGTCGCCTTCCCTATCGCCAAAGCCTATGCCCAGATGCGCGCGGCGGAGCTGATGGTGCGCGAAGCGGCACGTATGTACGAGGCAGGGCTACCGATGGGGGCCGAGGCGAACATGGCCAAGATGCTCGCCGCCGATGCTTCGTGGGAAGCGGGCAACGCCTGCGTGCAGACGCATGGCGGCTTTGGCTTTGCCGAGGAATACGATGTGGAGCGCAAGCTGCGTGAGACGCGACTTTATCAGGTCGCGCCGATCAGCACGAACCTGATCCTGTCGTATCTGGCGGAGCATGTGCTGGGATTGCCGAGGAGCTATTGAGGCGGCTTTGAGGCTTTATGTTGGGCTGGATTCCCGCCTTCGCGGGAATGACGATGGTTCATTAAATTCGTCATTCCCGCGCAGGCGGGAATCCAGCTTGCACAGTCGCTATTGCTGCGCCTGCCCTGTCGTTTCCTGCAAGCCCCCACCCAGCGCACGGTAGAGTTCGACCATGTTGCTCGCCCGCGTCAGGCGGGCCGAGATCAGCGATTGCTGCGCGTTGTAAAGCGTGCGCTGGGCGTCAAGCGGTTCGAGGTATGTGGCAACGCCAGCGTCATACCGGGCCTTGCTGAGGCGGTAGGCCGTGGCGGCATTGGCGGCGAGGCTGGTTTGCGCGCGCAGACTTTCATCAATCGTGCCGCGCCGTGCGAGGGCATCGGCAACTTCGCGGAACGCGGTCTGGATTGCGCCTTCATACGTTGCCAGCGCGGCATCGCGTGATGCCTTGGCAGCGGCGAGATTGTTCGCCGTGGCCCCGCCATCGAAGATGCGCTGGCGCACGGCAGCGTTGGCCGTCTTCTGGAAATCGCCGCTTTCGAAAATGCGGCTCAATCCTGCAGAGGCGAACCCGAACAGACCGGTCAGCGACAGTGTGGGAAAGAACGCGGCACGAGCAGCGCCGATATTGGCATAAGTGGCGCGCAACGAATGCTCTGCAGACAGCACATCCGGGCGACGCAGAAGGACTTCTGACGAAAGCCCAACGGGCAGCGAGGCCAGAACCTGATCGCCGTTGCCAAGCGTCGATGGCAGCAGATCGTCCGCCAACGGCCCACCGGTGATCAGTTCCAGCGCATTGCGCGCCTGCGCCAGATTTGTCTGCAGATCGGCAGCGGCAGCTTCCGCCGTGTTGAGCTGCGAGGTGGCCGTGGCAACATCCAGCCTGGTGCCGATGCCGTTCGCTTCGCGCCGCACGTTGACGTTGAGAGTATCCTTGCGCGTGGCGACGGTTTCCTGCGCGATCCGCAGCGCATCTGCGGTGGCGGCGTAGCTGAGCCATGCGCTGGCAGTTTCGGCAACCAATGCGATCTGGGTGGACTTGCGCCCTTCATCGGTGGCCAGCCACGTTTCGAAAGCCGCAGTGCTGAGATTGCGCAAGCGGCCCCACAGATCGATCTCGTAAGCGCTGGACCCAGCCTGAACGAGGAAATTGTCGGTTACCTGCCCTTGGGTGCCCTGCACCGCCGAAAGCGTGGCGGTGCCGTTCACAATGGGGAACAGGGCCGCCCGGTTCACGCGATAGAGCGCGCGCGCGCGTTCGACGTTGGCCAACGTGGTGCGCAGATTGCGATTGTCGGCCAATGCCTTGGCGATGACCTGCTGGAGGCGCGCATCGGTGAAGAAATCGCGCCAGCCCAAGGCATCGACGGCGGTGTCTCCAGCGGCCAGCGCCGGGTAGGCTGCGCCTTGGGGCAGGTTTGGCGCGACGGGCGCTTCGGGCTGCACGTACTTGGGTGCGAAGTTGCACGCCGTGAGTGCAAATGCGGGCAGTGCGGCAAGGAGAGGGCGCAGCTTCATGCCAGTTCTCCTGCGGGCAATTCAGGTGCCTGGGCAGCGCGTTTGCGCCCCATCGCGCCTTTCACCACCACGAAGAACACCGGCACGAGGAAGATTGCCAGAACCGTGGCCGAGAGCATCCCGCCCATGACCCCGGTGCCGATGGCGCGGCGACCGTTGGCCCCTGCCCCGCTTGCCAGCACCAGCGGCACGACGCCCGCAATGAAGGCCACGCTGGTCATGATGATCGGGCGAAGGCGCAGGCGCGCGCCTTCCAGCGCGGCGGCCACTGGCGTTGCGCCCTTCTGCATCGCAAATTCCGCAAATTCGACGATCAGGATCGCGTTCTTGGCGGACAGGCCAATCGTGGTCAGCAATGCAACCTGAAAGTAGATGTCATTGTCATAGCCGCGCAGCGTGACCGCAAGCACCGCACCGATGATGCCAAGCGGGATCACCAGCAGCACTGCAACCGGCACGGACCAACTCTCGTAGAGTGCGGCAAGACAGAGGAAAATGAAGAAGATCGAGGCTGCATAGAGCAGTCCCGATTGGCTGGACGCGGCGCGTTCCTGATACGACAGGCCGCTCCATGCCACGGTGAAGCCACCATCGAGCGCCTCTGCACTTTCTTCCATGATCTTCATGGCATCGCCGGAACTGACGCCGGGCGCACCGCTGCCATTAAGCTGCTGCGCGGAAATACCGTTGAAGCGATCAAGCCGGACCGGACCTTGGGTCCAGTGCGAGGTTGCGAAGGACGAGAACGGTGCCATCTCGCCGTTGGAACCGCGCACGAACCACTGGCCGATGTCAGCAGGTTCCGCGCGATAGGCGGCATCGCCCTGCACGTAGACACGTTTGACACGGCCACGATCAACGAAATCGTTCACATATAGACCGCCCCAGGCGATCGACAGGGTGGAGTTGGCGGCAGCAGGTGTGATCTGGAACGCGGTAAGCGCTTCGTCGTCAATGTTTACCTTGAGTTGCGGCGTGTCTTCCAGACCGCTGAGACGGACCTGACCGAGGCGCGAATTCTCACCCGCCATCTCAACCAACTGGCGGCGGGCAGCGGTCAGTGCATCGCGACCGGCTCCGACGGCGTCCTGCAACCACATTTCGAAACCGGCAGACGATCCCAGCCCGCGAATTGGGGGCGGATTGAGAATGAATATCTGCGCTTCACGCGATTGGCGGAAGTGGGCGTTCAGACGTTCGGCAATCGCCGCTGCGGAACGGTCCTTGCCGGGGCGTTCGGACCAGTCCTTCAACAGGATGAAGCCCTGCCCTGCATTCTGCGCCGAGCCGGACTGGCCGCGCCCCATGACGACAAACACCGCCTGGATATTTTCAGCCTCGGTTTTGCGGATGTAGTCCGAAACCTGCGTAGCAACGGCGCGGGTCTGTTCAGAGGTGGAGCCGACGGGAAGCTGGTAGTTGATCGAGATGTTGCCCTGATCCTCATCGGGCAGAAAGCTGGTGGGCAGGCGCATGTAGAGCAGCACCATCGCCACGGCGATTGCGCCGAACGCCAGCATCCAGGGCAACGGACGGGAAACGGTCCGGGCGAGCCGGTTCTTGTAACCGTCTTCGAGCCTTTGGTAGCCGTTGTTGAACTTCGTGAAAAAGCGGCCCTTGGGCTTTTCGCGTTCGACCGGAGCCAGCAACGTAGCGCACAGCGCAGGCGTGAAGATCAGCGCCACGAAGGCGGAAAGCGTCATCGCCGAAACGATGGTGACCGAGAACTGCCGGTAGATCGCACCGGTAGAGCCGCCAAAAAACGCCATCGGCACGAACACGGCGGTGAGGACGAGCGTGATGCCGATGAGCGCCGAGGTGATCTCGCCCATCGATTTGACCGTAGCTTCGAGCGGGTCAAGATGCTCTTCGTGCATCACGCGCTCGACGTTTTCGACAACGACGATGGCGTCGTCCACCAAGAGGCCGATGGCAAGGACGAGGCCGAACATCGTCAGGGTGTTGATCGTGTAGCCGAACAGCGAAAGCACGCCGAACGTGCCGAGCAGAACCACCGGCACCGCGATGGCCGGGATCAACGTGGCGCGCCAGTTCTGCAGGAACAGGAACATCACGATCACGACCAGCACGATCGCTTCGATCAGCGACTTGACCACTTCCTCGATAGAGATCTTGACGAAGATGCTGCTGTCGCGCGGGTAAGCGGTGTGATAGCCGGGCGGCAAATCCCGCGCGAGTTCGGCGACCTTTTCCTTGACCAGTTCCGCCGTCAGCGTGGCATTGGCACCCGAAGCGAGATTGATCGAAAGACCCGTGGCCGGCATCCCGTTGAAGCGGCTGAGCGAACCGTAGCTCTCCTCGCCCATCTCGACCCGGGCAACGTCCTTGAGCTTGACCACAGAGCCATCGACGTTGGTTTTGACCACGACGTTCTGGAACTGTTCGGGCGTTTCAAGGCGCGAACGCGCGGTGATCGTGGCGTTGAGGCGCTGACCTTCAGGCGCGGGATTGCCGCCGATTTCACCCGCCGCGACCTGCGTGTTCTGGGCCTGCAGGGCGGCAGTGACATCCGACGGCATAAGCTGGACGGCGGCAAGGCGCACCGGATCGAGCCACACACGCATCGCGAAAGAACCGCCAAAGACGTTGGCGCTGCCCACGCCTTCGACACGGGACAAAGGATCCTGAAAGTGCGTGGTGAGGTAATCCGAAATGTCGGAATTGGTCGCGCGGCCAGTCTCGTCATAGATCGAGACGACCATGAGCATGTCCGACTGCGCCTTGTTGACGTTGACGCCCTGTTGCTGGACGACAGCGGGCAGACGGCTGATCGCACGCGAAATGGCGTTCTGGACCTGCACTTGCGCGGTATCGGGATCGGTGCCCTTGTCGAACGTGACGGTGATGCTGGACGAATTGTTCGACGAGGTGGAATTGAAATAGAGCATTCCGTCCAAACCCTTGAGCTGCTGCTCAAGGATCTGGGTGACGGAGTTTTCGACCGTGGATGCGTCAGCGCCGCCGTAGTTGGCGTTTATCGAGACGGTCGGCGGAGCAATATCGGGATACTGTTCCACGCCCATCGTGCTGACCGAGAACAGGCCGGCCGCCATGATCACGATGGCCAGCACCCAAGCAAAGATCGGGCGATAGGCGAAGAACCGGGAGACCATCTGCTGTCAGTTCCCCGCCGTTTTCGCAGGGGCGGTGCTATCAGCTTTGGGAGCGCTGCCCGCAGGGACAACTTTGGCCTTGGCCCCTTCGCGCGCATTTATCAGCCCGTCCACGACCACGCGGTCGCCCGGCTTCAACCCGGCAGTGACCAGCCAATTCGGGCCAACGGGAGATTCAGCGGTGATCTCGCGCTTTTCCAGCTCATCCTTGGCATTGGCAATCAGCACACTGGCACGACCGCGCGGATCGCGGCTCACGGCGGCCTGCGGCACGAGGATGCCATTGGGTACCGAGCCTTGCCCGACGCGCGCGCGCACGAACAAGCCCGGCAGCAGATCACCCTTGGGATTGGGCACCACAGCGCGCACGGTGATCGTGCCTGTTTCGGGGTTCACGTCGATATCTGCGGGGTTGAGCTTTCCGGCGACCGGATATTCGCTGCCATCGGGCAGGATCACGGTAACTGGCGCAGATCCTGCGACCAGCGTCCCGCTTTCGATCGCCTTGCGCATTGCGATGAATTCCGCGCCGGACTGGCGAATGTTGACATACATCGGATCGAGCCGCTGCACCTTGGCCATCGGCGTGGCCTGTGCATTGGTGACGAGCGCACCCTTGGTGACCATCGAAATGCCGATGCGACCGCTGATGGGAGACGTAACGCGCGTGAAGCCGAGATTGACCCGCGCCGAAGCCAGTGCCGCACGGGCTTGCCCCACGGCTGCGCGCGACTGGTTATAAGTGGCGCGGGCATCGACGGCGTCCTGTTTGCTCACACCGCCCTGTTCGGCCAGCGTGGCAAAGCGTTCGGCCCGCAGCCGGTTGGCTTCTACCGTCGCTTCGGCAGAGGCAACCGCAGCAGAGGCCTGCGCCTGCGTGGCTGAAAGGAGGCGGGAATCGATCTGGTAGAGCGCCTGCCCCTGACGGACGTATGACCCTTCCTGAAACAGCCGCGCCATGACCAGCCCCGCCACTTGCGGGCGCACCTCGGCGATTTCGTATGCCTCGGTCCGCCCGGCCAGTTCGGTGGTGAGTTCAACCGCCTGCGCCTTGGCGATCATCACGCCAACCACCGGGACGGGCTTCGCTTTTTCGGCATCGGCAGAACCGCAGGCCGAAAGGACCAGCGGCGCGGAAAGGACAGCAATGGTACGCAGGAGAAAATGCGCTTGGGACCGCAAGGACGTTCTCACTCGAAAGGATTTCGCAACCGACACACCCGAACGCACGAGCCTGCGATTCGTCTCAAGACCGGTCGCAAACCGCCCGTCGGGGCATGTTTCAGCGCGTGTCTAGCAGATTGCTGCAGTTGCGCACGCTCCTTGATGGTCGCGAGCGATGCCTGCGACACAAAGTTACATTTGTACCAAAACGCCCGGTTTTTCCCGATTCGCACCGTGGCAACCCCAAAATAGAGGCAAAATCGCTCCCATTCAGCGAATTTCCGTGGAAAGACGCGCGCAAGGCATGGTGTTTGCGGCCAGCGTTGCGTTAGCCGTGCCATCCCTTTCCAGCAGAGGACAAGAGTACAATGAACAACAGCGACCTCGCCGACATCATCGCCGCCAACCACGGCCTCTCGAAGGCTGACGCCCGCAAGGCTGTCGACAGCGTGTTTGCCGCGATCACCGACGCTGCCGCGAAGGGCGAGGAAGTCTCGCTGAACGGCTTCGGCAAGTTCAAGGTCAAGAACACCCCGGCCCGCGAAGGCCGCAACCCGTCGACCGGCGCAACCATCCAGATCGCAGCTTCGAACAAGCTGACTTTCTCGGCTGCGAAGGCGGTCAAGGACAAGCTCAACGGCTGATCCTTTCCGGCCCGGCGTCTGCCAGTGGGCGGACGCCGGACGGACACCTTACCGATTTCTCAGTTCACCTGCCGCTCAAACCCTGCCCAGTAGGGTTCGCGCAAGGTCCGCCGCAAAATCTTGCCCGACGGGTTTCGAGGCAGCGCGGCGATTATATCGACCGATTTGGGCACCTTGAAACCGGCAAGACGCTCGCGCGTCCAATCGATAACCGATTGCGGATCGATGGTGTGGTCTGGCTTTGCCACGCAAACGGCCTTTACCACCTCACCCCATTTTTCATCGGGCACGCCGATGACGGCAACTTCCAGCACATCGGGATGACCATAGATCGCGCTCTCGACTTGCGCGGGATAGACATTCTCACCGCCGGAAATGATCATGTCCTTGATGCGGTCGTGCATGTAGACATAGCCATCTTCGTCCAGATAGCCGGCGTCCCCCGTGGCGATCCAGCCATCCTGTGTCATCGTGCTGGCGGTTGCTTCGGGCAGATTCCAGTAGCCCAGCATGTTGTTTGAAGAACGGGTCTGAATCTCGCCTATCTCGTTGGGGCCGAGCGCGTTGCCGCTATCGCCCATCACGCGCACTTCCACGCCAGGTAAAGGCTTGCCGGCAGAGCGCATACGCTGGTTGCCTTCAACGCAGTGATCCTCTGGCGGCAACATGCAGATCGTGCCGGTGGTTTCGGTCATGCCGTAGGCCTGGATGAACTCGGCCCGGAACATGGCGATACATTCGCGCAGAAGCACCAGCGGGATCGGCGATGCGCCGTAGATGATGTATTTGACGCGGGCAAAATTCACGCTGGCACAATCCGGGTGATTGAGCAGCATCTGCAATGCCGCGGGAACGATGAAGAAACGGGTCACACCCTTCTGCTCCACCGCATCGAACACAGCGCGCGGTTCGAACTCGGTCAGGATGATCCCTGGCAAACCTGCTCCGATCGCCATGACGCCAAGCCCCGTGCCGCCGATATGGGCGCATGGCATGGCGACAAGGATCGCCTCGTCATCGGTCATGGTGGTGTAGGGCTGATCGCTGCCGATCGATTGCTTGCGCAGACCGAAGAGATTGCGGTTGGAAAGCACGGCGCCCTTCGGATTGCCGGTGGTGCCCGAGGTGTAGAGTTGCAGCACGGCATCGTCTGGCTCTGCTGCAACAAACGGCGCGCGTTGCTGGCTATCAATCCACTGCCATGCCTGATCCTGCGTGAAGCAGCGGCCAACCAGCGGCAACGTGGCAAACGCATCGGCCAGCGCCTCGAAACCCTGCCCCAGAAACACAGCCTTTGCCTGCGCATCGCCCGCGATCCACGTCGCTTCGGCAGGGGCAAGTCGCCATCCGACCGGCACCATCACCACGCCGAGGCGGGCGGCAGCAAAGAACAGAGCGAAATAGAGCGTGCTGTTCTTGCCGAACCACGCGACCCTGTCACCCTTGGCGATGCCCAGCGCCTGCAAACCGGCTACCGCCTGCGCAGTGACCTGTTCAAGTTCACCATAGGTCAGCGTGCGGTCAGGCCCATCCAGCGCCACACCTTGCGGGCGATCATCCGCCCAAAAGCGAATGAATCCGTCAAACGTAAAGAGATGCGCGGTGCGTTCCGCAGTTGTCGGCAGTTCCGCAGCTTCGGCCATGCTTCGCTCTCCCAAGCAGTTTGCGGGAGTTAATCATGCAATTAAGCCCAGAGGCAACCCTGCCAATCGTGACAGAGTGTATCGGGTTTGGGCGGGACCGCCTCAGGCCTGTTCCATCGCTTTCTTGTAGACGCTTGTCTTTGGCGCTTCGAACAGGCGCATGACCATCGGTTCGAAGAACGACAGCGGCAGCGTATCATAGTTGGGGTCGAACGAGGGGCAATCGTACTTGTCGATGAACTCGGCGGTAGCGGCGGCGTGTTCATGGTCTGCGAACTTTTCGCGCATGTTTCGGTCAAGGCCGATGAAGTGGAAGAAGTTGTAGCCCTGAAATATGCCGTGGTGCTGAACGATCCACAGCAGTTCTTCCGAAACGAAGGGCTTGAGAATGGCAGCGGCGATATCGGGATGATTATAGGCCCCCAGCATGTCGCCGATATCGTGCAGAAGTGCCATGACCACATAGGCCTCGTCACGCCCATCGCGATAGGCGCGGGTCGCCGTTTGCAGGCAATGCGTCAGCCGGTCCACCGCAAAGCCGCCGCAATCGCCTTCGAGCAGGCGCAAGTGATCGAGTACGCGCGCCCCGCCACTCACGGCATGGGGACGCATGTGGGTCATGATCGCATCCCAGTCTTCCTGGGTGCCTTCGGTCATGCTGTGGAACTGCGCTGTGGGAAGCTCTTCCATCGCGATCATCCTTCTCCCGCACACCTTTCGGCGTTTTCGTTGCGGATGAGATTATCGCGTTTACGGCTCTTGGGAAGATGGAACCGGCGCAAATATCTGTCCGGGCAGCGAAAGCGCCAGCAGGAGGCAGCCCACCAGCAGCACAAGGATAACACCGAGCGCCGCGTAAATACCTTCTGCTCCCATCGCCACATCAGGCCCGCCCAGCGCGAAATAGGCACTCCCCACCAGCGCAATGCCGAATGCGCTGCCCATCTGCAGCACGGTCTTCAGAATGCCGCTCGCAGCCCCCGCATGGCGACGGTCAACGCGCGCGAGCGCCACAGGCGTTACCGGGCCGGACAATGTACCCATGCCGATTCCAGCCAGAAGCAAAGCAGGCAGCAGCAGCGGCAGACCTGGCCCGCCCCATGCGATCCAGATAAAAGCGCCGGTATTGGCAACCAGCAGCGCAACCGAAGCAAAAACCATCACCCACTTGCCCATCCGCGCCAGATAGCGCCGCCCCAGAAATCCCATCCCGATCATCACGCCTGCGCTGAACGGGATATGGACCAGTCCTGTCTGCAGCGGCGAATAGCCAAGCCGCGATTGCAGCGCGTGGGCAAAGACGAACAGAAAGCCCGTATTCGCCGCCGAGAAGATCAGACCGATCAGTGCGCCAGTGCGGAACAATCCATCGTTGAGCAGTTCGGGATCGAGGATCACCGGCTTGCCTGCCTGCGCTCGCTTGACCAGCCCGTGCCACGCCGCCCACAGCAGGAACGGAGACGATGCGAGCAGCGCGCCGCTCATCATATCGAAACCGCCATGTTCGCCGCGCACCAACGGAAACAGCATGGCAGCCAGCGCTGCACCAAATGCCAGCGTGCCGATCACGTCGATACGCGCGCCCTTGTGCGCCACCTCACGCGGGAGATAGCGCCAGCCCGCCACAAGTGCCGCAACGCCGATGGGAAGATTGATCAGGAACACACTGCGCCAGCCCAGCCCGGCGATGTCAGCCGAAATGAGCAACCCGCCAAGGATAGGCCCAGCAATCCCGGCCAGCCCGCCGATCACGCCGAACCACGCCAGACGCCCGATACGCTCTACCGGATCGTAAAGGATCTGGATCACGGCCATGACCTGTGGCGCCATGATAGCACCCGCCACGCCTTGCAGCACGCGCGCGGCGATCAGCAGTTGCGGATCTCCCGCCAGACCGCACAGCAAGGATGCTAGCGTGAAACCTACGACGCCGGTGAGGAACATCGCGCGTCCCCCATAGATATCGCCAAGCCGCCCGCCGAGGATCAGCAGCAGCCCGAACGCCAGTGAATAGCCCGCCGCGATCCACTGCGCCGCGCTGCCACCGAGGTCTTGCCCCCGTGCGGCAAAGTCCGCCTGCATGGCGGGCAACGCTGTGTTGATGATCGTCACGTCGACGATCTCCAGCACAAGCGCCGTAATCAGCGTGAAGAAGGCGAGGCTTTTCTGCCGCTCGGTCATCTGGTCGAGCTTGTGGCTGGTAATGGTCTGGCCCGAAATATCTTTGGCCATCGGATCAGATCTTGCCTTCGCGCAGCATCTTCACGGCTGCGTCACAGGCTCGCGCGGTCAACGCCATATAGGTGAGCGAGGGGTTCTGGCAGGCTGACGACGCCATCTGTGCGCCGTCGGTTACAAAGAGGTTGGGCACATCGTGCGCCTGGCTCCACTTGTTCAGAACCGAGGTTTTCGGATCATGCCCCATGCGCGCGCCGCCCATTTCGTGAATGGCCATGCCGCCTGTGCCGGGCTGGTCCATTCCCATGATCACCTTGCCGCCAGCCGCCGTCATCATCTCGGCAGCATCGGCCTTGGCTTGCGCCAGTGCGGCCTGCTCTTCCTTGCCGAAGGCGAACTGGATATGCAGTTGGGGGATGCCGAAACGGTCGGTCTTGGCGGGATCGAGCGTAAGCCGGTTGCTGTCACGCGGCACGCAATCGGCGAAAGCGACCAGCACCATGCGCCACATGCCGGGGCTGTGCAGCTTGTCTTTCAACGCTGCACCGATGCCCGCCTCGCGCTTGCCCGTACCCCAGTTGCTTTGCAGCGCGCCGCCCTGAAACGAATAGCCGCGCGTGTGCCCCACCCCGTCCATCGCATCCATGTTGCGATAGCGGGCAACGACCACGCCGGTCGGCCGGTTGCCAAAAGTGGTGCGATCATTGAACTGCGGAAACAGCGCGATCGTGGACAGCGTTGTTGCGTGGTCCATGATCTGCGTGCCCAACACACCGCTGGAATTGGCAAGGCCGTTCGGCATCGCCTCATTGCGCGAATTGAGCATGAGATGGACCGAGTTGAACGCGCTGGCATTCAGGAACACCAACCGCGCCGTGGCTTCGCCGCGGGTACCGTCCCTGGTGTTGACATAGCGCACGCCGGTCACGCGGTTGGTCTTCGGATCATAATCCAGCTTTTCCACCACGGCATCGGTCACCACCGTCAGGTTGCCGGTCGCCTTGGCCGCGGGCAAAGTGCTCGATTGCGTGGAGAAGTATGCCCCGAACGAACAGCCGCGCGCGCAGATAGAGCGGTTCTGGCATTCGGCACGGCCCTCTTCGGGCTTGGCCACGGTCATGTTAGCGGTGCGGCCAATGGTCATGCAACGTCCGAACTTCCCGGCGATTTCCTTGCGGACGTGCTGCTCCACCACGTTGAGCGCCATCGGCGGCTGGAACTTGCCGTCGGGCAATTGCGGCAGTCCTTCAGCCGCGCCGGATACGCCGATGAATTCTTCCACCTTGTCATACCACGGTGCAAGATCGGCATAGCGGACAGGCCAGTCTGTGCCGTGGCCATCCCGCTTGTTCGCGCTGAAATCGTAATCCGACCAGCGATAGGTCTGCCGCCCCCATGTAAGCGATCGTCCACCAAGCTGGTATGACCGCAGCCAGTTGAACGCGCTTCCGGGCGCCGTGACGTATGGATTGTCCTTGTCGTTGACGAAGTGCCCTTGCGTATATTCGTTGAAGTGCCGGTTCTGCGACTGGACCTGATATTCGCGCGCATAGAGCGCGGCGTCACCTACCCCGCGAAACGGCATTTCCCACGGCGCTTTAAGCTCCGTCTCGTATTCGCCGTGAACGATCTCGCGCCCGCGCTCGATCATCAGGACCTTAAGGCCAGCCTGCGTCAGTTCCTTGGCCGCCCAGCCGCCGGTGATCCCGGAGCCGACCACGATTGCGTCGAATTGCATGT
>NZ_JBMLSM010000116.1:0-9686 GCF_049240505.1 Novosphingobium sp.
GCCCTCGCCCGCTTCGTCTTCTGGGGCTACCAGCTGTTCATCGTGCTCGCCGCGACGGGTTACCTCATGGGCGTGACCGAGGCGAAGGAATATGCCGAGCCCGAATGGTATGTCGATCTGTGGCTGACCATCGTATGGCTCGCCTATCTGGCGGTGTTCGTCGGCACGATCGTCCGTCGGCGCGAACCGCATATCTATGTCGCCAACTGGTTCTACCTGAGCTTCATCATCACCATCGCGATGCTGCACGTGGTGAACAACCTGTCGCTGCCTGCCACCATCTTCGGATCGAAGAGCTATGCCGCCTTTGCAGGCGTGCAGGATGCGCTGACCCAGTGGTGGTACGGCCATAACGCCGTCGGCTTCTTCCTGACCGCCGGCTTCCTGGCGATGATGTATTACTTCGTGCCCAAGCAGGCCGAGCGCCCGGTTTACAGCTATCGTCTGTCGATCATCCACTTCTGGTCGCTGATCTTCCTCTACATCTGGGCAGGCCCGCACCACCTCCACTACACCGCGCTGCCCGACTGGGCGCAGACGCTGGGCATGGTTTTCTCGGTCATGCTGTGGATGCCGAGCTGGGGCGGCATGATCAATGGTCTGATGACGCTCAACGGCGCGTGGGACAAGGTTCGCACCGATCCGATTATCCGCATGATGGTGATGGCGCTGGCCTTCTACGGCATGAGCACCTTCGAAGGTCCGATGATGTCGATCAAGTCGGTCAACAGCCTGTCGCACTATACCGACTGGACCATCGGCCACGTCCACTCCGGCGCACTCGGCTGGAACGGCATGATCACGTTTGCGGCGGTCTATTACCTGGTGCCGCGCCTGTGGAACCGCCAGCGCCTTTACAGCCTGCGCATGGTCAACTGGCACTTCTGGCTCGCGACCGTGGGTATCGTTTTCTACGCCGCTTCGATGTGGGTCGCGGGCATCATGCAGGGCCTGATGTGGCGCGAATATGGCGCTGACGGATATCTGGTGAACAGCTTCGTCGAAACCGTCGCCGCGCTGAAGCCGATGTTCTTCCTGCGCGCGTTCGGTGGTCTGCTGTTCCTCGCTGGCGCTGCGGTGATGGTTGTCAACGTATGGCGCACGATCCTTGGCCACAGCCGCGAAGAAGCACCGATGCGTGATGCCGCCTTCGATCCCGAAAAGGACCGTCCCGTCATCGCTGCCGCTCCGGCCGCAGCCTGATCCTGACGCTCTCGGAGAAAATCCCATGACCACAATCGTGGAAAAGCACAAGAAACTGGAGCGCAACGTGACGCTCCTTGGCATCGCAGCCTTCGCTGCGGTGACCGTGGGCGGCATCGTGGAAATCGCGCCGCTGTTCTGGATCGACAACACGATCGAGAAGGTGGACGGGATGCGCCCCTATACCCCGCTCGAACAAGCCGGACGCGACATCTATGTGCGCGAAGGCTGTTATACCTGCCACAGCCAGATGATCCGTCCTTTCCGGGATGAGGTCGAACGCTATGGCCACTACAGCCTCGCCGCGGAATCGATGTACGACCATCCGTTCCAGTGGGGATCGAAGCGTACCGGGCCTGATCTGGCGCGCGTCGGCAATCGTTATTCCGACGAATGGCATGTCCAGCATCTGAAAGACCCGCGCGCCGTGGTGCCGGAATCGATTATGCCCGGCTATGCCCATTTGGCAGAGCGCAAGCTCGACATGGGTGACATGAGCGCGACGTTGCGCACGCTCTATCAGGTCGGCGTCCCCTATTCGCAGGACGATATCGCCAAGGCCAATGACGACCTGAAAGCACAGGCCGATCCCGAAGCCGACGCCACCGATCTGAAGAAGCGCTACCCCAAGGCGCAGGCGCGTGATTTCGACGGTGATCCCAAGCGCCTGACCGAGATGGATGCGCTTGTCGCCTATCTCCAGATGCTCGGCACGCTGGTCGATGTGAACGCGCCCGCAGCGCAGGAAGCCCTGGCGAAGGAGAAGGGCCGATGAGCGCGCACTCCACTTACGACATGCTGCGGCATCTGGCCGACAGCTGGGGGCTGTTGATGATGACGGCGATTTTCGTGGGCTTGAGCGCATGGCCGTTCCGCCCCGGCGCCAAGGCGCTGAACCGCGATGCCGCCACTTCGATCTTCAAGGACGAAAGCGATGTCTAATCCCAAGATTGACGACGCAACCGGCGTCGAAACCGTCGGCCACGAGTGGGACGGTATCGAAGAACTCAACAATCCCCTGCCGCGCTGGTGGCTGTGGAGCTTCTACGCCTGCATCATTTTCTCGATCGGTTATTGCGTGGCCTATCCTGCGTGGCCGCTGATCGACAAGGCGACCGCAGGCACGCTCGGCTGGTCCAGCCGCGGTATGCTGGATGAAGAAATGAAGGCCGAAACCGCACGCAAGGCGGGCCTGATGGCCGAACTGGGCAATGCGTCTATCGAACAGATCGCCGCCGATCCCCGCCTGCGCCGCGCTGCCATCGATGGTGGGCGTGCCGCTTTCAAGGTCAACTGCATCCAGTGCCACGGTAATGGGGCTGCGGGCAGCGCGGGCTATCCGAACCTCAACGATGACGATTGGCTGTGGGGGGGCGATGTTGCCACTGTTCATCAGACGCTCGTCAACGGCATCCGCCAGCCCGGCGACGATGCCACGCGGATGAGCCAGATGCCCGCATTCGGTCGCGATGGCATCCTGAACGCTGCGCAAGTGCAGGATGTGGTCAGCCATGTGCGCGTGCTGGCGGGTGAGGAAAAGCCCAGTGCTTCGGCCCAGCGTGGCGCCCAGCTTTATACCGACAACTGCACAGTCTGCCACGGCGCAGCGGGTGAGGGCAATCGCTCCGTGGGCGCGCCGCGCCTCAACGATGCGATCTGGCTCTATGGTGGGAGCCGCGCGGCGATCACCCAGACGGTGACCAACGCCCGGTACGGGGTCATGCCTTCATGGGGTAATCGCCTCGATCCGGTCACGGTGAAGATGCTCGCTACTTACGTCCACTCGCTGGGCGGCGGTGAAGAAGCACCTGCGCCTGCTGAGGCAGCGCCACCCGCTGCTGACACAAACTGAACACGATCAAGGACACACGGTCATGACTGCGCACGATCCCAAACTGAGCGCGGGCAATTCAAACCAGATCGGCATGTACGAAAAGCGCAAGTCGGTCTTCCCCAAGGCCATCGACGGAGCGTTCCGGCGCTTCAAGTGGCTGGTCATGGCCGTGTGCCTTCTCATTTACTGGGGCACGCCGTGGATCCGTTGGGATCGCGGCCCCTACGCTCCCGATCAGGCGGTGCTGATCGATCTCGCCAATCGCCGCTTCTTCATGTTCGACATCGAAATCTGGCCACACGAATTCTACTTCGTTGCCGGATTGCTGATCATGGCAGGCATCGGCCTGTTCCTCGTCACCTCTGCGGTGGGTCGTGCCTGGTGTGGCTATGCCTGTCCGCAAACGGTGTGGACCGATCTGTTTCAGCATGTTGACCGGCTGATCGACGGTGATCGCAATGCCCAGCTCCGCCTGCAGAAAGCGCCGTGGACCGCTGCCAAGATCGGCAAGCGCACGCTGAAGTGGGGGATATACCTCGGCATCAGCTTCGCCACTGGCGGCGCGTGGATTTTCTACTTCGCCGATGCGCCTACGCTGCAATACGAATTCTGGACCGGCACTGCTGCGCCCGTGGCCTATGCCACCACGTTCGTGCTGACGATGACGACCTTCATCTTCGGCGGCTTCATGCGCGAACAGGTCTGCGTCTACATGTGCCCCTGGCCGCGCATCCAGACCGCGATGCTCGATGAAAAGAGCCTGATCGTTACCTACAAGGACTGGCGCGGCGAACCGCGCGGTTCGGTGAAGTCCGCCCTGAAAGCCGCAACCCCGCTGGGCGATTGCATCGACTGTATGCAGTGCGTCGCCGTCTGCCCCACCGGCATCGACATCCGCGAAGGGCCGCAGATCGGCTGCATCACCTGCGCCCTGTGTATCGACGCCTGCGACAAGGCGATGGCCGATGTGGGCCGCCCGCGCGGTTTGATCGACTATTGCACGCTGGATGATGCCGAGAAGGAAAAGCGTGGCGAGGAACCGACCCCACTTCTGAAGACCATCCTGCGCCCACGTATGCTGGTCTATCTCGGTGTGTGGAGCGGTATCGGTCTGGCCCTTCTGTTCATGCTCGGCCAGCGCGCCCGGCTCGACATCTCGGTCGCCAAGGATCGCAATCCTGAATACGTGACGCTGTCCGACGGCGCGATCCGCAATGCCTTCACGCTCAAGCTGCGCAACATGGAAGCGCGCCCGCGCACGTTCAATATCGCGCTCGATGGTCTTGAAGGCGGTGCCATGTTTACCGACGAGATGGATGCAGCCGCCGCAAAGCGCGTGCTGACCATCGAAGTCCTCGCAGATACGACCAAACCCCTGCGTGTCTACGCAGTCCGTCCGCGTGGCAGCAAACCCGCCGAATTCGCTTTCGTCCTGACCTCTGGCGATAAGGAAGGCGGCATGGATCGCGGCGAAACCACGTTCACCACCGCAGAAGGAAACGGCCAATGACCCAGATGCGCCGTAATGCCCGCCCGTTCACTGGCCGGAAGATGGCAGCTATCCTTGTCAGCTTCTTTGCTGTTGTGATTGCCGTCAATGTTCTGATGGCCCGCCTCGCCAGCTCCACCTTTGGCGGTGTGGTGGTCGACAATTCCTATGTTGCCAGCCAGAAATTCAACGGCTGGCTGAAAGAGGCCGAGCAGGAGCAGGCACTCGGCTGGAAGGGCGATGTCGTCCGCGATCAGGCCGGTCGGGCAAGTATCGTTCTGGCAGACAGTCTGGGCAAGCCGCTTGCCGCAGCGAAAGTCACTGCCATTGCCGAACATCCGCTCGGTCAGCGGCCCACTACGGCGCTGGCGCTGCAAGAGGTTGCGCCGGGACGCTATGTCGCACCACTGGAGACAGGCCGCTGGCGCCTGAGCGTCAAGGTTGAGGCCGATGGCCAGATCTGGCGCACAGTGGGCGAAGTGCAATGACCGCTCCTGCCGGAAACCTGACCATCGCGGAAAGCGCGCCTGTCCACACGATCCTTGCCGTGCCGGGAATGCACTGCGCCGGGTGCATGGGCAAAGTCGAGCGGGCCTTGGCTGCAATGGAAGGCGTTGCCAGCGCACGCACTAACCTCACCGCGCGCACGGTAGAGGTCGTCCACCAGCCCGGCATCGAAACGCCCGCGCTTGTCGCCGCACTTGCCGCCACCGGTTTCGATGCGCAGCCGCGTGAAATCGAGGCCGAGCCTGTCTCGGCGGTGAAGCCACTGCTTGCTCCGCTCGGCGTTGCGGCCTTTGCCTGCATGAACGTGATGCTGATGTCGGTCAGCGTCTGGTCGGGTGCCGAGGGCACCACACGGTCGCTGTTCCACTGGGTTTCGGCGCTGATTGGCGTCCCTGCCATTGCCTATGCGGGCCGTCCGTTCTTCTCGTCGGCCTGGAAGGTCTTGCGCCACGGCAAGACCAACATGGACGTGCCGATTTCCATCGGCGTTACCATCGCCACTGGGCTGTCCTTCTATGAAACGCTGACGGGCGGGGCAGAGGCGTGGTTCGATGGCGTGCTCATGTTGCTCATGTTCCTGCTCGCAGGCCGCGTGCTCGATGCGATGATGCGTGATCGCGCACGTTCGGGGGTCGATGCTCTGCTGCGGCAGGTCGCCACCGGCACGATGGTTGTCGCCGCCGATGGCGCAACGCGCTGGCTGGATACGAAGGCGCTTCAACCGGGAATGCTGATGCGCGTGGCCGCTGGGGAGCGCCTTGCCGCCGATGGTGAAGTCCTGCGCGGCCAGACCCGCTTCGACCAATCGCTCCTGACCGGAGAAAGCGCAGCCGTTCAGGCCGGGCCGGGAACGCTGGTCCATGCCGGCACGCTCAATGTCGATGCCCCGGTGGACGTGCGAGTAACCGCCATCGGGCAGGACACCGCCCTGTCCGAAATAGCCCGGCTGATGGAAGCCGCCGGGCAGTCCCGTTCGAAATACGTGCGCATCGCAGATCGCGCCGCGCGCCTCTATGCGCCAGCGGTCCACACGCTGGCGGCGCTGACCTTTGCCGGATGGATGATCGCTGGCGCTGGCTGGTATCAATCGCTGGTCATCGCCATCGCCGTTTTGATCATCACGTGCCCCTGCGCCTTGGGGCTTGCCGTGCCTGTGGCGCAAGTCGTGGCGGCAGGCGCGCTGCTGAAAAAGGGCGTGCTGGTGAAGGATGGCTCTGCGCTCGAACGCATGGCTGAAGTAGACCGCTTGCTGATCGACAAGACCGGCACGCTCACGCTCGGCCGCCCGGTGCCCGATGAAGTGGCACTTGGCGCGATGTCTGCGCCACAGGCGTCGGTCGCGCTCGCGTTGGCCAGCCACAGCCGCCATCCGCTGTCGCTTGGCCTTGTGCAGGCGCTCGGCGCGCGTGGCGTGCAGGCCGCCATGCTTGAGGACGTGCGCGAAGAGCTGGGGCAGGGCGTTACCGCGCGCTGGAATGGCCTGACAGTAGGCCTCGGTCGGCCAGCCGCCGCGCAAGGCATGGCCACTGCTCTCAGGATCGAAGGTGATGCGGTGCGCGTCATTCCCTTTGCGGATCGCCTGCGTCCCGATGCAATCGAAGCCCTAGCCCGGCTTGAAATGCTGGGTGTGGAAGCCTCGATCCTGTCGGGGGATTCGGTCCCGGCCGTCGCTGCCGTTTCGCGCGCTACGGGCCTGACCGCACAAGCCGCAGCATCCCCGGCGGAAAAGCAGGAGGCGATCCAGCGTTTGCAGAACGCCGGGCGCATGGTGATGATGGCGGGAGACGGACTGAACGATGGTCCCGCGCTGGCCACCGCTCACGCATCGATTGCGCCTGGGTCGGCCAGCGATGTGGGGCGGCAGGCAGCGGACATGGTGTTCACGGCGGATTCGCTGCTTGCCATTCCCCGCGCCATCCGCGTTTCGCGCCAGACCATGCGTGTCGTGCGCCAGAACTTCGTGCTGGCTATCGGGTATAACATGCTGGCGGTGCCACTGGCGATCCTTGGCCATGTGACCCCGCTTATCGCTGCAATCGCCATGTCCACCAGTTCCCTGATCGTCGTGGCCAATTCGCTGCGCCTTGCAGGGGAAGCAAAATGAACGGTGTTGCTTTCATGCTTCCGATTGCGCTCGGCATGGGCCTGTTGGGTTTGGTTGCCTTCTTCTGGTCATTGAAGCGCGGGCAGTTCAGTGATCTGGATGGAGCCGCTGCGCGCATCCTGATCGAAGACGAGGAGCGCGAACCATGAGCCACCGCGCACTCCGCCTTCTCGCGCCGCTGGCCATCCTGCAAATGGCGGCACCGGCCCCGGCCAGCGCGCAATGGATCATGGTTGCCTCGTGCGGTGGCAGCGGAGGCATGGTTCCCGTCCGTCTGCCCGGCAAGGATGATGGCAGCAAGAATCTGCCCTGCTGCAAGGTTTGTCATATCTCAATGCGCAAGCGCCTCGCCACCGATAGCTGTTGCGGAAACGGCGACGATGGTGAGGACGAATCCGATGGCTGCTGACATGATGACCGGCCCCGAAGTCCTTGGGAACTGGACATACTGGCCCGAACTGCTGGAACGCCCCGTCCCGCGCTACACCAGCTATCCCACAGCCGCCGAATTCGTCGAAGAGAGCTTTGAGGAACGTCAGGCCAATGCTTTGCGGGCCTTGCGCGGCAACGTCTCGCTATATCTGCACATCCCCTATTGCCGGGAAATTTGCTGGTATTGCGGCTGCAACACCGGTGCTGCCAACAAGACTCAGCGGTTGACCGCTTATCTCGAAGCTCTGCATCACGAGATCGAACTGGTTGGCCGCCATCTGCACCCGTCGGTAAAGGTTGCGCGCATCGCGTTCGGCGGTGGCAGTCCCAACGCGATCAAACCCACCGATTTCGTGCGCCTGATCGATAGCCTGACACTGCATTTTCGGCTGGAAAGCCCGGTCCTGTCTATCGAACTCGATCCGCGCACGCTGGAACCCGGCTGGTTCACCGCGATCCGGGGCATTGGCGTTATCAAGGCCAGCCTTGGGGTGCAGACGCTCGATGCGCGCGTGCAGGCTGCCATCGGGCGTGTTCAGCCGCGCGATGACATCGAACGGGCGGTTGAAGGTTTGCGCAAGGGCGGCGTGGATTCGATCAATTTCGATCTGATGTATGGCCTGCCGTTCCAGACTGACGAGATTCTGTCCGATACGCTCGACCAATCGGTGGCGATGGGGGCAGACCGGATTGCGCTGTTCGGCTATGCGCATGTCCCGCACATGATCCCGCGCCAGCAGCGTATCGATGCCAGCGAACTCCCCGGCCAGCGCGACCGGTTCCGCATGGCTGCCGAAGGACACGCCCGGTTGATGGCCGCAGGCTATCAGGCTGTCGGGTTCGATCATTTCGCCTTGCCCGGCGATGATCTGGCGATTGCCGCCCGCAACGGCACGCTTCGCCGGAATTTTCAGGGCTTCACCGAAGACCAGTCGCCTGTCCTTGTCGGTCTGGGTGCTTCATCCATCAGCGAATTTCCCGATCTTTTCGTCCAGACCGAAAAGAATGCCGGCCGCTACCGTATGCTCATCGGCGCAGACCAGCTAGCCGGGCGCAAGGGCGTGGTGCGCACGGCAGAGGACCGCCGCCGGGGCCAGATCATCACCGATCTGCTGTGCCGGGGCAGGGCCGAAGTTCCGGCAGACCTGATGGCTACCAACCGGGATCGCCTAGAACCGTTCATCGCACGCGGTCTTGCCCGGATCGATGGCGGCATTCTTTCGCTGGAATCGGGCAACGAACCTTATGCCCGTTCCATCGCCGCCGTGTTTGATGCGTGGCGTTCGGGCGCACGCCAATTCAGTTCGGCGGTGTGATCGCAACCCAAGAATAGCTATGCACCCGGCCTTAGCAGGTGCACAATACGGCTGACTCGCGTTAAGCCCACCCTTCGCTACGGGCCAGAAGAACGCGAGGGAGACGCCATGAAGCCGATTGAAACCATCATGCGCACCGCGCCGGTCATTCCGGTGCTTGTCGTCGAAAACGTCGATCATGCGCTCCCCATCGCGCGTGCGCTGGTCAAGGGCGGCCTGCGCGTCCTCGAAGTCACGCTGCGCACGCCCGCTGCGCTTGATGTCATCCATGCGATGAAGGCGGTCGAAGGCGCGATTGTCGGTGCGGGCACTGTCACCAATCCTGATGAACTGAAGGCCGCCATTGATGCAGGTGCGGAATTCATCGTTTCACCGGGCCTTACCGAAAATCTCGGCAAGGCGGCTGTCGCTTCGGGCATCCCGTTCCTGCCTGGCACCGCCAGCGCGGGGGATATCATGCGCGGGCTTGATCTTGGTCTGACGCACTTCAAATTCTTTCCCGCCTCTACCTCCGGCGGTCTTCCCGCGCTCAAGGCGCTGGCAGCACCGTTCCATCAATGCAAATTCTGCCCTACGGGCGGCATTACCGCCGCCACCGCGCCGGAGTGGCTGGGTTTCGACCCTGTTCTGTGCGTTGGTGGCAGTTGGGTGGTCGGCAAAGGCACGCCCGATGAAGCAGCGATAGAAGCAGCCGCGCGCGAAGCTTTCGCACTGGGGCAATAAAAAAGACAGGGAATACAGCGGATATGAAGACGGTCGCCAAGCTCAAGGCCAGGTTGCAGAAACTCCATGAGCGGACGG